>USBR01000008.1 GCA_900552905.1 uncultured Succinatimonas sp. | reverse complement strand
TGAAAATGCCTCTAGAGCAACAATCGATATCTAATTAACGATTTGTGAACAAGGAAATCTCTCCAAAAATTTATTTTTTGGGGAGATTTTTTTTGTCCAAATTTTAGGTTCCATGTGGAACGTTAGTGTCATTTTTACAGAAATCTGTGAGTGTATTTTGTCCGAAATTTGCTACCCATGATAGTAACTGGTGCCGTCAATTTATAAGATTATAGATCGAGTTAAGAATGTTCCACGTGGAACATTGGATTCTGTTTTGATGAAATTACTGAGTCTTCTGCGACTGAAATTTACTGTCCATGAGAGTAGTTGGCGACGTCTGTTTAGAAGATCTTTGGAGCGATTTAAGAATGTTCCACGTGGAACATTGGAGTTTGTTTTAAAGAAATTACTTGGTCTTCTTAGACTGAAATTTACTGTCCATGAGAGTAGCTGGTGACATCAGTTTAGAAGATCTTTAGATCGAATTTTGGATGTTCCACGTGGAACATTGATGTCAGTTTTACAGAAATAAATGAGTTTATTTCGATTGAAATCTGCTGTCCATGATGGCTACAGGTGACGTCAGTTTAGAAGATCTTTGGCCCAATTTAAGAATGTTCCACGTAGAACGTTGATGTCGATTTGATAGAAATTAGAGAGTCTATCTCGATTTAAATTTACTGTCCATGAGGGTAGCTGGTGACGTCTGTTTTGAAGATCTTTGGAGCGATTTAAGAATGTTCCACGTGGAACATTAGTGCCGGTTTTAGAGAAATTAGTGAGTCTATTGTGACTGAAATTTACTATCCATGAGAGTAGCTGATGACATCAGTTTAGATGATTTTTAGATCGATTTAAGAATGTTCCACGTGGAACATTGGAGTCTGTTTTAAAGAAATTGGTTAGGATATTTGGACTGAAGTTTGCTGTCCATGATTGCTGCAGATGACGTCTGTTTTGAAGATCCTTAGAGCGAATTTTGGATGTTCCATGTGGAACATTGGAGTCTGTTTTGATGAAATTACTGGGGCTTCTTAGACTGAAATTTACTGTCCTTGAGAGTAACTGGCGATGTCAGTTTAGAAGATTTTTAGATCGATTTAAGAATGTTCCACGTGGAACTTTGGAGTCTGTTTTAATGAAATTAGTGAGTCTTCTGCGACTGAAATTTGCTGTCCATGATTGCTACAGGCAACGTCAGTTTAGATGATTTTTAGAGCGATTTAAGAATGTTCCACGTGGAACATTGATGTCAGTTTTACAGAAATAAATGAGTTTATTTCGATTGAAATCTGCTGTCCATGATGGCTACAGGTGACGTCAGTTTAGAAGATCCTTAGAGCGAATTTTGGATGTTCCACGTGGAACGTAGGTGTCTGTTTTAAAGAAATTAGTGAGTCTTCTGCGACTGAAATTTGCTGTTCATGAGGGTAGCAGTTGACATCAGTTTAGAAGATTTTTAGATCGATTTAAGAATGTTCCACGTGGAACGTTAGTGTCAGTTTTACAGAAATCTGTGAGCCTATTTTGTCCGAAATTTGCTGCCAATGATAGCAACTGGCGACGTCAGTTTAGATGATTTTTAGATCGATTTAAGAATGTTCCATGTGGAACGTTGGAGTCTGTTTTGATGAAATTACTGTGTCTTCTGCGACTGAAATTTACTGTCTATGATGGCTACAGGCGACATCAGTTTAGAAGATCTTTGGAGCGATTTAAGAATGTTCCACGTGGATCATTAGTGCCGGTTTTAGAGAAATTAGTGAGTCTATTGTGACTGAAATTTACTATCCATGAGAGTAGCTGATGACGTCAGTTTAGAAGATCTTTAGATCGAATTTTGGATGTTCCACGTGGAACATTGGAGGCTGGTTTGAAGAAATTTGTAAGTCTTCTGCGATTGAAATTTACTGTCTTTGAGAGTAGCTGGTGACGTCAGTTTAGATGATTTTTAGATCGATTCAAGAATGTTCTACGTGGAACATTGATGTTAGTTTTACAGAAATAAATGAGTTTATTTCGACTGAAATTTGCTGTTCATGAGGGTAGCAGTTGACATCAGTTTAGATGATTTTTAGATCGATTTAAGAATGTTCCACGTGGAACATTGGAGACTGTTTTGATGAAATTACTGTGTTTTCTTCGACTGAAATTTACTGTCTATGATGGTTACAGGTGAGGTCAGTTTAGAAGATCTTTGGAGTGATTTAAGAATGTTCCATGTGGAACATTGGAATCTTTTTTAAAGAAATTATTGTGGCTTCTTAGACTGAAATTTACTGTCCATGAGAGTAGCTGATGACGTCTGTTTTGAAGATCTTTTGAGCGATTTAAAATGTTCCACGTGGAACATTGGAGTCTGTTTTAAAGAAATTGGTTAGGATATTTGGACTGAAGTTTGCTGTCCATGATGGCTGCAGATGACGTTAGTTTAGAAGATCTTTGGAGTGATTTAAGAATGTTCCTCGTGGAACGTAGGAGTATATTTTAAAGAAATTAGTGAGTCTTCTGCGATTGAAATTTACTGTCCTTGAGGATAGCTGGTGACGTCAGTTTAGAAGATCTTTAGATCGAATTTTGGATGTTCCACGTGGAACAATGGAGTCTGTTTTAAAGAAATTGGTTAGGATATTTGGACCGAAGTTTGCTGTCCATGATGGCTACAGGCGACGTTAATTTAGAAGATCTTTGGGGCGATTTAAGAATGTTCCACGTGGAACGTAGGTGTCTGTTTTAAAGAAATTAGTGAGTCTTCTTCGACTGAAATTTACTGTCCATGAGAGTAGTTGGAGACGTTAGTTTAGAAGATCTTTAGAACGAATTTTGGATGTTCCACGTGGAACGTTAGTGTCAGTTTTACAGAAATCTATGTTTCTATTTTTTCGAAATTTACTGCCAACGAGAGTCGCATGTGACGTTAGTTTAGATGATTTTTAGATCGATTTAAGAATGTTCCACGTGGAACATTGGAGTCTGTTTTAAAGAAATTACTGTGTCTTCTTCGACTGAAATTTACTGTCCTTGAAGTAGCTGGTGACGTCAGTTTAGAAGATCCTTAGAACGAATTTTGGATGTTCCATGTGGAACATTGGAGTCTGTTTTAAAGAAATTACTTGGTCTTCTTCGACTGAAATTTACTGTCCTTGAGGGGAGCTGGTAACATCAATTTAGATGATTTTTAGATCGATTTAAGAATGTTCCACGTGGAACGTAGGTGTCTGTTTTAAAGAAATTAGTGAGTCTTCTGCGATTGAAATTTGCTGTCCATGAGAGTAGTTGGAGACGTCAGTTTAGAAGATCTTGGTCTAATTTAAGAATGTTCCACGTGGAACTTTGGAGTCTGTTTTAATGAAATTACTGTGTTTTCTTCGACTGAAATTTACTGTCCATGAGAGTAGTTGGTGACATCAGTTTAGAAGATCTTTAGATCGAATTTTGGATGTTCCTCGTGGAACGTAGGTGTCTGTTTTAAAGAAATTAGTGAGTCTTCTGCGATTGAAATTTGCTGTCCATGATGGCTACGGGCGACGTCTGTTTAGAAGATCTTTGGAGCGATTTAAAATGTTCCACGTGGAATATTAGTGCCGGTTTCAGAGAAATTAGTGAGTCTTCTGCGACTTAAATTTACTATCCATGAGAGTAGCTGATGACGTCTGTTTTGAAGATCCTTAGAGCGAATTTTGGATGTTCTACGTGGAACATTGGAGTCTGTTTTAAAGAAATTACTGGGGCTTCTTAGACTGAAATTTACTGTACATGAGGGTAGATGGTGACGTCAGTTTAGAAGATCTTTGGAGCGATTTAAGATGTTCTACGTGGAACATTGATGTTGATTTAAATAATCTAGAACTTCAAATTTTATTGCCAATTAGAGTTCTTGGTGGGCTGATTTTAAAAAGTTTTTATTAGCTTATTTTTGTGTTTAAATTGATATTTTTGGGAGGGGATATTTTTGATGTTGCTTAATTTTAATACTCCCTATTTTGGGAGTTTTGGTAATAAAAAAAGCGAGCCTTTTACAGCTCGCTTTTTATTCAAATCTGTCTAAGCGTATTAGTAAAGTACAGAGATGTCAGCAGTGTTAGACATCAGCTTAGAAAGAGTGCACAGGATGGCAAGACGGTTGTTCTTGATAGCCTCATCCTCAACGTTAACCATGACCTTCTCGAAGAAGTTATCAACGTCATCCTTAAGCTCAGCTAAGGTTGATAATGCATCCTTATAATCGCCGTTGTTGTAGAAGTCGGTGATCTTAGAGGATAACTCGTTGACGTGGTTCATAAGAACCTTTTCAGCATCTTCCTGGAAGAGTTCAGCTTTAACGTCAGAGTCGACAGCCTGAGCCTTGCTTAAGATGTTAGAGATACGCTTGTAGGCAGAAGCTAAATCGGCAGCCTGAGGTAATGCCTTGAACTCCTTAACGGCCTTAACACGCATATCAAAGTCTAAGATGCTAGTAGGCTTAACGCTTAATACGGATAAGAAGATGGAAGCTTCGATATCCTGATCCTGATAGTAGGCCTTTAAGCGGTTGAAGACGAAGTCAGCAACGTCAGAGGCGGTGTTCTGATTCTTAAGCTTAGCGCCTAAGAGCTCGCAGGTGTATGCAATGGCTTTGATCAGATCAAGTTCGATATTGTTCTCGATGATGATTCTGATTAAACCAATGGCAGCACGTCTTAAACCGAACGGATCCTTATCACCCTTAGGTAACATGTTGATACCGAAAATACCAACTAAGGTAGTTAATTTTTCAGCTAAGGAAACAGCAATCTGAACTGGCTTAGTCGGAACCTTATCACCGGCAAAACGCGGGCAATACTGTTCGAAAATGGCCTCAGCAACGTCTTGATCCTCACCATCAAGCTCAGCGTAATGCATGCCCATGATGCCCTGAGTATCAGTGAACTCAGTAACCATGGTGGTAGCTAAATCGCACTTAGCTAAGATAGCTGCGCGAGCGGCTTTGCTCTCATCGGCCTTGATAGCATTAGCGATATAGACAGCAAGCTTCTGTACGATACGGCTACGATCAGCTAAGGAACCGATATCCTTCTGATAAACGATGTTCTCTAATCTCTCGAAGAAGGATTCTAAGCTGTGCTTTCTATCAGTGTTGAAGAAGAATTCAGCATCAGATAAACGCGGTCTTACAACACGCTCATTACCAGAAACTAAGGAGGTGGAGTCCTTAGGATTGATATTGCTTACGAAAGCAAATACCGGTAATAACTTGCCTTCTTTGTCGTAGATCGGGAAGTACTTCTGATCGCCCTTCATAGTGTAGACTAAGGCCTCAGAAGGAACCTTTAAGAAGCGTTCTTCAAACTTAGCCTGGAAGATGAACGGAGCTTCAACGATAGAGGTAACTTCCTCAACTAAGGCGTCATCTAAGTCAGCAACGCCGTTGTTAGCGTTAGCAATAGCGGTAACCTGCTCGATAATGGAAGCCTTACGCTCCTCATAATCAGCAACAACACTGCCTTCATTACGTAATTGCTCAACATAAGTCTCAGCAGACTGTAAGGTAACCTGACGCTGACCTAAGAAGCGGTGACCATTGATGGTTTTAGAGGACTTAACACCTAAGATGGTGCAGTCTACAAGCTCATCGCCTAATAAAACGCATAAGGTGTGAACCGGTCTTACGAATTCCTCGTGCTTATCACCCCAGTGCATCAGTCTCGGGATAGGTAAGGCCTTTAAAGCATGAATAAATAAGTCAGGAATTAAGCTGGCAGTCTGTGCACCAGGTTTGGTGGTCTTGATATATAACCACTCACCCTTTTCGGTCTTAAGTCTCTGAGCCTCGTCAATGGTAATGCCATTAGCGCTAGCCCAACCTAAGGCAGCCTTAGAAGGATTGCCGTTAGCGTCAAAAGCCACCTTGGTGGCAGGGCCCTTGATTTCGATCTCACGATCTTGCTGCTTGGTGTCGAGATCAGCGATGTATAAGGCTAATCTTCTAGGAGTAGCGTACCACTTAGAAGAGCTGTAGTTTAAGCCTTCGTTGTGTAACTGCTTGGTGAAGTCATCGTGTAAAGACTGAGCTAGTTTTCTTAAAGCTTTAGGAGGTAACTCTTCAGTACCTAATTCAATAAGTAAGTTTTTAGTAGTCATTTTTTATCCTATCTCTAATTTTGGCCCTGATTACGTTTACACATCGGGAAGCCGAGTTTCTCTCTGCTCTTGTAGTAAGCTTCAGCAACGGCCTTAGAGAGAGTTCTGATTCTCAGAATAAATCTCTGTCTTTCAGTTACAGAAATGGCGTGTCTAGCGTCTAAAAGGTTGAAGCAGTGGGCTGCCTTTAAGATGCGCTCATAAGCCGGTAACGGTAAAGGATTTTCCTGATTTAATAACTTGGTGCTTTCCTGCTCCATCTTATCGAACATATTGAATAAGAATTCAGTATCAGCATACTCAAAGTTATAAGTTGACTGCTCAACTTCGTTCTGATGGAAGATATCACCGTAGGTTACGTCACCATTGGCAGTGTGGGCCCAGATCAGATCGTAAACGGTCTTTTTCTTCTGGATGTACATAGCTAAACGCTCAAGACCATAGGTGAGCTCACCGGTAACCGGGAAGCACTCTAAACCGCCAACTTGCTGGAAGTAAGTGAACTGAGATACTTCCATACCGTTTAACCAGATTTCCCAGCCTAAACCCCAAGCTCCTAAAGTCGGGTTTTCCCAGTTATCTTCAACGAAACGGATGTCGTTTTCGGTAGGATCGAAGCCTAATTCCTTAAGAGAGCCTAAGTACAACTCCTGAATATTGTCAGGAGACGGCTTTAAGATTACCTGGAACTGATAGTAGTGCTGTAACCTGTTCGGGTTCTCACCATATCTACCATCGGTAGGTCTTCTGGAAGGCTGAACATAAGCACAAGAAATAGGCTCAGGACCAAGAGATCTTAAGAAGGTCATAGGATGGGAAGTACCTGCGCCGACTTCCATGTCAAAAGGCTCTGCAATCATGCAGCCGTGCCGCATCCAATAATCCTGTAAAGTAAGAATCAGTCCTTGAAAAGTTTGAAGGTCGTATGAATTTGACATCGTTAGTTTAAACCTTGCTAAGAGGTGTGATTAAGATTAAATATGACATCTTAAATGATGAGATAATAACCCTTTATTTTACCCTTAAATTGCTAGTGTGTGGACAAAAACCGGCATTTTAGTCATTAAGAAGCGCTAATTTATGCTAAAAAATGCGGTTTTGCCTTAAATGAAGACAACTGTAGGAGTAAAAAAGGCTAATTTTAGTAGCTTTTAGGAGTGAATTTAAGCTCTGTATCCATTCCTTATGCTTACTGTTCCTTCTTTTGAATTATGAAAGTGAAGTCTTCTTTGTAATCGGGAACTTTGAGTAGTTTGTGGTTCATAAAGTTACAAAAGGCCGGAATATCGCGAAGAGATACCGGATCATTTGAGTCAATTTCGATAATTTGGCCGGGCGCGGCTTTTCTCACAGCATTGCGCAAAAGAGTTAAAGGTTCTGGACAGGACAAACCTAGACCATCGATGTGAATGATTTCAGATGTCATAAGATCAAACCGTAAAAATTAGGTGTTCTTTATATATTTAAAAGTTTAACTGTATTTGTAATTTAAGATTTGTTTATATATAATAGCATCCGTGTGCTGGCATAGCTCAGTTGGTAGAGCTCCTGTTTTGTAAACAGGAGGTCGTGGGTTCAAGCCCTACTGCCAGCACCATTTCTTGCTTAAGACCTATCTTTTAATGGTATCACTCGATACCAAATTTCAATAAAAAAAACAAATAAAACAATACGTTATATCTGTATTGGTATTTAGTGTTTTGGCTAAAAAATAGCAAAGTAAGGCTTTTATTACAGTTAAAAGATGTAAATAATGCTTTGTGTTTAAATTTTTTGTATTTACTTATTTTTTGGAACAAAAGTAATAAATACTTTTATATCAAATAATTAGCTTTTCTTTAAAAATTTTCTCGTTTAGAAAACTACTCCCTACTCCGCTACAATAAGCCTAAAATAGGTCGTTTTTAGTTTTAAAGAAGGACAATGCCATGCCTGAATTACCTGAGGTTGAGGTTACGCGTCGAGGTATTTCAAACGTGCTTTTACACGCTAAAATTACCAAGATTGAGCATGATGATAAGAAGCTGCGTGAGCCCTACTCCCCGCTTATCCACGATATTGAAGGTGGGTTTATAAGTGCAGTCGACAGAAGAGCTAAGTACATTATTATCAGAACCGATAAGGGCTCGTTGATTGTACATTTAGGCATGACGGGCCATTTTCATATCACAGAAGAGTCAGAGCTTAAGCTTCATGATCATTTTGCGCTGTTTTTAGATAATGGCAAAAATGTTATTTTGAACGATACCAGACGTTTTGGTTTAGTCATTTATGTGCCAAGTGGCGAGGATCCTTTAGCAGATCGACATTTAAAGAGCTTAGGTCCTGAGCCCTTTTCTGCTGATTTTACGGCGCAGTATTTATTATCAAAGCTTAAAAGCAAAAAGAAAACGATTAAGCAAGCCTTGATGGAAGGTGAAATTGTCGTTGGTATTGGCAATATTTACGCAAGTGAAATTCTTTTTGCTTGTAAAATTTTACCAACACGATCAGCTTCAAGTGTTTCTTTAGCCGAGGCTGAAAATATCGTTAAAAACACGCAGCGCATTTTGCAAGAATCGATCTTAAAAGGCGGTACCACTATTCGAGATTTTGAAGGTGCAGATGGCGAAAAAGGCTATTTTGTGCAAAATCTCTTTGTCTATGGCCATGAAGGCAAGCCATGTAAAGTCTGCGGTACTAAGATTGAGCAGGTAACTTTAGGTCAGCGTTCTACCTACTACTGCCCTAAATGTCAAAAATAGGAAGATAAGCTCGAGGCTTACTCGAGCTTAGATCACTTAGTTGCGGGTTTTAGCTACATAATCGACCACATTTTGCGGTACGAATTTGTGGATTTCACCTTTATGGATGATGACATCACGCACTAAGGTTGAGGAAATATAGGCTACTGAGTTTTCTGTCGGAAGCATAACAATTTCCATTTCCGGCATTAAAGCGCGATACATGCCGGATAATTGCATTTCATAATCATAATCAACCACAGTTCGGATGCCTCTGACGAGAATATCGGCGTGGTTTTCCTTTAGAAAATCAACAAGCATGCCGCTGAAGGCTTTAGCTGAAATATTGTCATAATCCTTACAGGCATCTTTTACTAAGGCTAAGCGCTCCTCTAAGGTAAATAAGGTGTGCTTGCTTGGGCTTTGCGCGACTGCAACTAAGACCTTTGAAAAGATGCGTGAGGCTCTTTTAATAATATCTATATGACCTAAGGTAATAGGATCAAAGGTACCAGGAAATACCGCTAAAGTTTCGAGCATAAAAGTTCCTTTAAATAAAAAAGCCTAAATTGGAGGGCCCTCCAATTTAGGTATTTAAGGTTCTACTAACAGTCTAAATATTTCTCACAGGCCTTATCGAAGGTATCGATAACTTCTTCACTATCGATAAGCTTCATGGCATTTGGATCGCGTACACGGTAACGCCAAGAAATATTTTGTCCCTTACATTCGCGAGAGGCACAATCGTTATAAACGGAGACCCAGAGATCGGGATAATTCCAAGCTCCAACGCGTTTAGGATTGTGAATGGCAAATAGACCGATTACCGGAATGCTTAAAGCTGAGGCTAAATGCATGGCGGCACTGTCAGGAGATAAAACTAAAGCTGAGAGCGAAATTACGGCTGCAAGCTGTCTTAAATTAGTTTTACCGCATAAATTTAAGCAACGATTATCGATTTTAGCGGCAATCTTCTGGCACAACTCTAATTCTGAGGGCTTATTGCTACCTAAGAGCACTACTTTAAAGCCTTCATCTAAGGCATGCTCAGCAACGGCGGCATAACCTTCTACAGTCCAGTTTTTGCTCTCTTTAGCTGAGGCGGGCGAGATGGCAAAAATCTTATCTTCTTTAAATTCGTTTTTATAAGGTAAAAGCTCACTTTCATCGAGCTCAAAATCCCAAGACGGACGCAGATCGTCAAAGCCTACAAATTCAGAAAAGGCCATAAATCCAGCTAAAACATGCGGATTTGCTGGAGATGGAACCTTATTATCGACAAATAAGAATTGTCCCTCACGGGCTCTTTCGCTGTCGTAACCTAATTTATGTTTAGCCTTAATCGGGCCTAAACATAAAGAGGCCTTAATTGAGGTTTGAAGAGCAAAGACATAATCAAATTCTTCATGTCCTAGGGCTTTTTTTATCTGATGCCTTACATTGAAAATGCCCTGTTTAAAATCAACTGCTAGCATAGGCACTAGATCTTCACCTAAATGGTTACGAAACAGTGGTGCAAAGCGGTGATCGATCACCCATAAAATTTTTAAATCAGGTTTTTCGGCAAGTAAAGCGTGGATAAGTCCAAATGTATTGATGCAATCACCTAAAGCTGAAAGTCTCAAAATACAAATGGATTTGATTTTTCGGGGGTTCATAATGAGCTCTGCAATCAATAATAATTGCGAAAAAAAGATGTCCTTTAATAAAGAAAAGAAAAATAAATTGCGCTAATTATATCTGAAACAAATGCTAAAAATTTTTATTGAAAGCTAATTGGAGGAGGCTTCATCTAAATTTATCTAAAAATAGCTTATTTTTAATTAATAGTGCTGTTTTAAAATTTTAGAAAAGCCGTTTAGCCGTCATTTAAAAAAACAGATATAAATTTATCTCTTAACATACTATAAATTTAATTTCTTTGGGTTAAATTAGGGGCTTATTTTTTCAAAAAATTGCAGTTCTTAGCAAAAGTAGTTATTCCGTTTTTAGATTGTATATACTTAAGATTGGAATTATTATTTACATTTGTCGATATCATTAGGATGGCATATGTCAGCAAAAGTTAGTTATTTATATGATAAAAAAGAAGAACTTAATGAGTTGGTGGCATATTTTGATCCTCAATATATTAATAACAAATGCTGCAATTTTAAACAGCGTGGCGGTCGCGGTCAGACCTTATTATTTACAAATGAAAATGGTCGAGGTTTAGTATTACGCCATTATTTCCGCGGCGGTCTTATCGGTAAGTTTTTAAAAGATAGCTTCTTTTTATGTGAACAGCGCGCGCATCGCGCTTTTGATGAATATCAACTTTTGTCATGGATGTATGATCAGGGCCTAGCTGTACCTAAGCCGGTAATTGCCAGAGAAATCAAGCATCTGCTTTATATAAAGCAGGATATTGTAATTGAGCAAATTGATGATAGCTTGGATTTAGCCCATATCATTTGTGATCGATATTTGACTGATGCAGAATTTGCTAATATTGGTAAATGTATAGGTAAAATGTTCGCTTTAAATGTCGATCATACCGATTTAAATATCAGAAATATTCTCTTAGACAAGAGTGGCAAGGTGTATCTTATTGATTTTGATAAGTGCTTTAGATGTGTGCTGACGGCAGAACGCAAACGCGCAATTTTAGAGCGCCTGTTGAGATCTTTTAATAAAGAACTCGTGGTTAGTACAAAAAAATGTTACTTTGAGCCTAAAGCTTTTGATATTTTGGTTAGTTCTGCATTATCTGCATAATCATTTTGTAGTAGTATGGAATTTACAGCAAAAATAATATTCTAAAAGAGTTACAAAAAAATGAATAAAGAAGAACCGCGCTCTAAAAGAGCTTTGGTAATTGTTGATCACCCTTCCTTTGATTCATCTGTAATCAATAGACGCTGGGTTGAAGAATTACGTAAATATCCGGATGAAATTGTAGTTCATAATTTGCAAAGCTCTTATCCGTCAGGAACTATTGATGCCGTAATGGAGCATTCTCTTATCGATAATGCTGATACTGTAGTTTTACAGTTCCCGATGTATTGGTATTTTTGCCCGCCGCGTACTAAGCAGTGGTTTGATACCGTTTTAACCCGTGATTGGGCTTTTGGTAAGAATTTCAAACTCGAAAATAAGAATATCGGTATTGCCATTACCTGTGGTAGCGAAGAAGCTGCCTACAGTGCTGAAGGCAGACATCATGTAAGTGCTAGAGATTATCTCTTACCGATGGAGCATGCCTTTGAGATGTGCCACACCTCCATAAAGGGCTTTTATGCCTTCTATGGAGCTGCTAATAAGGACATCGCTACTGTCGAGAATATCGCTAAGAGTGCTGCCGCTTACGTCGAATTTATCCGTAGCCTTAAGGCTTAGCGTCTAAATCGCGTTTAATCTCATCTAAGATCCTTTGAGTACTGCCACGACCAAGCTTTAGAACTTCTAAAGCTTGCTCTCCTGCGTGCTGTAAGTCCTCAGGGGACTTTAATAGTTTTAAGGCAGTCTGCGTAAATTCTTTTTGATCTGAAGTCACAAAGGCTCCGCCCTTTTCAATTAAGCGAGTAAATTGTTCCTTAAAATTGCGGTAGATAGGCCCGGTAATGGTCGGCAAGGAATAAAATGCCGGCTCTAGTGGATTGTGGCCACCAATATCGACAAAACTTCCTCCCATAAAGACTAAATCGCAAAGACCAAAATAGAAGCTCATTTCGCCCATGGTGTCACCGATAATGACATCATGCTCGTGATAAGCTTTAGGATCGCTAATCAGACTTTTACGTATATAAGCAATTTTTTGCTCATTTAGAGCCTTTTCAAAGAGCTCAACACCGGTTTTATGGCGGGGTACGAGGACAAGCTTTAAGTTAGGTAATTCTTGTTTGAGGGCTTTAAAGGTCTCAATACAGATATTTTCCTCTCCATCATGAGTACTAGCACAGCATAGTGCAGGAGCTTTAAAGTCTGCTTTGAGCGTACGTCCCTTTTCAAAAGGTTCAAAGCTTAAATTGAGATCATATTTAATATTACCGCTTACTTTGATCTTATCCTGAGCTATACCGATACGCTCAAAGCGTTCGGCGTCCTCTGTTGCTATGCACAAGACCTTATATAAAGGCGCGGCAATAATGTCTGCCACCATATCTTTAAATTTAAGGTAATTTTGACAGCTTTTCTCCTGCATACGGCCATTGACGATAATAACTTTACAATTATTTTTCTTAGCAGCCTGTAGCATATTTGGCCATAATTCAGTATCGACGATAAAGAGAAATTTTGGTTTAAAGTTCTTAAAAAAGCGTCTAACAGCACAGGGGCTATCAAGAGGCATAAAGACGGTATAAGCATCAGCAATAGCCTGAGCGGCGATATTGCCGGTGGTAGTCATGGTAGTTATAAGCACTCTTTTATCAGGATAGCAGTGCTGAAATTTTAAAATTAAAGGCTTTAAGGAATTGATTTCACCGACACTTGCGGCATGGAACCAAATACAATCTTCAAGCTCATAGGGGTAATAACCTAAAAGCTCAAAGACTCTCTTGCCATAAGGAGGATCGCGTCTTTTTTTATAGCATAAAAAGACCGCACCTATAGGAGCCAAAAAAAAGGTTAAAAATCGATAAAAATTTAAAGCAAGTAATGAGCTAAAACGCATGATGATCTCTATTTGTGGGTAAGCTTATCTAAAGCCTTCCAAACCATATCTGGTGTAATTTCTTTGAGACACGCATAGCTGTTGTATTTACAGGTGCGCGCAAAGCAAGGATGGCAGGGTTGTGTGGATTCAAGGCAAATGGCTTTATCCGATAAAGGTGGGGTATAACCGGTGGAGGTAGAGCCAAAAATACAGGCCTGTGGCACGTCAGCGGCCGCTACAGTATGCATCATACCTGAGTCATTGCATACGGCGGCTGTGCAAGCGCCTACGAGGTCTAAGGCCTCAGTTAAATTAGTTTTGCCAGCGATATTATAGAAATAAGGTAAATTTTCCGCCTTAATATGGGAGGCGATGGCATTTACCGTCACTTCATCCTTCTTCGAGCCCAAAGCTAAGATCGCGCCGCCTTGTTCTACCCAGCGATTGGAGATCTCTGCAAAGTTCTCAACTGGCCATAATTTTGAGGGACCGTAATTAGCGCCACAGCCTAAAGCTAAGAGCGGACGCTCTAAGCTTAAGGAAAGCTTAGTTAAAAGTTCAGAACTTACACTCTTAGTTATAAGTTTAGGATTAGGAATAATCGGTAAATCTTTAGCTGTTTTGACCTTATCCTTGCTAAAGGCTAAGGCGGCATAGCGTTCGACCATGAGCGGGAAATCTTGCTTATTGCTGCGCATATTATTGAGAATTAAATAGCGTGATTCACCTTTAAAACCGCGGCGATCGGGAATACCGGCAAAGAGGGCTATCAGGGCGGATTTTAAGGAATTAGGCAAGACAAAAACGCTATCATAATGATTTTTACTGAGTTTGCGACCTTCGGTAAAACGCTTTTTTAAATCAAAGGTACCGTGCGCGAAGGGATTGATAATGACATTATCAATTTCCTCCATACGCTCTAATATCGGGAGAGTATAGGCCGGGGCATAGACATCAATGATGCATTGAGGATCCTGAGCTTTTAAAAGCTTTAACAGACTTTGGGACATAATGATATCGCCAAGCCAGGAGGGGGCTATAATTAGGATTTTTTTCACTTTACTCTCGCTTATCTAGTTTCAAGCTTAAGAACGGCTTTTAGTCTTGTTGTATTTTTAGAAAACGGCTTATATTACAGGACTTTGCCCTACTTTTTACGCTTTTTTAATTAAAATTTATCTAAGGCTATTGTTATTAAATTATAGTTTTCAAAACACCATAAGCTGTGATCTTATAAAAATAAATCAGTATTTAAAATTTTTGCAGAGAGATTTATGCGATTAGAGCCTAAATTATGCGGTTTTGTTTTATCATTTAAGCATTAGATAAAAATCCTATCTGTTAGTATTTAAAGAACGCAGTCAGAGTTCATAACTAAGGACGATATTATGATCATTGTTACCGGTGGTGCCGGATTTATTGGCTCAAACATTGTCAAAAAACTTAATGACAAGGGTATTGTTGATATTTTAGTTGTTGATCATTTAAAGGATGGTCATAAGTTCTCAAATTTAGCCGATTTAGACATCGCCGATTATATGGATCGCGCTGATTTCTTGGCCTTAATTGAGGATGAAGCTGCCTTTAATGCGCGCTTTGGTGCTCAGAATATCGAAGCTATCTTCCATGAGGGTGCTTGCTCTGCAACTACCGAGTGGGACGGTCAATATATTATGAAGAATAACTATGAGTATACAGTTAAGGTCTTTGAATTTGCTGTAGCCCATCGTATTCCCTTCATGTACGCCTCTTCTGCCTCTACCTATGGTGGCGGCGATGTTTATGTTGAAGAGCGTAAGTATGAGTGCCCACTTAACGTCTACGGTTATTCTAAGTTCTTATTTGATGAGTATTTACGCAAGCGTCTGCCTGAGGTTAAATCACAGGTTGTAGGTCTTAGATATTTCAACGTCTACGGTCCGCGTGAGAGCCACAAGGGCTCTATGGCAAGTGTGGCTTTCCATCTCAACAATCAGATGCTCAGAGGCGAAAATCCTAAGCTCTTTGAGGGCTGTGACGGTTATGGTAATGGTGGTCAGATGCGTGACTTCGTTTATGTCGGTGATGTTGCTGACGTCAATATTTGGTTCTGGGAGCATAAGGGCCCCTCTGGCATCTATAACTGCGGTACCGGTCGTGCTGAGCCGTTCTTAAATATTGCTAAGGCTGTCATTAAATATCATGGACACGGTGAGGTTGAGTTTATTCCTTTCCCTGAGCATTTAAAGGGCCACTATCAGTCCTTTACTGAGGCTGATTTGACTAAGCTTAGAGCCGCCGGTTGCGATATTAAGTTTAAGTCTGTTGCCGAGGGTGTCGGTGAGTACATGGAATGGCTGAATAAGAAGTAGTGGCTGATTTTATTTATGAGGTATGCCTGTTGCCTCGGCAACAGGCTCTAACCTTTAGTGATTATTTAAATTCTATCGGTATTCCCTCGCAATGTAAGGCTGGAGCTGGTGCTAATTGGATTGTCTCTGTGAGCACACAGGATGATGTCTATAAGGCTAAGCGTGAGCTTTTTACCTATGTCGAGAGTCCTTATGCTAAGCGCTATGCGCAGGCCTCATGGCAGTCACAGCGCAAGGTTAAGCGTGAGAAGGTATTAGGTAGCGGCTTTTTTAGAGCCTTCAATTGGGACCCTTTATCTCTAACCTCGATAATTGAAATTATCTGTGTGGTGTTTTTTGTAGGGCAATTTCTATTCCCAAGAGAGATGCTTGTGTATTTCTCTTTGACACAATACTTAGATTTTTCAACACCGTGGGAATATTATCGCTTACTTACCCCCTGCTTTTTGCATTTTGGTATTTTCCATATTGCCTTTAATTTGGTGATGTGGGAGGCGCTAGCGCGACCTATTGAGAGCACCTTTGGTAAAGCGCGTTTATTTACGCTCTTCTTTGCTGTAGGTATTATCAGTAATGTTTTGCAATTGGCTTTTTTAGATCCTAATGCGGTTTTTGGCGGACTTTCAGGTGTGGTTTATGGCGTTATCGGTTATGCCGGAATCCTCTCCTATCATGAGAGTTTTGCCTATAGATTAAATATCCCGCGTGGACTTTTAAGTGTCAGTATTCTCTTTGTGCTTTTAGGCTTTGTGATTACCGATACTCTGGCAAATTTCTGCCATTTAGGCGGTTTAATTGTCGGTGTGCTTTTGGGAATGTTTGAGCTCTACCGCTATAAAAGAAGCTTGAATTAAATTTTCTTTTAGCAATTAAAAAGCCCTGAAAGTTTTCAGGGCTTTATCAATTTAGAGCTTTAATTACTTAAGCTTAACTAAGCACTTGCCAGTCATCTCAGACGGTACATCCATACCGATGAGGGTTAAGATGGTCGGAGCTAAGTCGCATAAACGACCATCAGTGGCCATCTCAGCAGGTCTACCAACATAGATTAAAGGTACAGGCAGATTGGTGTGAGCAGTATAAGGCTGGCCGGTGGTCAGATCCTTCATGCGCTCGCAGTTACCGTGATCGGCGGTGATGAGGCACTCGCCACCAACCTTCTGTAAGGACTCAACCACACGGCCGATGCAGTGGTCAACAGCTTCAACAGCCTTAACAGCAGCATCAAAGACGCCAGTGTGACCTACCATGTCGCCATTAGGGTAGTTGCAGATGATCACATCATACTTGCAGGACTCAATGGCAGCGCAAAGCTTGTCGGTTAATTCCTCAGAGCTCATCTCAGGCTGCAGATCATAGGTGGCAACCTTCGGGCTAGGAACTAAGGAGCGATCCTCACCTGGATAAACAGTCTCAACACCACCGTTCATGAAGAAGGTGACGTGAGCATACTTCTCAGTCTCAGAGATACGTAACTGAGTCTTACCGTGAGTAGATAACCACTCACCTAAGGTATTGTTGAGATCCTCAGGCGGGAAGGCGCAAGAAGTCTTGATGTCGGCTGCATACTGAGTGAGCATGACAAAGTCAGCAAGCTGAGGCTTGACATTGCGGACAAAGCCGGTGAAATCAGCATCAGCATTTACGAAGGCGCGAGTAATCTGACGAGCACGGTCGGCGCGGAAGTTCATGAAAATAAGGCTGTCGCCGTCAACTAACGGAGCCTTTTCACCAATTACAGAAGCCTTAACGAATTCATCGTTCTCATCACGGGCATAAGCGGCATCTAAGGCATCCTTAGCGGTAGCGAAAGGAGCAAACTCACTCTTGCACTCAGTTAAGAGATCATAAGCCTGCTGTACACGATCCCAGCGATTGTCACGATCCATAGCAAAGTAACGACCAATGATGGAAGCAAAGCGACCTACACCTAACTCAGCGAAAACCTTCTCAAAGGTCTCGATGAAGCCGTGAGCAGAACGCGGCGGTACATCACGACCGTCTAAGAACGGGTGGAAGTAAATCTGCTTAGCACCACGCTGAGCGGCTAATTTGATCATGGCAATGATGTGATCCTGATGGCTGTGAACACCACCGTCGGACATCAGACCCATAATGTGAACAGCCTTGCCATTAGCAACAGCCTTATCAACAGCCTCGCACAGAGCCTTATTAGTGAAGAAGTCGCCATCGGTAATGGACTTACCAATGCGGGTTAATTCTTGATAAACAACACGGCCAGCACCGATATTGGTATGACCAACCTCGGAGTTACCCATCTGACCATCCGGAAGACCTACATAAATACCGGAAGCCTGGATATCAGCATGAGCATACTTTTCAGTTAAAGCATCTAAAACCGGGGTCTTAGCAGCGCTAACAGCATTGAATTCTTTTACTGGGTTATCGCCCCAACCATCCATGATGATGAGAGCAAAAGGTTTTTTATTGGCCATTTGTCATATCTCGCTTAAATAAAAATAGTTGGCTATATTTTAGCGTGTTTACACCTAAAACGTAACTTTGATCTTGCTAACACCAAATTATTTTAAGTTAGCATATGCTAACTTAAAATAAATGGCCAGCCTTAGGGCTTAGCGCTTACTTAAATGTTTAAAAATGGTTCAAGATTTTACCTAAAAATATGTTTTATTTAGAAAATATCGCGATTTTAATCAAAATTTTTTAGTAAATTCCTCGTAATTAGTTTTTGAATTTGTTGAAATGACCGCAACGCTTTAGCTTTATGATAAAATTCAAGGCAGTTTTTATTAGACAAAACTGTTAATAAAAAATTTTTTATTGACATAAATAAGCGCGTTTAATTTTTTTTGAGGTGTTCACGTGGGAGATTTATTCTCTGCCGAAAGCATGGCCGAATACAGTGCCTTCGCAAGTCGTCATCTGTTTATGGTTGGTATTTGGGTAGTAGCTTTTGTAGCTTTGATTTATGTGCAGATCAGAATTTGGACTGCCAATATCAAAAAGCTGTCATCAAGCATCGCTTCCGTTAAGGTAAATCATGACAATGGCGTTATTGTTGATGTTCGCCCTGCCGCCTTTTTCTCTAAGGGCCATATCGCTAATTCCATCAATATTACTTTTGAGGAAATCAAGAGCGGTAAGCTACAGCGCATTGATAGCGCCAAAGAGAGACCTGTAGTTTTAGTTGGTAAAGATAAGTTCGATTCCGATACTTTCTATAGCGCTCGTATCCTGAAGAAATTAGGATATAAAGAGGTTTATACCTTAGAAGGTGGTATAAATCAGTGGGCTATGGATAATTTACCGCTTACCACCAAGAGATAATTTTTTTGTAAATTAAGGAAATAAAAAATGTCAGACAATAATCAGCAAGCCCCGGAGCAGAAGCAGCCGCAGTTTGAAATTTTACGTATTTACGCTAAGGATTGTTCTTTAGAGACCCCTAATAGCCCTGAGGTTTTTGGTACTCAGTGGAAGCCGCAGATCAATATCGAGTTCGATGCTAAGCCTAAGCACATCGCTGACGATCAGTTCGAAGTCGATATGCGTGTTACTGTAACTTGCACTAACAACGATAAAAAGGCTTTCATCTGTGAAGTTCATCAGGCCGGCTTATTCTTATTACGCAATTTAGGCCCTGAGGCTGCTGACTACTTATTGTCTGCAACCGCTCCGAATATCCTCTTCCCGTATGCTCGTGAGCACATTTCTTCCATGATTTCTCGTGCCTCCTTCCCGGTTCTCAACCTGCGTCCTATCAACTTTGAGGCTCTCTACCGTGCCCGTAAGTTAGAGCAGGCTCAGAAAGAGCAACAGGCCGCTGGTGCTCAGGCCTAAGAGTAAGTAGCGATAATGGCTGACTGCAAAAGTGCACTAAGCGTTATAGGTGCCGGTTCTTACGGCACCTCTTTAGCAGTCTCTGTCGCTTCTAAGGGTCTGCAGGTAACTCTTTGGGATCGCAAGAGTGAAAGAGTCCTGCAGATGCAAAAGGAGCGCGAAAACCGTTTTTACCTGCCAGAAATTAAATTTCCTGAGAGCTTAAAGCTCACCTCTTCGCTTAAAACTGCCCTTGAAGATGCTACGACTATTCTTTTAGTAGTTCCAAGTCATACCTTTAAAGGCATTTTAGAGCAGATTGTGCCCTATCTTACCCCTAAGCACCGTCTTGCATGGGCCACTAAGGGTTTAGATAAGGACAGCGGTGATTTTTTAAGCAATACCGCAAAAGCGGTATTACCTTTTCCTGTGCCGATGGCCGCTCTGTCAGGACCGACCTTTGCGCGTGAACTTGCTTTAGGCATGCCTACAGCCATTGCCGTGGCCGGTGATGATCAGAATTTCATCTCCGATCTCTGCAATCTCATGCATACGCCGACCTTTAGAGTCTATGAATGTGCAGATTTTATCGGTTTGCAATTAGGTGGCGCGATTAAAAACGTCATTGCCATTGCCGCCGGTTTATCTGACGGCTTAGGTTATGGTGCTAATGCGCGTACGGCCTTAGTGACTAGAGGTTTAGCGGAGATGATCCGTCTTGGTGTTGCTCTAGGAGCTACAGAGAGAGGTTTTATGGGCTTGTCAGGCTTAGGTGATTTAATTTTGACCTGTACTGACAATCAGTCACGCAATCGCCGCTTTGGCGTCATGCTAGGTCAAGGCTTACCAGCTCATGAGGCCTTAGAGAAGATTGGTCAGGTTGTAGAGGGTTATACCATGACTGCAACTGTACACAAGCTTATCTCGCATATGGATTTGCAAATGCCGATTTGCACTGAATTATATGAGGTCTTATATAACGGTAAATCCGGACCACAGGCTGCTCGCGATTTATTATCCCGCTCGCTTAAAAGCGAATAATAAAAAAGCGATGCTGTGAGCATCGCTTCTGCCATCAAATCTTTAGGGCTTTTTAGCCGTAAGTCTCTTCAGTAACCTTATGCTCGGTGACATCGACTACGTCTTTAATCATGCCAGGGAAGGCCTGATTGAGCTGAGTCTGAATACCTTCTTTGAGGGTAAGGCCAACCATGGAGCAACCTAAGCAACCGCCTTGGAATCTTACCTTAACGATACCATCATCGGTAACCTCATCTAAGGTTACCGCGCCGCCGTGGCTAGCTAAAGCCGGGCTCACAGTGGTGTCGATGAAGAATTTGATCTTATCTTTGAGGCTAGCATCCTCAGGTAAGCTGCTCTTATTTAAATTAGGAGCGTGGAAGGTTAAAAGATCAGAGCCGTCTTCATTCTTAGTTAAATCTAAAACAGACTCATCTAAAACCATGCTGACTGAGCTGTCGATGACGATCTCAAAGCCATTCATCTGGAAGTGCTCATCGTTGCTGGTGATGTACTCTTTAGGGCAATAGAGAATGCCGCACTGAACACCTGGGGTGCCAACATTAGTGGCAGTTAAGCGAATGGCTAAGCCGTCCATCTTCTGCTCTTTAATAATCTTTAAGAAATATTCTTGGGCTTTATCACTTACACTGATCTTGCTCATTGTTATTAAGTTCCATTTCTAAGCGATATACGCATTGATAGCTATTTGAATTTATCGGAATTATACACGGGCAAGCCCTATTAAAAGGCATTTTGATAAAAAAACTGCAAAACCTACCCAAATTTTAAAGATTAGCGATCGCTTTTTAACATTCTTTGTTTATAATTCAAACTATAGTTGATAAATTATTCAACTGTTTAACAGTTGAGAGGTATTTTATGAAAGTACGTTGCGATATTGAGGGTTTAGATTGCCCGCACTGTGCCGCTAAGCTTGAAGGCATGTTACAGAAAGCTTTTGCTGGTGCTACCTTAAATTTCACTACCGGCTCTTTAGTTTTAGATGTAAATGACGATGCTGATGAAGAAGAGGTGGTGGTTGAGGCTAATCGTGTAGCTTCAGACTTTGAAGATGGCATTAGCATTACCCTTAGAGATTAGTTTAAAAACCGTGTCTGAGAGGTAAATATAAGGAAGATTATTTTAAAAATTAGTTTTAGATTTTCTAAGTTGAGAAATATTTGCTTTTCAGGTGCTGGAAAGTTAGACGTAGACCCCTTTTTTACTGTAAAATTAATCAGAGTTTTTCAGACATTGCTGAGAATGATCTCAGCATAAATCAAGTGGAGAAAAAAATGAGCTTTACTACTGTTGAGCTTGAGAAGTACGGTATTACCGGTACTACCGAAGTTGTTCGCAATCCTTCCTACGACGAGTTATTCGCTGCTGAGACTGCAGCTGACCTGACTGGTTTTGACAAGGGTGTTGAGACCGAGATGGGTGCTGTTAACGTCATGACCGGCGTTTACACTGGCCGTTCTCCTAAAGACAAGTTCATTGTCAAGGACGAGACCTCTAAGGACACCTTCTGGTGGACCACCGATGATTTCAAGAACGATAACAAGCCGTTATCTACCGAGTCTTGGAACACCTTAAAGGTTTTAGCTGGTAAAGAGCTCTCCAACAAGAAGTTATACGTTGTTGACGGCTTCTGCGGTGCTAACGCTAACACCCGTATGGCCATCCGTTTCGTTGTTGAGGTTGCATGGCAGGCTCACTTCGTTACCAATATGTTCATCCGTCCGACCAAGGAAGAGTTAGAGAACTTCAAGCCTGACTTCGTTGTTTTAAACGCTTCTAAGGCTAAGGTTGAGAATTACAAAGAGTTAGGTTTAAACTCTGAGACCGCCGTTGTCTTCAACCTCACCGATCGTATGCAGCTCATCCTCAACACCTGGTACGGTGGTGAGATGAAGAAGGGTATGTTCTCCATGATGAACTACTACCTCCCGTTAAAGGGCATCGCTGCAATGCACTGCTCTGCCAACACCAACATGGAAGGCACTGAGTCTGCAATCTTCTTCGGTCTGTCTGGTACTGGTAAGACCACCTTATCTACCGATCCTAAGCGTTTACTCATCGGTGACGACGAGCACGGTTGGGATGATGATGGTATCTTCAACTTCGAGGGTGGTTGCTACGCTAAGGTTATCAACCTCTCCAAGGAGAACGAGCCGGACATTTGGAACGCCATCCGTCGCGATGCTTTATTAGAGAACGTTACTGTTGCTGCTGACGGCAAGATCGACTTCTCCGATAAGTCCGTAACCGAGAACACCCGTGTTTCTTACCCGATCTACCACATCGAGAAGATCGTCAAGCCTATCTCCAAGGGCCCTGCTGCTAAGCGCGTAATCTTCTTATCTGCTGATGCTTTCGGTGTATTACCTCCGGTTTCCATCTTAGATAAGGGCCAGACCCAGTACTACTTCCTCTCCGGCTTCACCGCTAAGTTAGCTGGTACCGAGCGTGGTATTACCGAGCCTACCCCGACCTTCTCTTCTTGCTTCGGTGCTGCCTTCTTATCCTTACCGCCTACCAAGTACGCTGAGGTTTTAGTTGAGCGCATGAACAAGTCTGGTGCTTCTGCTTACTTAGTAAACACCGGCTGGAACGGCACTGGCAAGCGTATCTCCATTAAGGATACCCGTGGTATTATCGACGCCATCTTAGACGGCTCTATCGATAAGGCTGAGACCAAGACCATCCCTGTATTCTCCTTCAAGGTTCCGACCGCTTTACCGGGCGTTGACAGCAAGATCTTAGATCCTCGCGACACCTACGCTGATCCGGCTGAGTGGGACAAGAAGGCTGAGGACTTAGCTCAGCGCTTCATCAAGAACTTCAAGAAGTTCGAGTCCTTAGGTGGTGAGCTGGTTAAGTCTGGCCCGCAGCTCTAATTTGAGCGCGTAAAACGCCTAATTAACAGCTAGATTAAACCCGGCATGACGTATAGTTATGTCGGGTTTTAATTTATGGAGATGAAAATGGGAAAACCGTTTATCACACGTGCAGGTTATGATCAGCTACATGCTGAGCTTGATTATTTATGGCAGGTAAAGCGCCCTGAGATTACACAGAAGGTAAGCTGGGCTGCAAGCTTAGGCGATCGCAGTGAAAATGCCGATTATCATTATAATAAACGTTTATTAGGTCAAATCGACAGACGCATCCGTTATCTTAGACATTGCATGAATGATCTGCAGGTCATTGAATATAATGTACAACAAAAAGGTAAGGTCTTCTTTGGTGCGTATGTGGAGATTGAAGCTGATGACGACGGTTCTTTATTAAAGATTAGAATTGTCGGTGGCGATGAAATCTTTGGTCGCAGTAATTATATTTCCATCGATAGTCCCATGGCGCGCGCTTTATTAGGTAAGGCTGAAGGCGATGATGCCGAGGTAATGACTCCTAAGGGCAAGCGTTTATGGTATGTAAACCGTATTTCCTATACAAGCCCTGAGTGGTTCTGCGAAGAGCCGATTGTTGATCATCAGATGCAAGCTGATGACGATACTGAGGTGGTAGAAGAGGCTCCTCTCAGCGCTGAGGAACAAAAGCGCATTGAGCAGGAATATCTAAAGACCTTAGTCAAATAAGATTAAGCTTGTTTTAGCTTAATCTCTATCTAAAAAGGCGCTGACTACAGCATAGAAAGTAGCGCTTTCGGTTAAAAAGGGCATGTGGCCTGATTTATCAAAGATGAAGACCTCATGCTTAGCATAGCGTTTAAGAATAGACGCTTGCGCGGCCGGAACTAAATTATCATGAGCGCCAAAGAGATGTAGGCAGGGTTGCTGTAGATTTTTTAGCTTCACGCGCAAATCGATATTCGTCATCGACTTAATGCCACGATCTAAAACCTCAAACGAGGGAATATGCATCTTTAATGAAGCTTCTTTTATAAATTCATTATTGTCTTTAGAGTTCAAATTACTCTGACACTGCAAAGCATAGAAAAGACGTAAGAGCTTTTTAAAACGGATCTTAGTAAATAGCCTTTTAGTCTGTAATACATAATGACCAGAAAAGCCTGGCCAGTTAGGATCGGCAGGGAAGCGGGGGGTTCCGCAGACGGTAACGAGCTTGTCGATCTTGCGTCCTTTATCAAAATCACATAATTCAATGGCTAAAAGCGAGCTTAAAGACCATGAGAGTATGTCGCATTTTTCAGGTAAGCTGTGATGTAGATATTCTACAAAACCCTCGGCATAGGGATCTACATTTTCAAAGTCAGCATTCACGCCGTAACCTGGGAAATCTAAAAGCATGATTTTGCGGGTGGCGAGAATTTTGGCAATAGGCAGAGTGAAGTTACTGTCAGTAGCCCAACCGTGGGTGACCACTAAAGGCTTACCTTGGGGATTTCCAAGAATGGTGAAATTTAGGGGACGTTTATCTGGCATAGGCAAAAAGGCCCGCAATTACGGGCCTAGGCTTAATTAGAATTAGACGTTGTGCTCTTTTCTGTAAGCAATGAGGTCGGCAATGCTGACGCAGGTTAAATCATGCTCAATAGCAAAGTGAGTAACACGCGGGAGCTTAGCCATGAGACCATCTGGAGCACAGAGCTCACAGAGAATGCCAGCCGGGGTGAAACCAGCTAAACGGGCTAAATCGACAGAAGCTTCAGTGTGACCATCACGGGTTAAAACACCGCCTTTCTTAGCGATAAGCGGGAAGGTGTGGCCCGGGCTTACGAGATCAGAAGGTTTACCTTCAGGGTTAATTAAAGCCTTAATGGCCTTAACACGATCTGGGGCGGAAACACCGGTGGTAACACCTTCAGCAGCATCGATAGAGATGGTGAAAGCGGTACCATAGGTAGAGGTATTGTGAGAAACCATCATCGGCAGATTCATGCGCGCGGCAACTTCTTCTTCAACGCAGACACAGACGATGCCAGAGCACTCGCGGACCATAAAGGCCATCTGCGCGTCGGTGACAGTCTCAGCTGCATAGATTAAATCACCTTCATTTTCGCGGTCTTCATTGTCAACTACCAAGATGCCACGGCCTTGCTTTAAAGCTTCGATTGCGGCTTCTACGCGCTCGTTGGCGGTGAGTCCGAAGGTTTCAAGTAGATTACGGTTTACCATTTTTACCTCATTTGATTGATGATTGGGCACGAGCTTCGGTGATGATACGTTTCATTTCGCGTACTGCTTCATCAAGGCCGGTAAAGATAGCGCGGGCGATGATGCTGTGACCGATATTGAGCTCGTTCATTTGGGGAATAGCTGCCACCTTAGCTACATTATTGTAGTTAAGGCCATGTCCTGAATTGACCTTAAGGCCTTTATTGTCAGCATATTCTGACATAGCTCTTAGGATCTCTAATTGCGCCTCTGCCTCTTTTTCGGTGGTGGCATTTGCATAGCAACCGGTGTGGAATTCAACTACCGGGGCGCCACAGGCAACAGCGGCATCGATCTGAGCTTTATCAGGATCGATAAATAAAGACACTTCAGTGCCGACCTCACTGAGGAGATCAACGGCGTGTTTTACGCGGTCAAAGGAGTTAACAACATCAAGACCACCTTCAGTGGTGACTTCCTGACGTCTTTCAGGTACGAGGCAAGCCTTATGCGGAGCTAATGCTACGGCAATAGCTAAAATCTCGTCAGTTACAGCCATCTCGAGATTGAGTGCGGTTTTGACGGTTTCTCTGATGATACGGACATCGCGGTCGGTAATATGACGACGATCCTCACGTAAATGAGTGGTGATACTATCAGCACCTGCGATTTCAGCTAAAGCTGCGGCGGTGACAGGATCGGGATAATCAGTACCACGGGCGTTACGCACGGTAGCGACGTGATCGATATTTACACCAAGAAATATAGGCTTCATATTTAAATTGCGAAGTCTCCTTCGCAAATCTCCTTTGTATTATCAAAAGCGACAGCTATGACACTGCGCCTTATTATAATAAGGATCACAGGCTTTAGCTTGTAAAAAACCTCAGCCTGAAAAATAAACGCAACTAAACTTAAAAAATTTAAGTTAAGCTCTTTGGTTTAGGCTCCTTAAGCGGTAATAAAATGATGATAGCGAGCACTAAAGCTGGAACTAAGGTTACCCACAGGGCTGTATGCAGACCGACAAAGTCAGCGATGATACCGGTAGCTACGGAAACAATATAACCAATACCAAAGGTAAAACCTAACATCATAGAGGTAGCAAAGGCGGCACTCTTAGATAAGGAGCGCTGTGACCAGACAATAGCAGCTGGGGTAGAGCCATAGAGACCAGCTCCGGTAATAAAGAGCAGGACATAGGACAATACTGAAAGATCTCCTAGGTAGAGGAAGCCTGAAACGGCGCCGATAGTTACCACATAGGTCAGTAAAATCAGCTTTTTAAGGCCTAATCTTGTAGATAAACCACCGATAGCCATACCGCCAAAGGCGGTGCCAAATAACATGGCAAAGAGAGCCTGAGCACTTTCAGTACTGCTATATCCTTTTTCATTCAGGAAGAGGGGCAGATAGGCCACCATTGCGCAGTAACACAGCGATCTCCAGCCTATGGACATAACAAATTGAATGAAAGGCTTATTGTGCAAAATCGAGCTGATGCTAGAGACATCATTAGGTTTACCCGTTAAGGTCGGATGATGGAGCTTACGGCAATAGATGAGAATGGTAGTAACAATAGCCGGGATCGATAACCATAAGAGGTTATTATCACCAAAGCTATCGACAAAGCGGGCGACGCAATAGGGAGCAATGGCAAAACCGACATTACCACCGACAATAAAGATACTCGTAGCGAGCACTTCTTTATGTTTAGGGGTTACATGCGGCAGAATACCACCGGAAATCGGGTGGAATCCGGAGGCGCAGACACCTGAAATA
The DNA here is from genome assembly GCA_900552905.1 of uncultured Succinatimonas sp. GTDB lineage: Bacteria > Pseudomonadota > Gammaproteobacteria > Enterobacterales > Succinivibrionaceae > Succinivibrio. The sequence continues at coordinate 6,329 of USBR01000008.1, read as the reverse complement.
AAGATGATAAATACCAACATCCAGGTCTGAGTGATCATACCGATAGCGCAGACAAACACACCGCCACCTAAAATTGATAAAGGCATGAGATAGTTGAGATTGCGGCGGTCAGCTAATAAACCTAAAGGCGGCTGAATGAAGTTTGCGGCAATTTGGAAGAGCATATAGATGGTACCGCACTCAGCATAGGAGAAGCCAAAACGGCTAGCTAAGATCGGCAACATCAAGGGCAGAATATTGCAATAAAAGTCACTGATAAAGTGGCCAGTACCCATGACATAGACATTAGTCCATGATTTCTGGGGTGCACTTATGCTAGGAGTAGTCATTTATTGATTTACCTGAAAATATAATTCCTGTAATTGTTCATGGGTGAAGTGATAGCTATGGCCGCAATGCTGACAGGTCATGGAAGTACCATTAGGATCATCAGCAATTTCCTTAAGCTCAGCGCGTTTTAAGGAGGCTAAGGCTTTAAGGCAACGCTCTAAAGAGCAAATGCATCTAAAGCTTACTTGATGTTCAGGGAAAACACGTGTTTCTTCGTGAGCAAAAAGACGACCTAAAATTTCTTTATTATCAAGCTCAAAGGCCTCAGTGGCGCTGAGAGTTGAGGTGAGAATAGCTAAATGCTCTAAGCTGTCTAAATTACCTTCAATCTCCGGAATGATCTGTAGCATCATACCGGTACACTGCAAGGTTTTGACATCAGAGTGAATGAAGAATTTACTTGGTAACTGCTGTGAGTTTTTAAAATAGCTCTCTAAAGCAGAGCTGACATTATCGCCTTCAGTGGCCACAATACCCTGCCATTTCTCACCATTTACCGGGAAGACGGATAAAACTAAAATGCCGTCAGCACCGACGAGATCTTTAAAGCTTGCCTCTTTGGCAATAGTCATGCCCTCTTTAAGCTTAGCTGAGCCATAAAAGCTTAAATCATCGCGGACATTGATGAGGGCATATTTAAGCGGAGATTGTTTACCGCCTTGAAGTTGCAACATGACCTCTGAGCCATCCTTAAGGGTAGCTGAAAATAACAGTGAGGCGGCGGCTAATTCCATCATCATGGATTTTACGGCCGGGGCATAATCCTCATGCATGAGGTCCTGACAGGCTTGATTGAGGCTCACGATTTCGCCACGGACACCATGATTGTCAAATAAAAAGCGCAGGATTTCATCGGGCTTTTTAGAATTGTTCTCGTTCATATTTAATCTCCAATAATTTGCGGCGTTCCTTTTTATTCGGGCGGTTGTCAGGATGCGGTGAGAGCAGGGCGTTGAGACGGATTTGCTCTTGCATCTTAGTTCTTAAAGCCACACTTTCTTCAGTTTCTCTGTAGAGAAGCTGCGCTATGGGAGCGGGCCCTCTGACATCGCTGAGCGCTAAAATTTCTACTTCCTTGCGGAGATTTCCCTGCAAGAGTTTAACTTTTGCTCCAACCTCAACTATGCGGGAGGGTTTAGCGCGGACGCCATTATAATCAACCTTGCCACCTTCAATCATGGTTCTGGCAATATTTCGTGTTTTATAAAAACGTGCCGCCCATAACCATTTATCTAAGCGGATCTGCTTTGCGCTGTCATTCACCCGAGCAACCCTCAAAAAAAGCACTTATATATAACCTTTACGGTGCACAATTTTACATTTTAAAAGAGCTTTTTTGTACATCATAGATAAAGTTTTACAATAGTTTGGCACAATAAAAAGATAGCATTATGATTTCCTCAGATAGGAAAGAGTTGAGATAAAGAGGAGGTCTGGGTATGGACTTATCGGCGCTAGCTGCACAGACGCCGCGTATTAGCGACAGACGCAAGCACAAGGTGTCGCGTTATTTTACCGTCGAGCAATTAGACTTAGAGTTTTCTAATCATCAAAAACGCACTTATGAACGTTTATATGGTGGACATGGCGCGATTTTAGCCGTGCCTTTTGATGGCAGCCATTTCTATTTAACCTCTGAATATGCCTGTGGTTTTGAGCGCTATGAATTAGGCTTTGTTAAAGGCAAGATCGATGCCGGAGAAAGTCCTAAGGCGGCGTGTAATCGAGAGCTTCAAGAAGAAATTGGCTTTAGCGCGCAGAAAATTGAAGCTTTACGTCAGGAAATGACCGTAGCGCCGGGGATGTTGTCTTTGAAAATGTATACCTTTTTGTGTACTGATCTTAAAGCGCATAAGGTATTTTCCGGTGATGAACCTGAGCCGATTGAGCTTATCAAGGCTACTCCTAAAGAGGCTATAGATTTAGTCTTTGCTGAGGACTCTCCTCTCACTGAATCGCGTGCTATAGCTTGTTTAACTCTAGCTTTACGGCGTTTAGGCTTTCTTTAAAGATTAATTTGCACCTCAGCGGATCAAATTTTATTTATAATTTGTATTTTCCTGCTTTCTGCTAAGATAAAAAGATCCTTATTAAGGCAAGCAAAGCCTTTGTGATTATTCATCCGATGCATAGATTTACGGAGTTTACATATGCGTCATCTTTTAACCGGTTTTGAATTTAACCAGGACGAGTACCTCGACATTATTGATACCGCCGCTGATATGAAGAAGACCCCTTCTAAGTATAGCGAAGTCCTCAAGGGCCGCAGTGGCGCCATCATGTTCGAGAAGCCGTCTTTAAGAACTCGTACCACCTTTGAATTAGCCTTTTACCGTTTAGGTGGTCATGGCGTTTATTTAGATCTGCAAAATGGTGAGTTAGGTAAGCGTGAGACCATTGGCGATTATGCTCGTAATCTGTGCCGATGGGTTGATTGCTTAGTCGGCCGTGTCTATGCTCAGAATACTTTAGAGCAGTTAGCTCAGTACGGAAGTGTTCCTGTTATCAATGCCTTATCCGATCTCTATCACCCAGCTCAGGCTATGGCTGATTATATGACCGTCAGAGAGCATTTAGGTAAATTACAGGGCGTTAACTTAGCTTATGTCGGTGACGGCAATAATGTAACTAATTCCTTATTAGTTGCCGGTGCTATTTTAGGTGTTAACGTCAGCTGCTTCTGCCCGCAGGGCTGCGGTCCGGATGTGCAGATCTTCACTCGTGCTTATGAATTAGCCGCTAAGAACGGTTGTAAGCTTGAGGTTAGAAGCGATATTGAGAACATCAAGAATATGGATGTTGTTTATACTGATACTTGGGTGTCAATGGGTGACAACACTCCGCTTGATACCGTCAAGAAGAAGTACATGCCATATCAGATCAATCAGAATTTAGTCGATAAATCCGGCGCTCAAATCGTTTTACACTGCCTGCCGGCTCACCGTAATTATGAGATTACCGATGAGGTCATGGACGGAGATAAGTCTGTGGTCTTCGATGAGGCAGAGAATCGTTTACATATTCATATGGCATTACTTGCTAAGCTTATTTAAGTTTTTTCCTTGAGGAATATAAAAAAGATGTTAAAACACGAGAACAAGCACTATAAGAAAGTAGTCTTAGCCTATTCAGGCGGTCTTGACACTTCTACCATCGTACCGTGGCTTAAAGAGAACTATGGTGACTGTGAGGTTATCTGCTTCGTCGCTGACGTAGGTCAAGAGCGTGATGACTTAGAGGGTATCGAGCAGAAGGCCATTCAGTCCGGCGCTAGCAAGTGCATCGTCAAGGACTTACGTGAAGAGTTCGTCCGTGATTATGTCTTTGAGGCCATGAAGACTGGTGCTATTTATGAGGGTGAATACCTCTTAGGTACCGCTATTGCCAGACCTGTAATCGCTAAGGCCATGGTTGAGTGCGCTATCGCTGAAGGTGCTGATGCTATCGCTCACGGTGCTACCGGTAAGGGTAACGATCAGGTGCGTTTTGAGAGCGCTGTTGCCGCTTTAGCTCCGCAGTTAGACGTTATCGCTCCTTGGCGTATTTGGGACATGCAGTCTCGTGAAGAGTTATTAGCCTACTTAGAGGCTCGTAACATTCCGTGCAAGGCTACCTTAAAGAAGATCTACAGCCGTGATGCTAACTGCTTACACATCTCTACTGAGGGTGGTGAGTTAGAGAATACCTGGAATGCTCCGTCTGAGAACGTTTGGGTATGGACTACCGATCCGGAGAAGGCCCCTAACACCCCTGAGACCTTTGAGTTAACCATTGAGAAGGGCTTTGTTACTGAGATCAATGGCGAGAAGATGACTCCGTTCCAGATCATCGAGAAGTTAAATGAGGTCGGTGCTCGTCACGGTGTTGGTCGTATCGACATCACTGAGAACCGCTTAGTTGGCATGAAGTCCCGTGGTTGCTATGAGACCCCGGGTGGCACCATTATTTGGAAGGCCTTACGTGCTATTGAGCAGTTAGTTGAGGACAAGTCTGTACGCGTTTTCCGTGAGCACTTAGCTATTGAGTTTGCTCAGTTAGTCTATGATGGCCGCTGGTTCACTCGTCTGCGTGAGGTTTTATTAGCCGCAGCTGACAATTTAGCTCAGGACTTAAACGGTAAGGTCGTAGTTAAGCTCTATAAGGGCAATATCGACATTATTCAGAAGGATTCTCCGAACTCCTTATTCAACTTCGACTTCGTAACCTTTGGTGCCGATGACGTTTACTCTCAGGCTGATGCTGAGGGCTTTATCCGTCTGTACTCCTTACCGAGCCGCATCAGAGCCATTAACGATCAGAAGCAAAAGCACTAATTAGAGCTTTTATATAGCAATAAACGGTTCTAAGCTTAGGTTTAGAGCCGTTTTTTGATCTAGCCTGAGACTTAAGAAGGCTTGTTTAAGTCTAATACCTAGAATCAGGCTTGCAGGGCTCAAGGATTTTGAGCTTAGTTTAAGTTTTTCCAATTTGTGAGGTATTTATGGCTTTATGGGGTGGAAGGTTCACCGAAGGACCGGATCAGCGTTTTAAGGATTATAACGATTCCTTAAAGTTTGATTATCGTATGGCTTTAGAGGATATCGAGGGTTCTATTTGCTGGGCTGAGGCTATTTGTGAGGCTGGCGTTTTGAGTGCTCAGGAGTGTGAGGATTTAAAGAAAGCCTTACAGGAGCTCCATGCTGAGATTAGCCCGGATATTCATGCTATTGCCTCAGCTGGCGATGAGGATATTCACTCTTATGTCGAGCGTCGTCTCATCGAAAAGGTCGGTGCTTTAGGTAAGAAATTACATACCGGCCGTAGCCGTAACGATCAGGTCGCCTTAGATCTGAAACTCTGGTGCCTTAAGGCCTGTGAGCGTGTTCGTGAGGCTTTAGTCACTTTAGAGAAGGAATTAGTTAAAGTTGCCTCTGAAAATCAGGGCGCTTTATTCCCGGGTTATACCCATCTGCAAAGAGCTCAGCCAGTTACCTTCAGTCACTGGGTTTTAGCTTATGCAAATATGTTTGAGCGCGATTATCAGCGTTTAGGTAATACCTTAGAGCTATTAAAGACTAGCCCCTTAGGCTCGGCTGCTTTAGCTGGTACTGCTTATAATATCGATCGCGATAAGTTAGCCCGTGCTTTAGGCTTTAGAGAGGCTACAGCTAACAGCTTAGACGCTGTTTCCGATCGTGATCATGTCATGGAGCTTTTATCTGATGCTTCCATCTCTATGGTGCATTTATCCCGCTTAGCTGAGGATCTCATCATCTACAATAGCGGTGAGGCTCACTTTGTTGAGTTATCCGATAAGGTTACCTCCGGCTCTTCCTTAATGCCGCAGAAGAAGAATCCTGATGCTTTAGAGCTCATCCGTGGTAAGTGTGGCCGTGTTGTTGCCGCTCTCACCGGTATGCTTGTCACCTGCAAGGCTTTACCTTTAGCCTATGATAAGGATCTGCAGGAGGATAAGGAGCGCTTATTTGATGCTATGGATACTTGGGAAGACAGCTTATATATGGCAGCCTTAGTTTTTGAGGGTATCAAGCTCAATCATAAGGCCGCAGAAAATGCCGCTAAGGGTGGTTATTCTAATGCTACCGAGCTTGCTGATTATTTAGTCTCTAAGGGCATTCCTTTCCGTGAGGCTCACTCTATTGTCGGCCGTGTCGTTCTCTATGCTATTTCTATGCAGAAGCCTTTAGAAGAGATGGCAGTTTCTGAGTACAAGCAGTTTAGCGATGTCATCGAGGATGATGTCTATCCGTGCTTACAGTTAGAAAATATCATCGCTAAGCGTGATATTAAGGGGGGTACTGCTCCGTCTCAAACCGCTTTAGAATTAAAGTTATGGCAAGAGCGTTTAGCTTTGCGCTAAAGTTCTTTGTATAAAAAAATAAAGGTCGAGTCCTCACAAGACTCGACCTTAGTATTTTTAGGTAAGCTTAATTTTCTTTACTTATGGCTCTCTAAGAAGGCCTGAACCTCATGCGGCTCTGGATAGGACTTCTGAGTAC
>USBR01000007.1 GCA_900552905.1 uncultured Succinatimonas sp. | reverse complement strand
AGTAAAGTTACATGATCTTAGCTCTCAAATGTAAAGAGGCCAGCCGAAGCTGACCTCTTTTAACCTTAAATAAGAGTTAAATCTTATTCTAAGATCTCGCCGACAACGCCAGCGCCAACGGTACGACCGCCTTCACGAATAGCGAAGCGCTCGCCCTTAGCCATAGCTACCGGGTGGATTAAGGTTACGGTCATGTCGGTGTTATCACCAGGCATTACCATCTCGACGCCTTCCTGTAACTCAATAGTACCGGTAATATCGGTAGTACGGAAGAAGAACTGCGGACGATAGCCCTTGAAGAACGGAGTGTGACGACCACCCTCATCCTTGCTTAATACGTATACCTGACCGGTGAACTTGGTGTGCGGAGTAATAGAACCAGGAGCGGCTAATACCTGACCACGCTCGACGTCCTCACGCTTAGTACCACGTAATAAGATACCTACGTTATCACCTGCACGACCCTCGTCTAATAACTTGCGGAACATCTCAACGCCAGTTACAACGGTCTTAACGGTCGGACGAATACCAACGATTTCAACTTCGTCACCTACGTGAACGATACCACGCTCAACACGGCCGGTTACTACGGTACCACGACCAGAGATGGAGAAGATGTCTTCGATCGGGAGTAAGAACGGATCGTCGATATCACGCTTAGGATCAGGGATGTAAGAGTCTAAGGTGTGGGCTAACTCAATGATAGCCTTTTCCCACTTCTCTTCACCGTTTAAGGCACCTAAAGCGGAACCACGGATGATCGGGGTGTCGTCGCCCGGGAACTGGTACTGGCTGAGGAGGTCGCGAACGTCCATCTCAACTAACTCTAATAATTCCTCGTCGTCGACCATATCGCACTTGTTTAAGAAGACGATGATGTAAGGAACACCAACCTGACGAGCTAACAGGATGTGCTCACGGGTCTGCGGCATAGGACCGTCGGTAGCAGCTACTACGAGGATAGCGCCGTCCATCTGAGCGGCACCGGTAATCATGTTCTTAACATAGTCAGCGTGACCCGGGCAGTCAACGTGAGCATAGTGACGAGCCTCGGTATCATACTCTACGTGAGAGGTGTTAATGGTAATACCACGAGCCTTCTCTTCCGGAGCGTTATCGATCTGGTCGAACTTTAAGGCTGCACCGCCGAAAGTCTTAGCGAGAACAGTGGTGATAGCAGCGGTCAGGGTGGTCTTACCGTGGTCAACGTGACCGATGGTGCCAACGTTTACGTGAACTCTGTCACGGACAAACTTTTCTTTTGCCATTTTTCTATTCCTAAAGTAGAGGGTGTGGTCTCCCACACCCAGATGGTTTAAAGATGATTATTCAGATTTGGTCTGACGCTCGGCAATAACAGCCTCAGCGATGTTTCTCGGGGCCTCAGCGTAGTGACCGAACTCCATTACATAGGAAGCACGACCCTGGGTCTGAGAACGTAAGTCGGTAGCATAACCGAACATCTCACCGAGAGGAACCATAGCGTGGACGATCTTGCCCATAGGACCATCTTCCATACCCTCAACGAGAGCACGACGACGGTTCAGGTCACCGATAACGTCACCCATGTACTCCTCAGGAGTATCAACCTCAACCTTCATTAACGGCTCTAATAAGACCGGCTGAGCCTTCTTGAAGCCATCCTTGAAGGCCATGGAAGCTGCGATCTTGAAAGCCATTTCGGAGGAGTCAACCTCGTGGTAGGAACCGTCATAAACGGTAACCTTGACGTCAACAACCGGGTAACCGGCGATAACGCCGTTAGCGATCTGCTCCTGTACGCCCTTATCGATAGCCGGGATGTACTCCTTAGGAACAACACCACCAACAACCTCATTGACGAACTCGTAGCCCTTGCCCTGCTCTAAAGGCTCGATACGGAGCCAGCAGTGACCATACTGACCACGACCACCGGACTGACGAACAAACTTGCCTTCCTGCTCGACCTTGCCCTTGATGGTTTCACGGTAGGCTACCTGAGGCTTACCAACGTTGCAATCAACGTTGAACTCACGGCGCATACGGTCAACGATAACGTCTAAGTGTAACTCACCCATACCAGAAATAATGGTCTGGCCGGACTCTTCATCGGTACGAACGCGGAAAGAAGGATCTTCCTGAGCTAAACGGTTTAAGGCTAAGCTCATCTTCTCCTGGTCGGCCTTGGTCTTAGGCTCTACGGCGACGGAAATAACCGGCTCCGGGAACTCCATGGCCTCTAAGCGGATCGGGGCAGCCGGATCGCATAAGGTATCACCAGTGGTGGTTTCCTTTAAGCCGATAGCGGCAACGATATCACCAGCTAAAACCTCTTTAACCTCGTTACGGTGGTTAGCGTGCATCTGAACTAAACGGCCAAAGCGCTCGCGCTTTTGCTTGTCAGAGTTCATAACGGTGTCACCGGAGCTAACCTTACCAGAGTAGCAACGTAAGAAGGTCAGGTTACCAACGAACGGATCGTTAGCAAGCTTGAAGGCTAAAGCGGAGAACGGAGCCTTGTCATCAGAAGGACGGGTAACCGGGTTACCATCTAAATCCTTACCCTCAACATCAGGAATGTCGACAGGAGAAGGTAAGTAATTTACAACAGCGTCCAACATGGCCTGAACACCCTTGTTCTTGAAGGCAGAACCGCAGCACATCGGGATGATTTCGCCGCGTAGGGTACGCTCACGGATACCAGCCATGATCTCTTCCTCAGTCAGCTCTTCACCGCCGAAGAATTTATCCATTAACTCATCATTAGCCTCGGCAGCAGCCTCAACTAACTTAGCGCGCCACTCGTCAACTAACTCGACCATATCCTCAGGAACGTCGACATACTCGAACTTAATACCCTGAGTAGCATCGTCCCAGTCAATAGCCTTGCGCTTAACAAGATCAACTACACCCTCGAAGGTATCTTCTTTACCGATCGGGAGCATTAACGGAACCGGGTTGCCCTTTAAACGAGTCTTGATCTGATCAACAACACGTAAGAAGTTAGCACCAGTACGGTCCATCTTGTTTACGAAAGCGATACGCGGAACGTGGTACTTGTTAGCCTGACGCCATACGGTCTCAGACTGCGGCTGTACACCACCAACGGCGCAGTAAACCATTACAGCACCATCGAGAACACGCATGGAACGCTCAACTTCGATAGTGAAGTCAACGTGGCCCGGGGTGTCGATGATGTTGAAGCGGTACGGTTGCTTCCACTGATTGTTCATACCGTGCCAGAAGCAGGTGGTAGCAGCGGAGGTAATAGTAATACCGCGCTCCTGCTCTTGGACCATCCAGTCCATGGTAGCAGCACCGTCATGAACCTCACCAATCTTGTGAGACTTACCGGTATAGAAAAGAATACGTTCAGTAGTAGTGGTTTTACCAGCATCAATGTGAGCACTGATACCGATGTTACGGTAAAACTTAATAGGTGTTTCACGTGCCATAATAAATTAGCTCCTGTACTACCAGCGGAAGTGGCTGAAGGCCTTGTTAGCTTCGGCCATACGATGTACGTCTTCGCGCTTCTTAACGGCAGTACCCTTGTTTTCAACAGCGTCCTGCATCTCAGCGGCAAGGCGGGCAGCCATGCTCTTCTCGTGACGAGCACGAGCGGCATCAACTAACCAACGCATAGCTAAAGCGTTGCCACGAGCCGGACGAACTTCTACTGGAACCTGATAGTTAGCACCGCCAACACGACGAGACTTTACTTCTACGTCAGGACGGATATGATCAAGGGCTTCCTCGAACAGGGCGAGGTGCTCCTTGCCGCTCTTCTCAGAAATGGTATCTAATGCGCCATAAACAATAGCTTCTGCAATAGACTTCTTACCGTCCTGCATAACTACGTTGATGAATTTAGCTAAAAGCTCAGAATTGAACTTAGGATCAGGCAAAATCTTGCGCTGAGCAACTTCACGACGTCTAGGCATTTAAAAAATCCTCGTAATTTCAGGGTTCTCCAAAACAGAACCTGGATAAATATTTAACGTTTGGCCTTACTCTGCGGGGATGTCTTAAGCCTTAGGCTTCTTGACACCATACTTAGAGCGGGACTGTTTACGATCCTTTACACCAGCGCAGTCTAAGGAACCGCGAATGGTGTGATAACGAACACCCGGGAGGTCCTTAACACGACCGCCACGAATCATAACAACAGAGTGTTCCTGGAGGTTGTGACCCTCACCACCGATGTAGGAGGTAACCTCAAAGCCATTGGTTAAACGAACACGGCAAACTTTACGCATAGCCGAATTCGGCTTCTTAGGGCTAGTTGCATAAACACGGGTGCAAACGCCACGCTTCTGCGGGCAAGCTTCTAAGGCCGGAACCTTATTCTTGGCTACTGCCTTGATGCGAGGTTTGCGAACCAGCTGATTGATAGTAGACATTAAATAAAATCTCCTGTTAGTCCAACAATCTGGACAGACTTTACTATTACACCCATTATTGGGTGACCTAGCATTTTAATACAGGTAAAAGCGGAAGGTCAATTAAAAAAAACATTAATTGTCATTCTTTAATTTGACCCTATCAGGAACCGGCGTCAATTTAGCCACAAAGAGGTAAATGTCAGATGAGAATTTGATTAAAATCAGGTTAAAAAAGCTCTTTTAAGATCTTTGCTTTTGATTTTAAGGCAAGCTAAGCCCTAAGAAACATTAGGGCTTTTAGAAAATTTGCTCTCTGAGAGTTTTAACTTAAGTTAATTAGACTAATTTAAGCTCAACCCGGCGCTCTGCTACCGCCTCAATGGCCTGCTTTGAGAGCTTAGTATCGGAGATAATCAGATCGAGATCTTTAAGATCAAAAGCTAAAAAGGTCGCTACCTGTCCATATTTACTCTGATCGCAGATTAAAATATTCTTACGGCCACTGTTAATTGCCGCTTGCTTAACTGAGAGCTTCTCTAAATCAGGGGTAGTCACGCCGCGCTCGTCCCAAGAAGAGGCTGACATAAAGGATACATCAAAGGTCATGGCTTTGATAATCTTAGTGGCCATCTCACCTACACAGTAGCGATAGCGCTTACGCACCATACCGCCGGTATGAAAAACGGTACAGACACTATGCTCGCTTAGAAAATCCATGATCACAAAGTCATTAGTAACCACAGTTAAATCTTCCCAATCAGAAACTAACTGTGCTAAAGCTAAGGTAGTAGTGCCATCATCTAAAAATATACAGCCATTACGCGGAATATACTCTACCGCCGCTTTGGCAATACGCATCTTTTCCTCAGCGGCCATACTTTCTTTAACTATAAGTTCAGGTTCAGCGCTAAGCTTTTTAGAAATCTTCACGCCTCCTGAAACTAAAACCACCAATCCCTCTTGCTGCAATTTATCTAAATCACGTCTTATGGTCATATGCGACACCGACAAGGCATGAGCAAGATCATAAATTCCCACCACCCCGCGCAAAGCAATCTGTTGCAATATAAATTGTCGTCTCTCAAGAGGAATCATAAAGCCTACCTATATATAGAAGTTAAAGCCTGTAGAGCTTCTTTAAGCTTAGAGGCAATTGAGCTTATCTTAGATAGACTCAGTATATTCTCCTTCACAATTATTTTCAAAAATTTTCGCTAAACAAACATTTCTCTTTTCAAGAAATCCCACTAAAAGATCATTTTTGATTCTGATTATATCTTTATTCTAAAATGTTACATATTTATTTAATAAGAACTCTATATGTTAATTTCACAAATCAATGTAATTTAATGTGACCATTTAGCCTATTTTTGTGAATATAGCGAAAGTTTTTGTGAAAAGAAAAATTGCTAAAATCAGCTTAATTTAGCGCAAAAATCTATTATGTTGGATATTTTTTGGGTTATTGTCTATTATTTGAGAAAATTCATCTATTTTTTTGGATATTTTCCTGTCAATTGCCTCTTTTAAGCATGTGATATACATAGTCAAATGTGAAAAGCAGATATATATCAAACATTCAATTTTCAATATCTATACTTAAAATAGAATTTGATCTTAATCACAATTATTTGCATTAAATAAAACTAAACTTCAAGCCAAGAATATAAGGTGTTAGCTCACAATAATTAACACCAAATAAAATAAAAAATCACACTAATCATTCATGAGGAGTACCTATGCTCAAGTTCTTACAACCGGCTGCACATATTGAACGCTTGCCTAAAGAGCAAATCGATCCAACCTATCGTCGTCTACGCTGGCAAATCTTCTTCGGTATTTTCTTCGGTTATGCCGCTTATTATTTAGTCCGTAAAAACTTTGCTTTAGCCATCCCTATTTACAGGAAGAAGGCTTCTCAAAAGCTGACTTAGGTTTCGCTCTATCTGCTATTTCCATAGCTTATGGTTTCTCAAAATTTATTTCAGGCTCCTTCTCCGATCGTGCCAATCCGCGTTATTTCTTACCTTTAGGCTTGATACTGGCAGCCTCCATCATGCTCATCATGGGTGTCTTCCCATGGGCCACCTCCTCTATCGCCGTGATGTTCGTCTTGCTCTTCATCTGCGGTTGGTTTCAGGGAATGGGTTGGCCTCCTTGCGGTCGTACCATGGTGCACTGGTGGTCACAGAAAGAACGCGGCAGTATCGTTTCTGTATGGAACTGCGCCCATAACGTCGGAGGAGGTATCCCGCCCTTACTCTTCTTATTAGGAATGGCTCTTTTCAACGATTGGCACGCCGCCTTCTATATGCCCGCCATTGCCGCTATCGCCGTTGCGATCTTTGCCTTCATCATGATGCGCGATACCCCACAATCCTGTGGTTTACCGCCAATTGAAGAGTACAAAAACGATTATCCGGCCGATTATGACAAAAAAGAGTCTGAGATCGAGCTTACAGCTAAAGAAATCTTCATGAAGTATGTGTTCCCGAACAAAGCTTTATGGATGATCGCTATTGCTAACGTCTTCGTCTACTTACTCCGTTACGGCATCTTAGACTGGTCTCCGGCTTATTTAAGCGAGGTCAAGATGCACGCTATCGATACTAGTTCTTGGGCTTATTTCCTCTATGAATATGCAGGAATCCCGGGCACCTTATTCTGCGGCTGGATGTCAGATAAGGTCTTTAAGGGTAACCGTGGTGCTACCGGTGTCTTCTTCATGTCCTTAGTAACCATTGCTACCATCATCTACTGGTTAACTCCGGCAGGACACCCGCAGATCGATATGACCTGCATGATCGTCATCGGCTTCTTAATCTACGGTCCGGTAATGCTCATCGGCCTGCACGCCCTTGAATTAGCTCACAAGAAAGCTGCCGGCACTGCCGCAGGTTTCACCGGTCTCTTTGGTTACTTAGGTGGTTCCGTAATTGCTTCTGCCGCCATCGGTTGGACTGTTGAACACTTTGGTTGGGACTGGGGCTTCTATTTACTCATCGGTGGTTCTGTCATTGCCGTGCTCTTACTGGTGATCGTCATGCTCGACGAGAAGAAGACCATCGCACGCAATGCCGCTATTAAATAAACATAAGGGTTTAGGTACACAGTTTTAACTGTGTACCTATTTTTAAGATTGGGAGATTTTTATGTTAAGTACTGAAGTCGTAATTATCGGTGGCGGTGCAACTGGTGCCGGTATCCTGCGCGATCTGTCCTTACGTGGTATTCAGGCTATCTTAGTTGAACGAGGCGATTTAGGCTGTGGTACGAGCTCCCGCTTTCATGGTTTATTGCATTCAGGCGCTCGCTATGCGGTTAAAGATCGCCATGCTGCGGTTGAGTGCATTGAAGAAAACACTATTTTGCGCCGTATCGGCAAACATTGTGTAGAGCCTATCAATTCGATCTTCATCCGTACCCCCGAAGATGAAGAAGCTTATGAAGATATTTGGCTTAAATCCTGCGCTGCTGCCGGTATTGACGCTAAACCATTAACTTTAGACGAATTATTTACTCTAGAGCCTAATGTCAGCCGCAAGGTACAATCAGCATATATGTGCCCTGGAGCTGCCATCGATAGCTTTAGACTTTTATGGCAAAATTTCGACAGTGCCAAACATTATGGTGGCAAAACCATTACCTATCACAAGGTAGTCGCTATCGATGCGACCTGTGGACGTGTTCACGGTGTCACCATTGAGGATGTGCGCACTCATGAGCGTAAAAAAATCGCTTGTTCCTATTTAATCTCAGCTGCTGGCCCCTGGTGCGGTGAGGTTGCCGCCTTAGCTGGACTTAAACTGCATGTAAATCCCTCTAAGGGCTCACTGATTGCATTCAATCACCGTATTTGTCACAACGTTATTCACCGCCTGCATCAACCTGCAGATGCAGATATCTTTGTACCGCATGGCACCGTCACCATCTTAGGTACTACTTCTATCAATAGTGATCCTGACGACAATACCACCTCACAAGAAGAGGTGAAGTCCATGCTCGATATCGGTAAGGCCACCTTTGAAAATATCTACGATTATCGTATTCTGCGTGTCTTTGCTGGCTGTCGTCCCCTTTATAGTGGCGATGAAAAAGTTTCCGGCCGCAATGCCTCTCGTGACTTTGTCGCGCTCGATCATGAAAAAGACGGTTTACAAGGCTTTATGTCCGTCTGCGGCGGTAAGTTCACTACCCACCGCCTGATGGCCCAAAAGGTCTGCGATCTTGTCGCCCCTAAACTTGGCTGTTCTAAGCGCTGTCAAACTGCGGACATCCCGCTTATTGAAGATCCCGATCCAAAGCTTAGCGCTCGCGCACATAAGATCTTCCCGGCCTATGGCGCTAAATTATGCCAAGACCGTCAAGGTCCGGAGCGCTTTGAAAAAATTATCAGCAATATTGAAGCTAATAAAGCTCAAGGTGAACTTATCTGTGAATGCGAAAACGTTACTAAGGCTGAAATTGAGGTTGTAGCCTCAGAGCCTACCACTCACTCTATCTCTGATGTCAGACGCCGTACCCGTTTAGGCATGGGCACCTGTCAGGGCACCTTCTGTACCTATAGAGCTGTAGGTACGGTAAAACGCCTGAAATGTGATTGGGCTGATGATACTGCGTCTTTATTTAAAGAATTTTTAGAAGCCCGCTGGAAAGGTATACGTCCGGTAATGTGGGGCAATCAGATGCGCTATGTGGAATTAGCCCGCGGCATCTATGAAGTCAGCCTCAATATCAATCACGAGGAGCAAAATCATGAATAAAGAGGTGGTAATTATTGGCGGTGGCATCAGCGGCCTCTTTGCCTCTTGTATCTGTGCTAAACGCGGCTTTAACACTACGGTGCTCTCCTATGGTCAAGGCGCGCTCGCCGTCGCCGGCGGTATCATCGATGTCTTAGGTTATGATGCCCACGGAAAACTGGTAGAGGATCCGCTTGCGGCAATTGCCAAGCTTCCTCAGACTCATCCCTATAGCAAGATCGGTACTGCTAATATAGAAGCAGCCCTCAAAGCTTTTGTCGCCTTAGCAAAAGATGCGCATTATCCCTATAAGGGCGATGCGCACCACAATCAGATGGTGCCTACTGGGATTGGCTCTTTTAAGCCTACCTGTTTAACCCCGCCCTCAATTGCAGGCGATCTTATTCCTCAGGCTGAGCGCTTAGTAGTTTTAGGCTTTAGAGGCCTTAAAGATTATTTTGCAGACTTAGTTTGTGAAAATCTGCGCCGCAATCTGCCGAAAAATTCCTGCGAAATTCTCAGTGCAGAAATTACTTTGAATTTTGACTGTGAAGGCGACTGCCGCGATCTGAGCGCTTTAGATATTGCCCGTAAGCTTGATACCCATGTCGGTTATTTAAACTTTCGCGAGCAATTGAAGAATTATGTCAAAGGCAAGACCGTATTTATCTTACCGCCAGTTCTCAGCGCCACGCCGACCACTGATCTTTTAGATCTCCTAGACATTGAGATTAACGCTAAATTTATCGAAGTTTCAGCGATCCCGCCTTCAGTTACAGGTTATAGAACAGAGCTCATGCTTAAAAATATGGCCACAAAACTCGGAGTTGAAATAATAGAAAAGGCCCATGTTATTGGCGCTTCAGTTCATGATGGGCATTGCACTAGTGTGATGACACAGGGCTGTGATCGCCTACGCACTTATGAGGCAGATCATTTCATCCTCGCCTCAGGTGGTGTCTTTGGCAATGGTCTTGTTACCGCAATGGGCCGTATGTATGAACCTATCTTCAATATAGAAATTGAGGTACCTAAAAATCAGCAACAATGGTCACATCAATATCTCTTTACCGGTAAACCGCAGCCTTTTGCCACCTACGGTATCGAGACCGATGACAAACTACGCCCCCTTCAGCACGGACAGGTGCTTTTAGATAATGTCCATGTCGTAGGCCGCGCTTTGAGTGGCTATGATTTCTGCTTTGAAAAATCCGGTAACGGAGTTGCCATCTGTTCGGCCTATCATGCCGCCTCGATTTTGGAGTAATGCTATGTCAATTATCAAACCGGATAATCCCGATCAATGCATCAGTTGTAATATCTGTCTTACCGCCTGTCCGGTAGCTAAGGCAAGCTTGCATTATCGCGGACCTAAACTTACAGGTCCAGCTCTCAGCCGTCTGCGTAAACTTGTCGACGATGACGATCGCATGCTCAAATATTGCTCTAATTGCAAAAACTGCGAACGCGTATGTCCGTCAGGTACGCCTATTGCCTCCTTAAATATGAAGGCGCGCTATGAGTACTATAAAACGCATAAGCATGAGATAGCCGATCATATACTCGCTAATAATGAATTCTTAGGCAAAGCCGTCACAAAAATCCCCTTCTTACCTGTCATCGCCAATCAGGCTATGGCTATAGGTAAAAAAATGCATGCGCTCGATATTATCGGTATTAGCTCTAAAGCACCCTTACCTAGCTATGCTAAAGCAGACTTTATGCACCTTTATCGTCAGTATAAACAACCTCAATGTCAAAAAAAGGTGCTCTATTTTCCCGGATGTTATGTAAATTACAATGAACCGCAGGTGGGACTTGATCTTATCAAGATCCTTAATCATCAAGGGATCGAGGTTATAGTTGATCCTAAATTTAAATGCTGTGGTTCTCCTTTAATCTCCACCGGCTTTTTAGATAAGGTAGAAAAGCTGGCTTTACACAATACTGCTTTACTTAAAGATTATGCCGCACAGGGATTAGATATCATCACCACCTGTACTACCTGTGCCTTGATCTTAAAACAGGAATATCGCGAGCTCTTTAATTTAGATGAGAGCGTCAAGAGCTATGCTCCGCATATGTATGATGCGCTTGAATATTTATGCTTACTTGATAAACGCGGTGAGCTTAAACAGGACTTCAGTCCCCTTAACGCAGAGGTCATCTACCACACCCCATGCCATCTTAAGGTTCAAGGTTATGGACGCCCGGTTTTTAAACTTTTACCTAAGATTCCAGATCTTAAGCTTGAAGATGCTAATGCCGGCTGTTGTGGTCTTTCGGGTGTCTATGGTTATAAAAAAGACACCGCCGCCATTGCCCGCGTCGTTGGCAGTGAGCTTAAAGCCAAAATTAAACAATCAAAGGCTACTTTAGGTATCTGTGAGTGCAATATCTGCCGCCTACAGATGCAAAATGGCACCGGCAAAAAGGCGGTTCATCCTTTAAGGCTTATCTGTAAATCCTATTTTCCTCAGGATTAACAGCCTAAAACTAATTCTCTACAACCGGCTAAAACCTGAGTTTCTGATGGGAAGTTCATCTTCCCATCCTTTTTAATACCAAGAAATGGTTTTAGTCTCATTGAGAAGCAAGAGTTGCACTAAAGACTCATCTTCTTTAAAAAAACTATAAGCACAAGGAAGATCCTGCACATAAGTCTCATCATAAAAAAAGATCATGCTATCTGTAGCTGTGACAATGTTTAAGGCATCTTTGAGGCCTTGTGACGAGAAAATCAAATGGATCAAAATGACAATACCCTCTGCTTACTCGCTACTAAAGCGCGTACTGCGCTCCTATCCACTCTTTTTACAAAAGCACAAGGCGTATGCTCTAAAGCTACAGCTTCCACCTCAAAGAGATCTAATTGCTTAAGCTTTTTTACAAAGACCTCATCGCCATGAGCATGCACTAGCTCCTGTAAGAAGGCTCCGGCTACAAGCACAGTAATATCATTAGCCTCAACTAAATCTCCATAGCTTATGGCCAGTTCTATTCCCTGCTCATAATCATGATTGAGCCTAGGATCACTTTGCAAAATGATTAGCATTTACAGCTCCAAAACGTGGCTAGCTCTTAAAGCTAAGGCCAGCATTTCCATATTGCCCGATAAAGTAAAGCCCGCTACGAGATCGCTATTATCATAACCGCGATCTTTAAAGGCGCGCCCGCAGACTAAAAGCTCAAAACCATATTGTGAGGCTAATTCTAAGTACTGCTGTTGCAGAGTATTAAATTGTGGATCTAGCTTAGTACTAGCTAAACTAACCGCCTCAGAGGTCATAAAGATAGCTGCTGTTTTTTTCCCTTTAGCTAAAAGCTCCTGATATAAGGCTAGTCTTTTGTATGAAAGCTTAAGATCGGTAAAAAAAACGCGCTCTAAAAATAAAAAATCCATGCGCTAAGAGAGTGATGAGAGGAAAAGAAAAGGCCATCAGCTGATGGCCCTGAGCATTATTTAACCTGAGCGATAACTTCAATTTCGCACAGAGCGCCCTTTGGCAGATCGATACCACCAACGCAAGAGCGTGCTGGCGGATTCTCTTTGAAGAACTCTGCATAAACGGCATTGAAAGCAGCAAAATCAGCGATATCCTTTAAAAAGCAAGTGGTCTTGACCACAGAGCTTAAATCGCTACCTGAGGCTTCAACTAAAGCTTTGACATTATTTAAAGCCTGACGAGCCTGCTCAGCAATACCGCCCTCAACCATAGCTCCGGTTTTCGGATCTAAAGGGATCTGACCTGATGCAAATAATAAACCACCGATAACCTTGCCCTGAACATAGGGGCCAATGGCTGCAGGAGCCTCATTAGTGGCTACAATCTTAATTTCTGACATTTATCTATCTCCAAAAAAAATGCCCACACAAAGGTGGGCACTTTATAGCTTTATTTAGCTGTTATTCGCTTTTAGCAACATCAGCTGCCTCTAAAGCGGCACCTAACTGCTTCTGTAATTCTTCTGCAGAAACAGAGGCCTGCTCTAAATTGCGCTCATTGCTCAGGCGCTCTAACTCATCGCGACGAGTCTTGTGGTACTTAAAGCCAGTACCAGCCGGGATGAGACGACCCACAATCACATTTTCCTTTAAGCCGCGTAATTCGTCAACCTTGCCCTCAACTGAGGCCTCGGT
The DNA here is from genome assembly GCA_900552905.1 of uncultured Succinatimonas sp. GTDB lineage: Bacteria > Pseudomonadota > Gammaproteobacteria > Enterobacterales > Succinivibrionaceae > Succinivibrio. The sequence goes on along the minus strand of USBR01000007.1, from coordinate 23,544 downwards.
GAGAACACGAGTAGTTTCCTGGAAGGAAGCTGCGGAGATGAAGGAATCAGTGCTTAAGGAAGCCTTAGTTAAGCCCATTAAGATATGGTTGTACTTAACTAACTTCTTACCTGCAGCGGCTAACTTCTCATTGACGGCACGGACGAAGCTGACCTCAGCGTGCTCGCCCTCTAAGAACTCGGTGCTGTCACCAGCATCGATGATCTCGCACTTGCGGAGCATCTGACGGACAATAACTTCAATATGCTTATCGTTGATCTTTACACCCTGTAAGCGATAAACGTCCTGAACCTCGTTTACGATATAGTTAGCGACAGCGTTAACACCACGTAAACGTAAGATGTCGTGCGGGGACTCCGGACCATCGGCGATCATTTCGCCCTTAGATACGGTTTCACCCTCGAAGACGTTGAGGTTACGTGACAGAGCAATCATCTCCTCGTGAGCCTCGATCGGATCGCCATGCTCATCTACAGCACCTGCCGGAGGAGTGATCATTAAGCGACGCTTAGACTTAGTGTCCTTACCAAAGGATACGGTACCTGAGATCTCAGCTAAAATTGCCGGCTCCTTAGGAGCACGAGCCTCGAAGAGGTCAGCAACACGCGGCAGACCACCGGTAATATCCTTAGTACCGCCTGCAACCTGAGGAATACGAGCGATAACGTCACCGATATTAACCTCAGCACCGTCCTGTAACTGTACGATGGCCTTAGCCTGTAACATGTACTGAGCGGCAACAGTGGTACCCGGGATGAGAACATCATTACCCTGAGCATCAACGATCTTAACGGAAGGACGCTTCTCCTTACCCTGAGTCGGACGAGCTGCCATCTCACGAACTTCGATGGAGGAAATACCTAAAGCCTCGTCTTCCTTCTTATCAACAGTTACACCCTCGATAATATCGGAGAACTTGATATAACCGTGTACTTCGGAAATGATCGGGTGGGTATGCGGATCCCAACGCGCTACAGTCTGACCTACGCTAACAGTATCGCCATCCTTGACCTCTAAGACAGCACCGTAAGGGATCTTATGGCTGTCCTTGACAGAACCGAACTCATCCACAACGAAGAGCTCAGACTGACGAGAGGTTACAACCATCTTGCCCTCAGTATTGGTGACAAGCTTGGAGTTCTCGATCTTGATCTTACCGGCACTGCGGACAGTAGCACCAGACTCAGCAACAGCACGGGATGCAGCACCACCGATGTGGAAGGTACGCATGGTCAGCTGAGTACCCGGCTCACCGATGGACTGAGCGGCCATTACACCGACAGCCTCACCCGGATTTACGAGGTGACCGCGAGCTAAATCACGACCATAGCACTTAGCGCAGATGCCATAGCGAGACTTACAGGTAATCGGAGATCTAATCTTAACGTGATCGACAGAGTTAGCCTCTAAGAGAGAGCAGAGCTTCTCATCTAAGAGAGTACCAGCCGGGATTAAGACATTCTTAGAACCAGGCTTTAAGACGTCGGCAGCTAAGACGCGACCTAAAACGCGATCTCTTAAGGTTTCGATAACATCACCACCGTTGACGTGCGGAGTGATATCTAAGCCATCAGTAGTACCGCAATCGCTATCGCAAATTACCATATCCTGAGCGACATCAACTAAACGACGGGTCAGGTAACCGGAGTTAGCGGTCTTCAAGGCGGTATCAGCTAAGCCCTTACGTGCACCGTGAGTGGAGATGAAGTACTGCTGTACGTTCAGACCTTCACGGAAGTTAGCGGTAATCGGGGTCTCGATGATGGAGCCGTCTGGCTTTGCCATCAAGCCACGCATACCAGCGAGCTGACGAATCTGAGCTGGTGAACCACGAGCACCGGAGTCAGCCATCATATAGATGCTGTTGAAGGAAGCCTCTTTCTCGTCCTCGCCTAAGATATTCTTAGCAGTCTGAGTAGAGAGGTTAGCCATCATGGCCTTAGCAACCTTTTCATTGGCATTTGACCAAACGTCGATAACCTTGTTATAGCGCTCGCCTGGAGTAATCTGACCGTTCTCATACTGGCTCTGAATGGACATAACTTCCTTCTGAGCAGATGAAATAATGGTGTACTTCTCCTTAGGAATGAGCATATCGTCAACGCAGACAGAAGAACCGGAAATAGCAGCATTAGCAAAGCCGGTGTACATGACATGGTCGGCGAAGATAACAGTATCCTTAAGGCCTAAGAGGTGATAGCAGGTATTGAGCAGAGCACCGATCTTCTTCTTGCCTAACGGTACGTTAGAGACACGAGTAAACCAGTTCTTCTCAGCTAAGATCTCTTTGATATTATCCTGAGTTACACCCTCAGACGGCGGATCGATGAGATCATAGGACATGCCCTTAGGTAAAATTAAGGAGAGCATGGCACGGCCGACAGTGGTCAGGCGCATCTCATTCTTCTCGACAAATTCGCCAGTATCAGGGTTCTTCTCAAAGAAGTGAACACGGCAGGCGATACGAGCATGGAAGTCGACTAAATCAGCCTTGTAAAGACGCTCAGCTTCCTTAGCATCAGTCAGGATTAAGCCCTCACCACGAGCACCGATACGCATACGGGTCATATAGTACAGACCTAAAACCACGTCCTGTGCCGGCACAATGATCGGATCACCTGAAGCCGGTGACAGAACATTGTTAGTGGACATCATGAGAGCACGAGCCTCTAACTGAGCCTCTAAGGTTAAAGGTACGTGAACAGCCATCTGATCACCGTCGAAGTCGGCGTTAAAGGCCGGGCATACTAACGGATGCAGACGAATGGCTTTACCTTCAATCAAGACCGGCTCGAAGGCCTGAATACCTAAACGGTGCAGAGTCGGAGCACGGTTTAACATGATAGGATGCTCGCGGATGACCTCATCGAGAACATCCCATACGATCGGATCCTCACGCTCAACCATCTTCTTAGCAGCCTTGATGGTGGTAGCTAAGCCACGTAACTCTAATCTACCGTAGATGAAAGGCTTGAAGAGCTCTAAGGCCATCTTCTTCGGCAGACCGCACTGATGTAAACGCAGGAACGGTCCGCAGGTAATTACGGAACGACCAGAGTAATCAACACGCTTACCTAAAAGGTTCTGACGGAAACGACCCTGCTTACCCTTAATCATGTCAGCTAAGGACTTCAGAGGACGCTTATTAGAACCGGTGATAGCACGACCACGACGACCATTATCCATGAGCGCATCTACAGATTCCTGTAACATACGCTTCTCGTTACGAACAATGATCTCAGGAGCGGCTAAGTCTAAGAGGCGCTTTAAGCGGTTATTACGGTTAATTACACGGCGATAGAGATCGTTCAGATCAGAAGTAGCGAAACGACCACCATCTAACGGTACTAACGGACGTAAATCCGGCGGTAAAACCGGTAATACAGTCAGAATCATCCACTCAGGCTTGTTGCCAGAATTGATGAAAGACTCGATGAGCTTAATACGCTTAGCAAACTTCTTACGATTGCTCTCAGAGGAAGTGCTCTCTAAGGCCTCACGTAAGGACTTAACCTCTTCTTCGAGGTTGATGTGCTGTAATAACTCTAAAATAGCCTCAGCACCCATCTTAGCGGAGAAGTCATCACCGTAGATAGCTAAGGCCTCAACGTACTGCTCCTCGGTTAAAAGCTGACGCTCATTGAGATCAGTCATACCCGGATCGGTAACGACATAGCTCTCAAAGTAAAGTACGCTTTCAATATCGCGTAACTTCATATCGAGGATTAAACCAATACGTGACGGTAAAGATTTTAAGTACCAAATATGGGCAACCGGAGAGGCTAACTCAATATGGCCCATACGCTCACGGCGTACTTTAGCCTGAGTAACCTCAACACCGCACTTATCACAGATAGTGCCACGGTGCTTTAAACGCTTGTATTTACCGCACAAGCATTCATAGTCTTTGATAGGTCCGAAAATACGTGCACAGAACAAGCCGTCACGCTCGGGCTTAAAGGTACGATAATTGATGGTCTCAGGCTTTTTAACCTCACCATAAGACCAGGCACGAATCATCTCAGGGGAAGCTAAACCAATTTTGATAGCATCAAAATCCTCAAGACGCTGCTTAAAGGCATTGCTGCGATTGGCTAATTTGCCAAGAGAGTCACTTAACTGCAGATCCATATCCGGATCATCATTAGGGACTTTAGTCTGATTGGTAAGACCCTGTAATAGATCTTCGTTCTGACCGTTTTCCTGTATGCTCACAACAGTTTCTCCTATTGTCGTAGCTGAACCGAGGGGTCAGGCCCCTCGGTATAGAAACTTATTCCTTGCGGACGAGATCGATATTGATACCGAGCGAACGAATTTCGCGCAGCAATACGTTGAAGGATTCCGGAATACCAGCATCCATGCGGTAAACGCCATCCACGATGTTCTTGTACATCTTAGTTCTGCCGTTAACATCGTCAGACTTGACGGTTAACATCTCACGCAGAGTATAGGCAGCACCATAAGCCTCAAGAGCCCAGACTTCCATCTCACCGAAGCGCTGGCCACCGAACTGAGCCTTACCACCTAACGGCTGCTGAGTTACGAGACTGTAAGAACCGGTAGAACGAGCATGCATCTTGTCATCAACTAAGTGGTTGAGCTTTAACATGTACATATAACCAACGGTTACCTTACGCTCGAACGGGCGGCCGGTACGTCCATCATAGAGGGTCATCTGACCGGACTCAGGGAGACCTGCCATGCGTAACATTTCCTTGATGTTCTCTTCCTGAGCACCGTCGAATACCGGGGTAGCTACAGTGAAACCATCACGCATATTATTAGCTAAGGTCATAACCTCAGCATCGCTGAGCTCAGAGATATCGATCTTCTGAGAGGTATCACCTAAATCATAGATGTCCTGTAAAGTCTTACGGATCTCAGACATAGCACGCTGTTCGATGAGCATCTTATTGATCTTTTCGCCAATACCCTTAGCAGCCAGACCTAAATGGACCTCTAAAACCTGTCCGATGTTCATACGAGACGGCACGCCTAACGGATTTAATACCATATCTACAGGCTTACCATTCTCATCGAAAGGCATGTCTTCGATAGGGTTAATACGGGAAATAACACCCTTGTTACCGTGACGACCTGCAAGCTTATCACCAGGCTGAATACGACGCTTAACGGCAAGATAAACCTTAACGATCTTAAGGACACCCGGAGTTAAATCATCACCCTCGGTGATCTTCTTCTTCTCAGCCTCAAACTTCTCGCGGTATTCCTTAGCAAACTCGTCTAAGCGAACATTGAACTCCTCGAGCTGACGCTGAGCGGCATCGGTATCTAAGTTCTGATTGAATAAAGCCTTATCGTCTAAAGCAGCGACTTCTTCTTCAGTTAAACCGTGCTTAGTTAAGTGGACACGTACCTGATGTAAGAGGCCGTTAGTTAAGAAAGCGTATTCCTCATCGAGGTCTTTCTTAGCCTGAGCGATATGCATCTCTTCGATTTCTTTAGCACGCTTGTCCTTCTCTACACCCTCACGAGTGAAGATCTGTACGTCAACAACGGTACCGGTGGTATCGTTAGGAACGCGTAAGGAAGAATCCTTAACCTCAGAGGCCTTCTCACCGAAGATAGCACGTAAGAGTTTCTCCTCAGGGGTTAACTGAGTCTCACCCTTAGGGGTAACCTTACCGACGAGAATATCGCCACCAACTACCTCAGCACCGACATAAACGATACCAGCCTCGTCTAACTTAGACAGAGCCTGTTCGCCGACGTTAGGGATATCAGCAGTGATTTCCTCAGGGCCTAACTTAGTATCACGAGCCACGCAGGATAATTCCTGAATGTGGATGGTGGTGAGACGATCCTTAGCGGCAACACGCTCAGAAACTAAGATGGAGTCCTCGTAGTTATAACCATTCCACGGCATGAAGGCGATACGCATGTTCTGACCTAAGGCAAGCTCGCCCATATCAGAAGAAGAGCCGTCAGCTAAAACGTCACCAGCCTTTACCTTCTCGTGCAGACCAACGCACGGACGCTGATTAACACAGGTGTTCTGATTAGAACGTGAGTACTTGATGAGGTTATAAATATCGATACCAGCATCGCGCTCATTCTCGATCTCATCGAGGTTGACGCGAACTACGATACGGGCACCATCAACATGCTCGACGACACCACCACGCTTAGCGATGATGGAAACGCCAGAGTCAACAGCTAAGGCACGCTCCATACCGGTACCAACGAAAGGCTTCTCAGAACGTACAGTAGGTACAGCCTGACGTTGCATGTTAGCACCCATCAAGGCACGGTTAGCGTCATCATGCTCTAAGAACGGAATTAAGGCGGCGGCAACGGAAATAATCTGCTGCGGAGAAACGTCCATGAACTGAACGTCCTGAGCACGACGAACCTCAGACTCGCCCTTATAACGGCACTGTACATAATCAGAGACAATCTTACCGTTTTCATCTAAATCGGTATTAGCCTGAGCGATAACGTACTGACCTTCCTCAATAGCAGAGAGATACTGGAACTCCTCAGTGACGACACCGTCCTTAACAAAGCGGTACGGGGTCTCTAAGAAGCCATAATCATTGCAACGAGCAAATACAGCTAAAGAGTTGATCAAACCAATGTTCGGACCTTCCGGGGTCTCAATCGGGCATAAACGACCGTAGTGAGTCGGGTGAACGTCACGCACCTCGAAGCCGGCACGCTCACGGGTTAAACCACCCGGGCCTAAAGCGGAAATACGGCGCTTATGAGTAACCTCAGATAAAGGATTGTTCTGATCCATAAACTGAGATAACTGGCTGGAACCGTAGAATTCCTTAATAGCGGCAGAAATCGGCTTGGCGTTGATGAGCTCCTGCGGAGTGGTATTGTCGAGATCGCCTAAGGATAATCTTTCCTTAACGGCACGCTCAACACGTACTAAACCGATACGGAACTGGTTTTCAGCCATCTCGCCTACAGAACGAATACGACGGTTACCTAAGTGATCGATATCGTCGATATTCTCTTTACCGTTACGGATCTTAACTAAGTAACGGATAACCTTAACAATATCAGAATTGTTTAAGGTGCCACGATTGGCCTCATTTTCGATACTGGAAGTATCTAAATTTAAATCCTTGCCCTTAGGATCGGTAGCCTTACCCTCAAGCTCAATTACATTGGCAGTTAAGTCAAGTAAATTTAACGGCATGATGATGGCGTTATCAAAGGCAAATTCCTCACCACCGTTAGGGGCGATCTTAACCTTGTGTAAATAACGCTCAGATGCGGTTAACATCTGATTCTTCTTAGCTGCGATTAAGGAATTATCCAAATAATCTAAGAACTTATCAGCTAAACGCTTAGGGCTAGTGCTCGGGATGCAGGCGACCTCACCTTGATCAAGGTAAGGACGAATAGCATCGATAACCTGCGGGAACTGAGCATAAACAAAGCCATCAACGATAGCGATGCCAGAATCAGCAGTATTGATCTGAACATTAGGATCAGATAATAAGCGGGATAAACCAGCCTTGAAATTCTTGTCCTCAACAAAGTGGGTGTCAAACTTCATACGACCCACAGAGGAGAGATCATAGCGATCCTCAGCAAAGAAGAGGTTCTTAAATAAGGTGTCAGCAGCCTCAGCGTTTGGCATTTCGCCAGGACGCATCATCTTATAGATTTCGTATAAGGCGGCATAACGATCAGCCTCGTCGGAGGAGAGATCACGGGTAGTGTCGGCACGTAAGGTGTCGGCAATGAACGGACCTTCATCGACTTGACTGGTGTACAGGATCTCAATCTTCTTTAAGGAGTTTTGAGCAATGGCAACGAGATTTTCAGCAGTTAATACAGTATTAGCAGCTAAAACGACCTCACCGGTCTTGCTGTGATAATCACGAGCTACGATCTTATCGAGCAGATACTCAGGCGGAACTTCGATGGTCTTGACGCCAGCCTTATTTAACTGACGGATATGACGGGCGGTAATCTTCTTGCCCTTTTCGACTAAGACCTCTTTATTGATGACGATATCGAAGCTTGCGGTTTCACCACGCAATCTCTCCGGTACCAGCTCCATTAAAATCTTATTGCTCTTAAACTCAACTTCAACAGTGTCAAAGAATAAGTTTAAGATCTGCTCGGTATTGTAACCTAAAGCTCTTAAAAGAACGGTAGCAGGTAATTTACGACGACGATCGATACGAACGAATAAGTTATCACGGTGATCGAACTCGAAGTCGAGCCAAGAACCACGGTAAGGAATTACACGAGCGCTGAAAAGGATACGGCCCGGATGAGTCTTACCCTTATCGTTGTCAAAGAAAACACCCGGACTACGATGCAGCTGAGATACCACTACACGCTCGGTACCGTTGACAATGAAGGTACCATTATCGGTCATGAGCGGGATTTCGCCCATGTACACATCCTGGTCAATACGCTCTTTTACGGTTTTGGGAGAATCTTTTTCGTAACGGACCAGACTTAATTTTACTTTCAGCGGAGCAGAATAGGTTGTACCACGAATCATGCACTCGCGGACATTAAACTTGGGCTCGCCAAGATGGAAACTGTTATAGCAAAGTTCAGCATTGCCTGAGTAGCTCTTGATCGGGAAAACGCTCTTAAAAGCGGCTACTAGACCATTCTCATTATTAGGGTCTGAACTTATAAATTGTTTGAAAGAATCGAGTTGAACTGCAAGTAAATATGGAGTGTCTAAGACTTTTACTCTCTTGCCAAAATCCTTACGGATGCGCTTTTGCTCAGTATAGGAGTAGACCATGGATAGGGGATCCTCTGATTGATCTGTTTCCGGTATGGGATGCCTTGGCATCTTGTGTCTTATCAGGCACCGAACCCGCCCCCTCATAAATGGAGGAGCGGGTTTGATTTGAAGTGACGGTTAGACCGTCATTGGCTCGGTGCGAACCAATTTATGTAAGAGCATTGACTGAATTATTCAGCAGCGGCGTCAGCACCAGCGTCCTTTAAGCTCTTGACTAAAGCCTCAGCCTCTTCCTTAGGCATAGCTTCCTTGATCTTAGCAGGAGCAGACTCAACTAAGTCCTTAGCTTCCTTTAAGCCTAAGCCAGTAGCGGTACGGACAGCCTTAATAACGGCGATCTTGTTAGCACCAACAGCCTTTAAGACAACGTCGAACTCGGTCTTCTCTTCAACAGCAGCAGCGGCAGCGGCAGGAGCAGCAACAGCAGCAGCGGCAGAAACACCGAACTTCTCTTCCATAGCCTTAACGAGCTCAACAACTTCAGTTACAGATAAGGCAGCAATTGCCTCAATGATCTCATCCTTAGATAAAGCCATTTTTATATATTCCTTTATTAAACAAATAGGCAAAGCCTAAAAAAAATCGCAGGCTATTAAGCCTCAGCAGCCGGGGCAGCTTCGCCGCCTTCAGCAAGTTTATCGCCCAATGCGGCGAGAGTACGTACGAGTTTGCCAGCAGCAGCTTCTTTGAGAGTTGCAAGAAGTTTAGCGATAGCTTCATCGTAAGTAGGTAAGGTAGCAAGAATATCAATGTCTTTGCCATCGTATGCTTTGCCTTCGAAAGCTAATGCTTTAACCTTGAAGGTATCGCAAGACTTAGCAAATTCCTTGAAGATACGTGCTGCAGCACCCGGGTGCTCAAGAGAGAGGGCGACAATGGTCGGGCCCTTGCAACTATCTTTGATGCACTCGAACTCAGAACCTTCTAACGCACGAGTTAAGAGGGTGTTACGAACAACGTGTAAGTAAACGTTGTTAGCACGAGCCTCTTTACGTAACGCAGTCAGCTTTGCTACAGGAATACCACAAGAATCTGCGGTGACAGCTGACACAGCTTTCTTGGCGACTTCGGCGACTTCGGCAACAATTGCCTTTTTGTCTTCGATTTTCATTGCCATTTTTAGCAGTGACTCCTGGAATGTCCACTATTATCGGACTAAACCCCATCACGGGGACTACCGGATAAATCAGTTCCAAGGAAATATATTCCTGGAGCTAATCTCCGCCTACGCAGGATGATTAAGGATACTTCCCCCTGCGGTCTTTGGTGGGATAATGCTCCCTTCCAAAATCTTTTAAAGTGCTAGTATCCGCGCACTTAGCTGCTTAATTATTCAGCAGCAACAGCCTGCTCAGCCTTCAAGGAGTTCTTGTCAACTGCTAAGCCAACACCCATGGTGGTGGAGACACAGATCTTCTTGATGTAGGCACCCTTAGCAGCAGCCGGCTTTTGCTTGATGATGGCGGCAACTAAGGCGTTGAGGTTCTCAGTGAGCTGCTCAGCGGTGAAGGTAGCCTTACCGATAGAGGTCTGGATGTTACCAGCCTTGTCGTTACGGTAGCGGACCTGACCTGCTTTAGCATTCTTAACTGCAGTGGCGACGTCACGGGTAACAGTGCCAACCTTAGGGTTCGGCATTAAACCACGCGGACCTAAGATCTGACCTAACTGGCCAACAACGCGCATTGCATCCGGAGAAGCGATAACAACGTCGAAGTCCATGAAGCCCTTCTTGATCTCAGCGGCTAACTCGTCCATACCAACGTGATCAGCACCAGCAGCCTTAGCCTGCTCGGCTAATGCACCCTGGGTGAATACTAAAACGCGAACAGTCTTACCGGTACCATTAGGTAATACGGTAGCACCACGAACGTTCTGATCAGACTTGGTAGCATCGATGCCTAACTGAATAGCAACATCAACGCTCTCGTTGAACTTAGCCTTAGCAGTCTGCTTTAACAGATTGAAGCCTTCAACTGCGGAATAGACCTTGGTCTTATCAACAGCAGCACGAATCTCTTTCAGGCGTTTAGAAATCTTGGCCATTATTATTCCTCCACCTGAATGCCCATGGAACGAGCAGTACCAGCGATTGAACGGGCAGAAGCCTCAACGTCAGCACCAGTCATATCCTGGTCTTTCTCTTTGGCGATCTCGAGGCACTGAGCCATGGTGATCTTACCTGCGATTTCAGTACCCGGCTTGTGAGAAGCAGTCTTTAAGCCAGCAGCCTTCTTAATTAAGAAAGAAGCAGGGGTAGACTTAGAAACGAAGGTGAAAGACTTATCAGAATAAACGGTAATGATAACCGGAACCGGCAAGCCCTTTTCCATCTTTGCAGTCTTTGCATTGAAGGCCTTGCAGAATTCCATAATGTTAACACCGTGCTGGCCGAGAGCCGGACCAACTGGAGGAGCAGGATTAGCGTTACCAGCGCCAACCTGTAATTTAATATAGGCAGTAACTTTCTTTGCCATTTGAGGTTTTCCTCTGTATTATGGGTAGTAGCGCACCACTTTGAGTGCTTCCCTCGATCAAATCCCCTGATCGTTAAGGGTTGTGTCAATGAACACAAAATAACTACGGAATTATATATAATTTTGATTTTTTTTGCAAGTAAATAATTAATAATTAATGTTCTGGCACATACTCTCTTCTACAGCATAAGCGAAAACCTGAGAGCCAGTGGCTCTTGCCCCGTTTTATCACTTTGTTATATAAAGTTTTTCTCAAAAAAAACAGACACTACTCCCTAGCGCTTGTGCCTAGCTATATATAGAAGAGATAAAAAACTGCCGCTAAACTCCCGTCACTCTAGTTTAGAACATTGTTGACATTCAGCATAAATCTTCCTAATTTAATTATTCCTATTTTATTTTTTTTAGATTTATTTTAGGTTTACCTTAGCCATATAATTTATTTATATGGACTATATCATGACTTCTGAAGCTATTAAATGGAACTTTTCCAGTTACACTGATAACAAGGGCAGAACCTACATTATCTCCTACTACAACAGATGGGATCCTGTTAAGAAACAGTCTCGTATCGCTAAGCGTATTCATGTAGGCAGACTTAATTCCGACACTGGTGAAGTTTCTTTATCTAAAAGCTTTTTAGAAGCTAATCCTGATTATGTAGGTGAACATGTTTTCTATGAAAGCAATGCTTTAGTAATTAGAACAGAGGCAGACACTGAAGCGATTAAACAGGAAGCTCAAAATGATTTGTCATGGAGATGCGACTGTGTTTCTTTTGGTCTTACCTATGCTTTATGGGAAGTAGCTAAGAATTCAGGGATGCTGTTTAACCTTAAATCAGTATTCGGTGATGAAGATGGAACTGAACTTTTAAGACTGGCTATTTATCAGCTATGTTCTCACAGTATGGCTATGCAGAACTATGAGGACTGGTTGCCTATGCATTACCTTCCTGGAGCTGCTCCTCTATCTAGCCTAAAGATTAGTACCATACTTGCTAAAGTTAATCAGGAGAACATTGATCAGTACTTCAAATTAAGACATGAAAGAGTAACTAAAGACCAATTAAAGAGAGAGGAAGAAGCTAGGAAACTCAATCTAAAGCTTTCTCCTATGATGATTGCCATTTATTCTACTTCTATCAGTACCTGCTCTCAAACTATTGACAATGCCTCTTATGGTCACGCTAAACAGGACGACTTCTTAAAAGAGGTTAATCTTACCTTCTGTATTGATTACTTTACAGGAGATCTGTGCTATGCCTATGAGTCTGAAGGCTCGGTTAATGACATGACTCTCTTTGCTGACATCTTGTTACGCATGCAAAGCCTTGGTCTTAATTTGGCTAATACTCTAATTGCTACAGATAGAGGCTATGCTTCTATTATGAATATACAGAAGCTTATTAACTGCAAACTGATGTTCTTAACTGGCATGACTTTAAAAGAGGACTCTATTAAAGCTACTATTGACCGTTATAAAACCAGCCTTAACAATCCTATGTTTATGAACGCTAAGCTGGGTATTTATGCCAGAACCTCTGATGGGGTAAATGATGAGCAAGAGGAGTTCTTACATCTGTACCATGATGTAACTTTAGGTGATCGTCAAACTATTGCGCTGATGCGCGATTTACAGGATATCTTAGATAAGAAAAATGCTAACGAATCTGTTGATAAGAATGATTGGGAAAAGTACTCTTCTTTCTTTTGCCTAAACACTAAAACTCAAGAATGGTGCCTAAACGCTACTCAGGTTCAGAATGCCTGTAAATATCACGGTTACTTTGCAATTAGAACTAATACCATCAAAGATCCTTTCCAGAGTCTGATTATCTATAGAGAGCGTAACATCGCTGAATCTGCTTTCAGACAGTTTAAGGTTCTCAATGAAAGCGACAGACTGTATGCAACTGGCACTACATACACAGGAAAACTCTTTATTTATATGCTGGCTCAATCAATCAGAATGATGATGTCTGTTTCCGCATCTAATCATCAACCTAATGCAAAGGTTTTACCTGATGATTCTTTTGAAAAGGCTATGCTTCAGATGCAGAGATTACAGGCTTCAAGACCTGCTGACGGGGGTATTTACATAGTAAAAGAGATCCCTAAAAAAACTAGAGATCTCTTTGAGACTTTTAAAATTCCTCTTCCGAAAAAACAGCTCAAAGATTAGTAATCTATGAGCTGCGGAATTTAGGATAAAAAAACTGACAGAAGCTTTACTCCTGTCAGTTCTTCATAAAATGCTGTCTTGACGCTATTAAAGCTTAGACATCCTTTTCAACCTGACTAAATTCGAGATCAACCGGAGTTGCACGGCCGAAGATAGCGATAGAAACGGTAAGACGATTCTTCTCGTAATCAACCTTCTCAACAGTACCAACGAAGTCCTTAAAGGCACCATCGATAGCACGAACCTGCTCACCCACCTCGAACATAGTCTTAGGTCTAGGTGACTCCTCGCTCTCCTTAAGACGGCTTAAAATCTTAGCAGCCTCAGCTTCGCTGATAGGAAGAGGATGATCAGAGCTACCACCAATAAAGCCTAAAACGCGGTCAGTATGCTTAACAAGCTGCCAGGTTTCAGAATTCATACGCATGTGGACTAAGACGTAACCCGGGAAGAACTTACGCTCACTCTCGCGCTTCTTACCGTCTTTAATCTCCTTTACCTTCTCCTTAGGAACTAAGATCTCACCGAAATCGTCTTCCATATTGTGGATCTTAATGCGCTCACGTAAGGTCAGGGCCACGCGTTGCTCAAAACCGGAAAAGGCCTGAATTACATACCAATGCATAGCCTTGTTGAATTCTTCAAGCTTCTTTTTACGTAATGCTTCCTTGTCCACAGCAGTCTCATCGGCGACCGGAGCTTTGTCTGCAACCGGAGCTTCTACAGCCTCAGGAGCATCAAATAATTCTTTATCTGACATCTTGCTTAAACCTATATGAACTTAGAGGGTAACGGCACGTACGAGTTGCAGGAAAGCAATATCGCACAGGTACAGGAATAAACTTACCACACATACAGCGATGAAAACGATGAAGGTAGTCTGTAAAGCTTCCTGACGGGTAGGCCATACAACCTTACGTAACTCAGTGTAAGAGAGACGTGCAAAGCTTAATAACTGACGGCCCTTGGTGGTAAAGACTAAGACACCAAGACCAATGACGATGGCGACAATCACAGCAAAAACACGGCCTAAGCGTGCAAGTGAAGTCTCATCAATCAATACATAATTGGAATAATAGTAGTTACCGAAAATTGCACCAGCGATAATGGCTAAGGATACAATCCATAAAACGGTATTAACAAAAGGAGAAACAGTCTTTTCTTCCTTTGCGACAACAGTTACGCCCTTTTTCTTCGGCTGCTCTTTCTTAGGAGCGCTCTTAGGCTGTGCTGTTTCCACTTTATTTACAGTGGGTTCTGCCATATTTAGATCCCTTTGGATTCTTAAGCAAAAAAATTATTACCTTAAGATCAAAGAAATCCGCAGTACTAGATCCATAGATCAATACTGCGGATTAGAAGAGTGCAAAAGGCACTCTTCACTTTATTATTCTAAGATCTCGCCGACAACACCAGCGCCAACGGTACGACCGCCTTCACGAATAGCGAAGCGCTCGCCCTTAGCCATAGCTACCGGGTGGATTAAGGTTACGGTCATGTCGGTGTTATCACCAGGCATTACCATCTCGACGCCTTCCTGTAACTCAATAGTACCGGTAATATCGGTAGTACGGAAGAAGAACTGCGGACGATAGCCCTTGAAGAACGGAGTGTGACGACCACCCTCATCCTTGCTTAATACGTATACCTGACCGGTGAACTTGGTGTGCGGAGTAATAGAACCAGGAGCGGCTAATACCTGACCACGCTCGACGTCCTCACGCTTAGTACCACGTAATAAGATACCTACGTTATCACCTGCACGACCCTCGTCTAATAACTTGCGGAACATCTCAACGCCAGTTACAACGGTCTTAACGGTCGGACGAATACCAACGATTTCAACTTCGTCACCTACGTGAACGATACCACGCTCAACACGGCCGGTTACTACGGTACCACGACCAGAGATGGAGAAGATGTCTTCGATCGGGAGTAAGAACGGATCGTCGATATCACGCTTAGGATCAGGGATGTAAGAGTCTAAGGTGTGGGCTAACTCAATGATAGCCTTTTCCCACTTCTCTTCACCGTTTAAGGCACCTAAAGCGGAACCACGGATGATCGGGGTGTCGTCGCCCGGGAACTGGTACTGGCTGAGGAGGTCGCGAACGTCCATCTCAACTAACTCTAATAATTCCTCGTCGTCGACCATATCGCACTTGTTTAAGAAGACGATGATGTAAGGAACACCAACCTGACGAGCTAACAGGATGTGCTCACGGGTCTGCGGCATAGGACCGTCGGTAGCAGCTACTACGAGGATAGCGCCGTCCATCTGAGCGGCACCGGTAATCATGTTCTTAACATAGTCAGCGTGACCCGGGCAGTCAACGTGAGCATAGTGACGAGCCTCGGTATCATACTCTACGTGAGAGGTGTTAATGGTAATACCACGAGCCTTCTCTTCCGGAGCGTTATCGATCTGGTCGAACTTTAAGGCTGCACCGCCGAAAGTCTTAGCGAGAACAGTGGTGATAGCAGCGGTCAGGGTGGTCTTACCGTGGTCAACGTGACCGATGGTGCCGACGTTTACGTGAACTCTGTCACGGACAAACTTTTCCTTTGCCATTTTTTTAAATTATCCTATTTGTGAACAAGATGCGAAGAAACGCTCACAGAAAATAAAAAAGATTACTGGAGCGGGCAGCGGGAATCGAACCCGTATCTCAAGCTTGGAAGGCTCGGGTAATAACCATTATACGATGCCCGCATTAAAAATTCTATGATGAACCGGAGAAAAAATAAAAGGGAAGTGGTGGAGGGGGAAGGATTCGAACCTTCGAAGGCAGAGCCGGCAGATTTACAGTCTGATCCCTTTGGCCACTCGGGAACCCCTCCATAATTGACCCGTCTCCGGACCAACTGTTTTCACAGAGGTAATCAGTGAAAGCGGTGCTATAATAATAAACTCACCTAGGCTTTGCAAGTGTTTTTTTTAATTTTTTTTAAAAAATTTTTAACTTTTTAAAAATATCTTTATATTTCAATAAGTTATAAAATATTTTTTTTTGAATTTTTTCTAGAAAAATCAGTAACTTTCCTATTTTTAGCTAAAATTTTGCCTAAAATCAAAGCTTTTTACGCATTAAATTATGTAAACAAAGCCTTTTATCTTTATAAAAATATATCAATCCATAAAAAAACTTTGATCTAAATCACATTTTATTTTTTAATTAAGAACGCTATCCCCTCTCAATTCTTTCTAAAGAGAAATTTTTGATCTTAATTTTTTGGCTAAATTTTATTTTTTTAGGCTTTTATATTGTTGATTAGATCTCTTTATTGGCGCATAAATAGATGATTTAAGCCCAAATAGTTTTAATATAGTAAAATCGCCTTACCCAAAATGGCGGATTTGCGCCTTAGGCTTTAATAATAATTTATAAAGAATGGAGCACTGCACGCTCATGGCTGATAGTAATAGCATCCTCTCACCTTTTGTTAAATTCGATGCCGAAACCTGGTCTACGTTTAAGCACTCCAGTGACAAGATGACCATCAAGGAAGAGGACTTAAAAAAATACGTCGCCTTTAACGATAAACTCTCAATTGAAGAAGTTAATCGTATTTACATGCCCCTATCCTCGTTATTGCGCATGTACTATATCTCCCGTCACGACCGCTTGGCGATTATTCAAAAATTTTTAGGCAAATCGATGGAATCGGTACCTTTTATCATCTCGATCTCAGGCCCGGTATCCGTAGGTAAGACGACTACAGCTAGATTATTGCATGAGCTAATCAAATCTTGGCCCTGCCATCCTAAAGTTGCCATGATCACCACTGACGGCTTTTTATATCCAAACAGTGTCTTAAATAAGAAGATGATCATGAGCCGCAAGGGCTTTCCGATCTCTTATGATGTAAAAAAGCTGATTTCTTTCTTATTAGATGTAAAAGAAGGCAAGCCAAATCTCAAAGCTCCGGTCTACTCCCATCTGACCTATGACGTTGTGCCTGATACCTATACTATTGTCGATAGACCCAATGTCTTGATTGTTGAAGGTGTGAATGTCTTGCAAAACGGCGCTGATTATCCTGAATATCGCAATCGCGCCTTTATCTCTGATTTTATCGATTATTCCATCTATGTCGATGCCGAGGAAGATAATCTTTTGAAATGGTATATAGACCGCTTCTTAAAATTAAGAGAGAAGACCTTTGACGATCCAACCTGCTATTTCCATAAATATGCCCGCATCCCTGAAGAGCAGGCTATCGCTATGGCCAAACTGATTTGGGAGGCCGTCAATCACGTCAATTTAGTTGAAAATATTCAGCCTTGTCGCAATCGCGCTAATCTCATCTTAAAGAAAGGTAGCAATCACTGCATTGAAGAAGTGTATCTGCGTCGCTAAATAAATTGTCCGGCGGCTATATTTAAAATATGGCCGCTTTTTTCTTTTAATAAAAGTTCGCCTTTATCATTGATACCTAAAACTAGACCTAAAAAAATCTGATTGCCAGTATCAATTCTTACCTCTTTACCACTTAAATAGTCACGCTTAGATAAAAGCTCTATATAACAAGATCTTGATCCGGAAGCGACCTTAAAGCAGGCGCGTCTTAAAGCATCGATAATTAAAACAGCTAAATCATTACGGGAAATTTCTTTACCGATACTGTCTAAAGAGGTACTGTGATAGCGCTCATTATGCACAGGAAGGTCTTTTAAATTTATACCCACACCGATAATAGCCATAATGGATTGGCCCCGCGGGCGAGTTTCCACTAAGATGCCACCTAACTTACCATCGTGCCAATAGAGATCGTTTGGCCACTTTACCTTAAGACCTAAAAAGCCATAAGCTTCAAGAGCTTGAGCAATTTCAACACCTACTGCCACTGACAATAAGGTTAAAGCTTCTAAAGAGGCAAACTCCCAGCTTAAAGATAAGGTAACTTGCCTTCCTAAGGCTCCCTGCCATTTGCGTTCGCGTCGTCCCCGCGCAGCACTTTGATATTCGGCAATCAGGCAATCTCCCGAGCCGAGATTAAAGACACGTCTTAATAATTCAGTATTAGTAGAGTCAATGCTATCGATAACCTCCACGCGGCCACGACCTTTAACTTTTTTATAGATATAAGCCGCATCTAAAGGCTCAATTGACTCTAATAAATGAAATTTTTGATCTTCAAGGGAAAAATCTAAATTTAGATCCTTTAATACCTGTAAAAGCTCATAGAGCTCTGCTTCATTAAGCTTTAACGAGCTAGCTAATTTCTGAAGGCTTAAATCATGCGTCAACTGCGATACTAGCCGCACTAGCTCTAAAACCTTAGAAATCACAATTTCTCCCAGGTAATCTCACCTTGACGGCCAAAGATTCTAACCTCAGGCTCGAGATCGACCCCAAATTTCATGGCTACCTCGCTTTGAATATACTTAGCTAAGGAAACGATCTCGTGCGGGCGAGCATTGCCATAATTGACAATTACCAAAGCCTGATTATTCCAAGTGCCGACATTACCATGACAAAGGCCACGACAGCCAGATCTATCGATAAGCCAGCCCGCGGCTAATTTACACATATTATCTGCGGCTTGATATACCGGCATCTGCTCATAGCTTTGGGCTAATTTCTCAGCAAACTCAGTAGTCACAATCGGATTTTTAAAGAAACAACCAGCATTACCGATATCATTAGGATCCGGAAGCTTTTCGCGTCGCAAAGCGATCACGCGTTCACGCACCTCTAAGGCATCCTCTAAGTTCACCCCATTAAGGCCTTTATAGGTTAAAACTGGCTTGAAAATAGAGTGCAAGCGAAAGACCACCTTGGTAATAAAGAGCTTGCGCTCAGGGTGAGTTTTAAAATAAGAAGTACGATAACCGAATTGACAGTCCGCAGCTGAGAAAGACTCTACACAGTGACGGCGCAGATCATAACACTCGACTTTCTCAATTAAAGAGCCGATCTCCACGCCATAGGCACCGATATTTTGTACCGGGGCAGCTCCCACAGTACCAGGAATTGCTGAGAGATTTTCTAAGCCGCAAATACCTGTTTTTAAGAGATCTAAGATCAGATCGTCTAATACCAAACCACCACCAGCTTCGACAATATATTCATCGCCATCCTGAGTAATATTGAGATCGCGAATATCGTTGATGAGGGCTGTGCCCTCATAATCATCGGTAAAGAGTACATCACTGCCACGGCCGATAATAATGCAATGATCGGCATCAGCAGTTTTGAGATCATCAATACAGCTAATTAAGCGGCCTTCGGTGGCCTGTACATGTAAACCAAAGGTATTGTAGGGACAGAGATCAAACATTTTTAATAAATTCGGTCGATGGTTCCACCTAAGCTTCTAATCTTAGTTTCAATATGCTCATAACCGCGATCCATATGGTAGATGCGATCGACAATGGTAGTTCCGCTAGCGGCTAAACCAGCAATTACCAAACTTGCAGAGGCTCGCAAATCTGAGGACATGACCTGAGCCCCCTTAAGTTGCTCAACCCCTGAGCAAATCACGACATTGCCGCGGATCTCCAAATGGGCGCCCATGCGATTGAGCTCGGCAATATGCATAAAGCGGTTTTCAAAAATAGTCTCAGTAACAGAGCTGACACCTGCGGCTAAGGCATTTAAGACCGTAAACTGTGCCTGCATATCAGTCGGAAAACCCGGGTGCGGGGCAGTGACAATATCTACCGGTCTAATCTGGCGATTGCGCATGTCGGCGGTAATGGTGGTACCGTCAATATCAATAATGGCATTAGCCTGCTTTAATTTCTGTAATAATACATCCATAGAGGACGGCAGAGTATTTAAGCATCTGACAATACCGTGAGTGGCAATACCAGCGATAAGATAAGTACCAGCCTCAATACGATCGGCAACTACAGTATACTCACAGCCATGTAATCTCGCTACGCCTTCAATGCAAATACGGGAGGTACCCTCACCTTTAATCTTAGCACCCATACTCCGCAGGAAAATAGCTAAATCTACCACCTCAGGCTCTAAGGCGGCATTTTCAATAATAGTCTCGCCCGTAGCTAAGCTTGCAGCCATCATCAGATTTTCAGTACCGGTAACTGAGACCTTATCCATGACGATCTGACCGCCAATCAAACGCTTAGCATTAGGAGCTAAGGCCTTGATATAACCATCATCGAGGTTGATGCTTGCACCTAAAGCCTGCATCCCTTTGATGTGCAGATCGACAGGACGAGCACCAATAGCGCAACCACCCGGTAAGGATACTGCTGCCTCACCTAAAAAGGCCGTCAAGGGGCCTAAAGCCATAATAGAGGCACGCATGGTCTTCACGAGCTCATAGGAGGCCACCTTAGCAGTTACCGCCTTAGAGATTACAGCAGTACCGGTAGTATTATCGTAGTGACATTCCTTTCCTAACTGCTTTAAAAGTTCAAAGCTAGTTTTAACATCAGCTAAATCCGGAACATTATGCAAGACCACCTCATCAGCAGTCAGAATAGTTGCTAATAATATCGGTAAGGCAGCATTCTTTGCACCGGAAATTCGGATCTCACCGTCTAAGGGTTTACCACCTTCAATTTTAAATTTTGCTGTTTTAAAAGGAGCCACTGTAATTACCTTGGATAAATTAGTTAAAGTCGTGTTATTTTACTAGCAAAGTGGCTTTTTTTTGCACTTTATCACGAATTAAGCTAAAAATAATTCCTCTAAGCGTAGAGGTTATACGGCGTTAACTGATACAGGTAGTAATTAAGCCAGTTCGCAAACAAAATGGAAGAGTGCGATCTCCACTTACAGCTTGGATCTTCAGCAGGATCATCTCCTGGGAAATAATTAAAGGGAATGACCGGATTTTTTCCTGCCAGCAGATCGCGACGATATTCATCAGCTAAAGTAGTAGCATCATATTCAGGATGACCGGTGACATAAACCTGACGACGATCCGGAGATACACCTAAGTACATACCGGTCTTCTCGCTTTGAGCTAAAATCTTCAGATCGGTTTTTTGCTTAATTAGACGGGTCGGGAACTCGCAAAAACGCGAGAACGGGGCTAAGAAAGTATCATCAAAACCGCGAATTAAAGTATCGTTGCTGTGAGAACGCTCTACTGGGAAGACGCCTGAAAGTTTATTGTCAGAGAAAATAATATCCATGCCATAGAAAACTTTTAAGGCTGCCGCTACACCCCAGCAGGAGAATAAAGTGGAGGTTACGTTTTTAGCACTCCAAGTGATGATACGCTCTAAACGATCCCAATAGGTTACATCGGAAAACTGCTTTTGATCTAAAGGCGCACCTGTGATAATCATACCGTCAAAGCGCTTGTCCTTTACATCATCAAAATTCTTATAAAAGGTATCTAAATGCTGCTGTGGCGTATTGCGGCTTTCGTGATTGTCTACACGCAATAAGGTGATATTCACCTGTAAGGGTGAATTTGACAATCTGCGCATGAACTGAATTTCGGTATTAATCTTCTTCGGCATTAAGTTTAAAAATAAGAGCTCTAAAGGACGGATATCTTGATGGATAGCACGATCCTCAGTCATAACGAAGACTTCTTCAGCAGTTAAAACCGTTGTTGCCGGTAAGCCATTAGGGATATTTATAGGCATAAGCGATAAACCATGTATTTTTGTGTTATATAGTTGCTAAAGTCTAACACAATCCACCTCTAAAGCTATTTCTAAGCACTTTGAAAAAAGAAGATTTTTTATGATTAGAGTTGAACTTATCTCGACCGGCGATGAAGTGATTACCGGCATGATCGATGATACTAATGCCTCCTGGCTGTGTCAGGAATTATTAAATATGGGCATTCAGGTACAAAGAAGATCTACTATTGGCGATAATCTCGATGATCTAACCGCCATCCTCACAGAAAGATCACAATACTGCGACCTCATCTTCTTCAACGGCGGTCTCGGCCCTACCACCGATGATTGCACCACCGACGCCGTCTGCAAAGCTCTCGGTGTCGAGAGCGTCTTTTTAGATAACTGGTATCAGCGCATGTTGCAGTGGCATCAAGCCCATAAGCGCGTCATGCCTGAGAGCAATAAAAAACAGGCCTATATTCCTAAAGGTGCGACCTTTATTGATAATACCTGTGGTACTGCCTGTGGCTATATGGTCAAGATAAATCAAGCCCTGTGCTTCTTTACTCCAGGAGTCCCTTCTGAATTTAAAGAGATGTTTAAATTAGGCATTAAGCCTTATTTACAAGAACATATACTCAATGACAGCAAAACACAGGTTAAGCGTTTATTTACCTTTGGTATCTCCGAGTCCTTACTGCAAGATAAGATCGCCAACTACTCCCTACCTGAACATATTGTCATCGGTTATCGCTCTTACTATCCTACCATCGAGCTTAAGATCATCGCTCACGGAGCTACGGAAACTGAATTCACTCAGGCAGTAAAAACGATCACCGCTTTGGCGCAAAATTACATCTATAGCGAAGATAGTGACGATATTCAAAGAGAAATTAAAGAGCTTATCGACACAAGATCACTTGCGATCTTTGATAATGTCAGTGAAGGCATTATCGGTATGCAGCTCAATCAAAAGATTAGCAATATGACGGTACTCGCTACGGCTCATCAGTGCACTGAAAGTTTAGTTTTAAGCCTCAACTTTGATAAGCATGACTATGCCCTTATCTTAGATAAAGGCACTCATGAAGCAGGAGCAAATATTTACATATATAACAATAAGAAAGATCTTCAATATAAGTTTTTTGTCAATATCAATGCCACTATTAAGGCAAGGAAAAAGCAGGCTTATGCATTGATAGCGCAGATCCTCTTCTTGCAATTGCTAAAAGATGGCAAGGTAAGCTTAAAGCCTGAGATCGCTACGCTTACAGAGATTAAGGAATAAATAAGAATTAAGGTGAATCTGCGGGTTCACCTAATTTTTATACGAGAAGAAATTTGGTGCAAAAAAAACCGGTTTAAAACCGGCCTTTTTCTAAGAGATTGGCGGAACGGACGGGGATCGAACCCGCGACCTCCTGCGTGACAGGCAGGCATTCTAACCAGCTGAACTACCGCTCCGCGTCAATAAGGAGCCTGGCGGTGATCTACTCTCACACAATCGTACGTTGCACTACCATCGACGTGACTGCATTTCACTTCTGTGTTCGGAATGGGTACAG
>USBR01000006.1 GCA_900552905.1 uncultured Succinatimonas sp. | reverse complement strand
TCGGACTTTTAATATTAGCGGATTGCCGTGTCATAAAAAACTTACAAAATCCGCGATTTTTAATTGAACTCGACGCTCACGCGCGGCATGATGTGACAGACTAATTCATAAGGAATAGTGCCACATAGGCGAGCGATGACTTCAACCGGTAAGCCCTTACCCCAGAGCACGACCTCATCACCTATCTTATCCTGAGACTCAGGACCTAAATCCACAAAGAGCATATCCATGCATACGTGACCTGCAGTCGGAACTTCTCGACCATTGATAAGTACCGGTGTTCCATTAGGAGCAGTACGCGGATAACCATCGCCATAACCGGTAGCGACAATACCTAAAACCGTATCATGCGGAGCTACCCAAGCGGCGCCATAACCGACCTTATCGCCTTTTTTAATCTTATGTTTAGCAATTAAAGAGCTCTTTAAAGTCATGACCGGCTTTAGACCTAAATCAGTTCCGACGCTATCCTCAAAAGGCGAAATACCGTACATAATAATGCCAGGACGTACCCAATTAGTATGAGACTGAGGCCACTTGTAGATGCCAGCAGAATTTCCTAAGGATAATTCACCCTCGAAATTCTTGGCAATTTCAAAGAAGGTATCTAATTCTTTTTGATTGTATTCACTCTCAGAGGGGGTATCGGCAACACTCAGATGAGAAATCAGTCCTAAGGGTTTGCGCACCTTAGGGCAAGCCTCTAAACGGCGTTTAATCTCTAAAATCTCGTCCATTGCGCACGAGCCTAAACGATGCATACCGATATCAACTTTTACCCATACATGGATGCTCTTGTCGATATTCGCTCTTTCAATAGCTTCAACTTGTTCAAGATCGTGAACGGCAGTATAGAGATCATAGCGGGAAATAAGCTCAACCTCACTGTCATTATAAAAGCCTTCTAATAAGACAATCGGCTTTACAATACCCTGATTGCGCAGACTCATAGCCTCACCGATGCGGGATACGGCAAAGGCATCGGCTTCTTCAGATAAGGCATTGGCGATCGGGTAAAGGCCATGGCCATAGGCATTAGCCTTAACTACTGCAATAATTTTAGATGCAGGTACTTTATTTCTGATTACTCTGACGTTGTCTATAAGCGCCTGTGTATCTATATAGGCGGTAACGGCTTTCATTTACTAAAAAATCCTACTCTTCTATGCCTTAGCACAGAAATTTTATTCTAAACATGCTTTTAATGCTCAAAAGCATAAGCTTAAGCTCAGCATTATAACATCTTTAACTCTAGGTAATTCAGTTAAGAAAAGCGCTATTGATCGTAGGTTGCATTAGGATCAGCTTTATCGTAGAAGGCTGTATAAGCACCCTGAAATTGCAGATCGATATCGCCCGTTGCACCGTTACGGTTTTTGCTGACAATGAGTTTAGCCTCACTTTCATCGACATCTGAGGCATTGCGATCTTTATATACTGACTCACGGTGTAAAAATAAAATCAAATCCGCATCCTGCTCTAAGGAGCCTGATTCACGCAGATCAGAGTTCATCGGGCGGTGATCTTTACGGCCTTCAACTTCACGATTTAACTGCGAGAGAGCAATTACCGGCACATTGAGTTCCTTAGCTAAAAGCTTTAAGGAACGCGAGATTTCACCTACCTCTAAGCTGCGGTTTTCAGCCTTAGTTTGACCCTTCATCAACTGAATATAATCGATCATGATGACCGACAGACCACCATTATCGGCAGCAATCTTACGGGCACGGGATCTTAATTCTAAAGGGGTGAGATCGCCTGAATCATCGATATAAAGCTTATTTTTACGATTACCTGAGCCATCATCATCGGCAAGCAGGACTACCTTACGCACAATATCATGCCATTGCGCAGGGGTGACATTGCCTAAGCTTAATTCCTTCATCGGCACGCGCCCGAAAGTTGAGAGCATACGTAAAGCGATCTGCTCTGACGGCATTTCTAAGGAGAAGACTAAAGCAGGCTTATGATTGTCAGGATTCATGGCGATGTTTTCAACAATATTCATCGCAAAGGAGGTTTTACCGATACCCGGACGGGCGGCAATAATATTTAAAGAACCACCCTGTAAACCTGAGGTCAGATTATCTAAACCGCTAAAACCAGTGGCAATACCGCGCATCCTAGAGCCTAAAGCCATATCGCTCTTAATCTTATTGATAAGAGCTAAGGCCACATCGGTCATAGTGCGCGGACCATTATCGGTATGGGCGTTTTTCTCTGAAAGCGTAAAGACTAAACCCTGAGCCTCATCATAAAGCTCATCGACCTTACGTCCTTCTGGGGCATAACCTATAGATTCAATATGCTCAGCAACTGAAATGAGCTGACGGCGACGGGAAGTGTCACGGATAATACGCGCGTATTCAGTGATAGCAGAAATAGGACCTACATTATCAGTTAAAGAGGCGACATAGCTCTTGCCACCTACCTTATCGATAAGGCCAGAATTTTCTAAATCAGAACAGATAACCGTAGTGTCAAAATCATCACTTACGGCTGCGCGATGCATGATCGCCTCATAAACGAAACGATTACGCTCTACAAAGAAGTCATCTTTAGACAGATGACCTATATCCTCAGAGATACGGGAGAGCAAGGAAGCATCGAGCAATAATGCACCTAAGAGATGCTGTTCAGCCTCTGGGCTTTTAGGGATTTCGCGGGATGTATTTATATCGTCACGGCGTTTTTGCCATTGACGCTTGCCGTAACTCTGATCTGACATAACGCTCTCCTATTTACAGAGCATTATTTTACCGGTGCTAGCCATGATATTCAAGACCGTAAAGAATTACCCTTAAAGGTAACTATATGATTTATATAGATTTAATACTAAAAATAGTAAGGAATTACACAGACAAAAATCCTAAGCTTGTTTTTACTAAGTTTGGGGATTTTTAGAAGGAATGGCGCACCAGAAGGGATTCGAACCCCTGACCGATCGGTTCGTAGCCGATTACTCTATCCAGCTGAGCTACTGGTGCGCAGAGATGGGTAATAAACGAAGTGGCGCACCAGAAGGGATTCGAACCCCTGACCGATCGGTTCGTAGCCGATTACTCTATCCAGCTGAGCTACTGGTGCATTCCGTTCATCACGGCGCAATATCTTAACAGTTTTTTAAAATATTGCAAGCTTTTTTTTCTCTGGCGGATAGAGAGGGATTCGAACCCTCGATACAAGCTTTATACTCGTATGCTCCCTTAGCAGGGGAGTACCTTCAGCCTCTCGGTCATCTATCCACGAGAATTTTTAAGCGTGATTATTATCTAGTGTTGTTAAATTTTTGTCAAGTTTTATTTTCAGTTTTTTTGTTTTTTTCTGAAATTTCATGGTGCTCCTGCTCGCGCGCCACCTTAAGTGTAGCTGGCGCCTCGACTCCAAGGCGCACCATGCCTGAATTGCTTTTAAGGATCTTTACGGTAATATCCCGTCCGATCCGTAGTTGTTCTCCGGGTTTTAGGGATATTACCAACATCTTAAAGCTTACCCTTAACTAAGGCTAAAGCCTGATTGAAGCACTCAGTGATGCCCTCAGGGTTGTTACCGCCGGCCTGAGCTAAATCAGGACGACCACCACCCTTACCGCCAATTACCGGAGCTACAGTACGAATAATGTCGCCGGCCTTGACCTTAGAGACATTATCAGCGCTGACAGCAGCGATAAGGCTGACCTTGCCCTCTTCCACGCAGGCTAAGACTACTACACAGCTCTTAGCACGATTGCGCAGATTGTCAGCGGCAATACGTAAATCCTTAACAGAGCAATCCTCAAGCACACCGGAGATGAACTTCAGATCACCTAAATCAATAGCCTTGTCATAAAGACCATTGCACTCAAAGGCGACTAACTTGTTCTGTAAGGCCTCATTACGCTTCTCTAACTCCTTGCCGTGGGCAATGAGTTGCTCAGCACGCTCGGTTAGATCAGTACCGCTACCGGTCTTCATGAGGTTTGAGGTCTTAGCAATCATGCGGACCATGTGCATCACGTACTCAACGGCAGCTGCACCTACTAAGGCTTCAATACGACGGATACCGGAGGCAATGGACTCATCGGAGATGATGAGGAAGGAGCCTAAATCACCAGTACGCTGAGCGTGGGTACCACCACATAATTCCTTAGAGAAATCACCGGTGGAAACAACGCGGACCTTGCTGTCATACTTCTCATCGAATAAGGCAATAGCACCAGATTTCTTAGCCGCATCGAGATCCATAATCTCAGTCTTAACCTCATAGTTAGTACGAATAGCTTCGTTAACTAAGGCTACAACCTGCTGTCTTTCAGCTAAAGTTAAGGGGCTTGAATGAGAGTAGTCAAAGCGTAAACGATCGGCGGCAACATAAGAGCCCTTCTGAGCTACCTCATCACCTAAAACCTTACGTAAAGCGGCATCTAATAAGTGAGTTGCAGTGTGGTGAGCGGCAATATCGCGACGATTGTCAGCATCAACAGCAGCTACAACCTTATCACCTGGCTTAAACTCACCTAAGTCAACGTGACCTACGTGAATGGTAGCCTTAGCAACGTGTAAGGTATCCTCGACAATAAAGATATTATTACCCATGCGGATAACACCCTTATCACCGACTTGACCACCCATCTCGCCATAGAAAGGAGTCTTGTCTAAGACTAAGATGACGCGCTCGTCAGTAGAAGCGGCTTCAACATCAACACCATCCTTGATGACGTGAGTTACAGTTGCCTCAGCGCTTAAGGTGTCATAACCTAAGAACTCAGTGTTCTCGGTGATCTTAAGTTGCTTATTGTAATCGATACCGAAGGTAGAGGCGCTCTTAGCACGAGCCTTCTGCTCCTGCATGCACTTATCAAAGCCGTCCATATCGACAACATAACCGCGATCACGAACAACGTCAGCGGTTAAATCAGCCGGGAAGCCATAGGTATCATAGAGCTTAAAGGCCACGTCACCTGGAACTGTACGACCATCACCTAATTTAACAAGCTCATTTTCAAGTAAAGCTAAACCTCTATCTAAGGTATTTAAGAACTGCTCTTCTTCCTTCTTTAAGGTACGCTTGATGAGATCGCCCTGCTCGATGAGCTCAGGATAGGCCTTACCCATAAGAGAAGCTAAAGTATCAACAAGCTTATAGAAGAATACGTCCTTAGCACCTAAGAGACGGCCGTGACGGACAGCTCTTCTGATGATACGGCGTAAAACATAGCCACGACCTTCATTAGACGGTAATACACCATCGGCAATGAGGAAGGAGCAAGAACGGATATGATCGGCAATGACGCGTAAGGACTTAGAGCTTAAGTCAGTAACCCCTAAAATCTCAGCGGCAGCCTTCTCTAAGGTAACAAAGAGATCGATATCATAATTAGAGTGTACACCCTGTAATACCGCAGCAATACGCTCTAAACCTAAACCATTATCGATCATAGGCTTAGCTAATTTCTCAAAGGTGCCGTCGATCTTACGGTTGTACTGCATGAACACGATGTTCCAAATCTCGATGAAACGATCGCCATCCTCATCAGGAGAGCCCGGAGGGCCGCCCTGTACGTCCTCACCGTGATCGTAGAAAATCTCAGAGCACGGACCGCAAGGACCGGTATCACCCATCTGCCAGAAGTTGTCAGAATTAAAGGCACCGCCCTTATTGTCACCGATACGCACAATCTTATGCTCAGGAATACCGATGATATCGCGCCAAATATTGTAGGCCTCATCGTCCTTATCATAAACGGTAACCATTAAGGACTCTTTAGGGAGCATATAAACTTCAGTTAAGAGCTTCCAAGCATAGGTGATAGCTTCTTTCTTGAAGTAATCGCCGAAGCTGAAGTTACCTAACATCTCAAAGAAGGTATGGTGACGGGCAGTATAACCAACGTTATCTAAATCGTTTTGCTTACCACCGGCGCGTACGCACTTCTGTGCTGTAGTAGCGCGCAGATAATCTCTCTTTTCCTTGCCAAGGTAGATGTCCTTAAACTGGTTCATACCAGCATTAGTGAACAGCAAGGTAGCATCGTTATAGGGAACTAAGGAGCTAGAACGAACCACCTGGTGGCCGTGCTCTTTGAAGAAGTTCAGATACGCTTCACGGATCTGATCGGTTGTCATATACATAAATGCAATTTCCAAATAATAGGAAGCTTTTAACTTTGAACAAAAATATTCAAGTGACCACTGAGCCTTAGGCTTAGTATTGAGAATCAAGCGTCACAGGCTGTGCACTTCACAGCGACTGCCTGCTATTTTATAACAAATTTGTGATATAGCCACAATTTATGCGCCAAACTGCCTCGAAGCTAGGCATAAAAAGCGCTTAAAACTGCTCTTTATCAAAATTATCCACAGCTTTATAACAAATATCAGCACTAAAACCGCGACGATATAAAAAAGCCAAAATTTTTTGCCTCTCTTTAAGATCTGAGGGGAGCTCTGCATACTTTTTATATAAAAGCTCTAAAGCAATTTTTAGCCAATCTACCTTGGCCACTAATGGTTCGATTATCGAAGTTGGGATTTTTCTTTTAGCGGCCTCTAAATTCAAGCGCATCGGCCCATAATGGGCACTGTACATATGATTGATGAGCATCTGCGCACAGCGCTCATCGCTGACATAACCGTATTCATCACAATAAGCTAAAGCTTGATGGGCCAAATCTTGAGGATATTTTTGTAAAAGCTTAGTAATAAGCTCATAACGCGAATACTCGCGTGCACTCAATAGCCTTAAGGCATAATTGAGTGCACGTTTATATAAAGCTTGGGGATCTGCGCTCATAATTACAGATCGTCAGGGATTGGGGTGACGAGATCCTCGACATTGATATCGTCTTCTGTAGCTATGCTCTCAGGAGCCTCATTATTAGCGCCGATTTCAGCTGTCTGCTCATAATCGCTATTTTGCTTATAGAAAGCACGGATCTGAGCCTCTAATTCATCGGCTACCTCAGGATGCTCGTCTAAATAACGCATGGCATTAGTCTTACCTTGACCTATCTTATTGCCCTTATAAGCAAACCATGCGCCGCTCTTTTCAACAAATTTAGCGCTGACACCTAAATCGATAAGCTCGCTATTTTTGGCGATACCATAATTAAAGAGGATCTGGAAATTAGCGGTCTTAAAGGGAGGTGCAACCTTATTCTTGACGACCTTAACCTTAGTCTCATTACCTATGATCTGCTCTTTTTCTTTAACTGGGGTACCCTTGCGGATATCTAAACGCACAGAGGCATAATACTTAAGAGCATTACCACCTGTAGTAGTTTCAGGATTACCAAACATCACGCCTATCTTCATACGGAGCTGATTGATGAAGACGACCATGCAGTTAGCTTGCTTAATAATACCAGTAAGCTTTCTTAAAGCCTGAGACATTAAGCGCGCCTGCAGACCGACATGGTTATCACCCATATCGCCTTCGATTTCAGCCTTAGGTACTAAAGCGGCAACAGAGTCGATAACTAAAACATCGACACCGCCTGAGCGCACTAAGGTCTCGCAGATATCTAAAGCCTGCTCACCGGTATCTGGCTGTGAGATGATCACATCTTCAATCTGTACCCCTAATTTACGGGCATATAAGGGATCTAAAGCGTGCTCAGCATCGATAAAGGCACACACCTTACCTAATTTTTGCGCCTGAGCGATAAGCTCTAAGGTGAGGGTAGTTTTACCTGAGGACTCAGGGCCATAGATTTCAATGATACGACCCATAGGTAAACCACCAATACCTAAGGCTAGATCTAAAGTCAGAGAGCCCGTCGGAATCGCCTCGATATCGACAATTTCATTTTGACCTAAGCGCATAATCGCGCCCTTACCAAATTGACGCTCAATTTGCTCCATTGCAGCTTCTAAGGCCTTTTGCTTTTTGGGATCCTTTGCCTGAATCGGGGCCTTTACCTTAGCTTGTTTGGGTGCACGCTCTGCCATATCTTTCTCCAAAATATATAATTTGTATATGGATATATTATATACTAGCTTTTACTAATTTCAAAATAAATAAATATAAGAATAAAAATCAGCTTGTTCGTAGTCTGCGCCTGCTGACGCCTAACATAAAATCGCCGACTCCATTATAATGTTTAAATATTTTTACTTTTTTTAAGTCAGCGCATTTTGTGCTTATAAACATAATTTTTTAGAAGATTAAATCATGTCGTCATTACCGTCAATTGCAGATGCCACACCTATGATGCGGCAATATATTGAAATCAAACAAAAATATCCTGACACCTTGGTATTTTATCGTTTAGGCGATTTCTATGAGCTGTTTTTTGACGATGCCAAAAAAATCGCCTCCCTTTTAGATCTTACCCTCACCCGTCGCGGCACTAATAATGGCGAGCCTATACCCATGGCCGGGGTGCCCTTTCATGCTGTCGATGGCTATATCAGTCGCCTCATCAAACTCGGTGAGTCGGTAGTTATCTGTGAGCAATCAGGTGATGTAAATAAAAAAGGACCGATGACGCGTGAAATCAGCCGCATCATTACCCCAGGCACAGTCACCGATGAGGGCATTGCTCCTGAGCATCAGGACAATTTAGTCGCCGCTGTCTATAAAAGCCGTCGTTATTATGGCTTTGCCTATTTAAGCTTAGGCTCAGGTCTCTTTAAAGCCGGCATGTGCTCAACTTTAAAAGATCTCAATATCTATTTACAAAAGATTGCACCAAGCGAAATCGTTTATCCCGAGCAATTTAAAGAACTCAATGAATTTTCAAAAATTGTCTCGAAAAAAGCTCTGCCTAGCTGGAATTTCGATAAAGAGAGTTCTTATAGACTTTTATGTAAACAATTTGGTACCGATAGCCTCATAGGCTTTGATATTGAAGATTTAGATGAAGGCATTTGTGCCGCCGGTGCCCTCTTAGCTTATGTAAAGAGTACCCAAAATGTACCTTTGCAGCATATTCGCAATATCAGCCGCGATGATGCCTCACAAAATGTGCTTCTCGACGCTATAGCCATTCGCAATTTAGAGCTTTTAACTAATCTTAGTGGCAATGCGCAGGGAAGTTTACTTAAAGCTTTAGATCACACTACTACCCCTATGGGTGAGCGTTTATTAAAATCCATATTAGTCGCACCTTTACGCGACAATAATCAGATCAAGGCGCGCTTAGATCTAGTTGAGGCTTTAGTTGATTTTAATAATGAAGATGTAGCTGAAAACCTAGCTCTCATCGGCGATATTGAACGCATCACCGCCCGTATCGGTTTAGGCTCCTCACGCCCTAAAGATCTCTCCACCTTGCGTGACGCTTTAGAAGTAATTCCAGCCATTAAAACTCTCTTAATTCAGAGCCATAATGATTATTTAGAGAATTATGCCCATAAGATTAACCCACTAACTGAGATTAAAGAACTCTTACATAAGGCCATTGCTAAAGAACCTTCAACCTTTCTGCGTGATGGCAATGTCATTGCCGCAGGCTTTAATGCGCATTTAGATGAATTGCGCGCTCTCATGCAAGGATCTGGAACAATCTTAGAGAAAATTGAAGAGCGAGAAAAAACTATTACTGGTATTGCCACTTTAAAGGTAGGCTTTAACTCAGTTCACGGCTATTTCATCGAAGTACCGCGCTCACAGGCTACTAAAGTTCCTGAAAGCTATATCCGCCGGCAAACACTCAAAAATAATGAGCGTTATATCACCCCTGAGCTTAAAGAGCTCGAAGGTAAGACTCTCCATGCCCAAGAAGAAGCTTTAGCTTTAGAAAAAGATTTATTTGAAGAAATCCTGAAGGCTTTACAGGCACAAATTCCTCTTCTCAGTGCCCTCTCTTTCAATATTGCCCTCTTAGATGTCTTAGAGAGTTTTGCTAAAACTGCGCTTTTACATGATTATGTAAGACCCACACTTAGCTCAGAGAGTATTATTGAAATTCATGAAGGCCGGCATCCGGTAATTGAGACTCTGTCAGATAAGCCCTTTATTCCTAATTCAACCGTGCTTAATCAAGATAAGATGCTCATTATCACAGGCCCTAATATGGGCGGTAAATCAACCTTTATGCGGCAGACAGCGCTTATCTGCATTCTCGCCCGCTGTGGTTGCTTTGTGCCGGCACAACAGGCGCTCATCGGCGATATCGACCGCATCTTTACCCGTATTGGCGCCTCTGACGATCTCTCCTCAGGACGTTCAACCTTTATGGTGGAGATGGAGGAAGCGGCCTCTATTCTCAATAATGCCACCCGCAAGAGCCTAGTTATCATGGATGAAATTGGCCGTGGTACTTCCACTTATGAAGGTGCGGCCTTAGCCTCAGCTATCGCCTCTTATCTCAGCTCAAAAATAAAGTGCTTTGCTCTCTTCTCTACCCATTATCCGCAGATTGCCAAACTTGCCGATAAATTACCGCACATTCGCAATATCTGCTTTAAAGCGCAAAAGAACTATGGCGAAATTGTTTTCTTATATAAAGCTGATAGTGGCTCACAGAATTATGCTTATGCAGTGGAAGTTGCCAAACTTGCCGGTATTCCTGATGAGGTTACCAATGCCGCCGCTTTAGATCTGGCGAAAAACTTAAATGCAGAGAGAGCTAAAACTTCTGCTACCGAGACGACAAAGGCTCAGCTTATAGTATCTGAGCCTTCTGATTATCAGCGCCTTAAGACTTTAGAGGATAAGCTTAATCAATTAAAAATTGAGGAACTCTCACCTCTGCAAGCTCTCATTAAGCTCAATGAGCTTAAAGGCTTACTTAACTAATCGTCGATCATGGTCTTGTCAAAGCCGTAGTTTTCAAATAAACGTCTTAAGCTGCGCAAGACCTCATTTTGAATCTGACGCACGCGCTCGCGGGTGAGGTTTATCTGCGCCCCGACATCCTCTAAGGTGAGAATTTCCGCATCATTAAGACCAAAACGCGAGAGCACTACCATCTTTTGCTTATCCGGAAGCTCTGAAAACCATTTGCGCACAATATTGACTAATTCATGACGGTCAACATGAGCAGCTGGAGATGGGATCTTATTGTCAGGGATAATGTCTAAAAGTGACACTTCCTTATCGTCATCATTGCCACGCACACTCATATCCACCGGCATAGTGGTATCAAGCAAGGCTAAAAGATTGCGCACATGCTCAGGATCTTTACCTGAGGCTTTAGACAAATCGCTGATACTTACAGGCTTAGTGCCATTATTATCCTGAAGCTGTCGTCTTAAGCGCAATAAGGTATTGATCTCTTTAATCACATGTACAGGCAAGCGCACAAGGCG
Organism: uncultured Succinatimonas sp.; assembly: GCA_900552905.1. Lineage (GTDB taxonomy): Bacteria > Pseudomonadota > Gammaproteobacteria > Enterobacterales > Succinivibrionaceae > Succinivibrio. Next base: position 26,445 of record USBR01000006.1, on the reverse strand, counting down.
AGATTGTGACATGATCGATTGCTCAATACTCTGGCGGATCCACCAAGTAGCATAGGTTGAGAATCTAAAGCCACGATCAGGATCGAATTTCTTCACCGCATGGATGAGACCTAAATTGCCCTCTTCGATAAGATCGAGCATCGGCAGACCCCGCGAACGATAATCCTTAGCGATCTTTACCACCAAACGTAAATTGGAGGTAATCATCATATCGATGGCTTTTTTATCACCTAATTTAGCTAGTCGTCCGACCTTTGTCTCCTGTTCAGATGACAACAGCGGATAACTGCGGATTGAATTAAAATAACTAGAGAGCAAGTCGCCACCCTCGCCCTTTACCCTATCGTTATTTTTTTTCTCCTCGCCACCACTAACCACTGTAGCGTCACTTGTCAGTGACGACTGCATTTTCATCTCATCATCTTTAACCATGAGTTTCCTTAGTTTGTCTATGTTTATTTTTATTTAGGCAAATAATTTTCCGGATTTACAGAATCGCCCTTATTTCTAATTTCAAAATGGAGTTTGACGCTTGAAGCATCGGTATTACCCATCTTCGCTATCACCTGACCACGCTTAACCGTCTGTCCTTCCTTAACTAACAGACTCTCATTATGAGCATAAGCGGAGAGATATTCATTCTCGTGATTGATAATGATTAAATTGCCATAACCGCGTAAGGCATTGCCGGCATAAACCACTTGTCCTGCGGCTGCGGCATAAATTTGCTGTCCGCGACTACCTGCAATATCAATACCATTATTGCCATGCTCAGCTGAAGAATAGCGCTTCACCACCTTACCCTTAGTAGGCCACATCCAACTAATACCGGCTACCGTACGGGTACGACCTGAAACTACGGTAGTGGTAGCTTTAGTTGGCTGTTGATTTTTGGCACTATTATTACCGGCTACCGGAACTTGTGCTTGATTTGAAGCAGTAGTTGCCGTATATGTAGCCTGGCCATTCACCCGGAGTTTTTGACCTACATAGATATTGTAGGGCTTTTGCAAATTATTTTGTGAGACCAAGTCCTCTAAGCTCATATTATGATTACGCGCAATTGAGCGGGCACTGTCACCCTTTTGCACGGTATAGATTGAACTTTGAGTAACACTTTTGCTTACACTCTCAGGCGAAGTTGTCACCGCTCCTCTATCGGAGGCGCCTTTGAGATTGATGCGCTGACCAACTTCAATATTGTAAGGCTCGACGATACCATTGAGGCTAGCTAAACTCTTATAGTCCTTACCATAACGGAAGGCGATAGAATAAAGAGTATCGCCTCTGACTACAGTATAGTAATCCCCTGAGGTACTAGTACTTACAGGAGTGCTAGCATAGGACTGTGAACTTTGCTCTAAAGCCTGAGTTTGTGTCACTGGGGCTTTGTAAGTACTGCCTCCGTAATAAGCGCTACCACTGCCGCTTGTAGCATCTACTACCTGCGGTGAATAGTAATCATTACTTTGACAACCTGCTAAAGACAATACAAAAATCAGGGTATAAAGCTTTTTCACAGTATAATCCTTATAAAATTACCTTATATGCTACATAGATAAGGATCAGAATAACACAAGCCCAGCCAATACGATCGACATACTTAGCAATTGTGTGCTCCATCTTTTCACCACCAAAATAAATCAAAGTGGCTTCTAGATAAAAACGCAGACCGCGACCTATCAGCGAGACAATTAAAAAGTACACAATACCGAGCATGCCGGCCGAGCCGGTATTTAAAACACTCTCAGCGGCCATAAGACCTGCGGTAATGGCGATGACCTTATAGGGTATAGGCGTAAAAGCGCCGATAAAGACCATTAAAATACCGTATTCATTCGTAAACCACGCGCGGACTACTTCCATAGAATCACGGTAATGTAGCCAATCTATGAGATTTGAAATCCACGGATCGTAGATAAAATAACCTAAATAATAGCCAAAGAAAGCACCGAAAACCGAGGTTAAGACGGTCATAGTGGCATAGACAAAAGCTCTTTTAGGCGCAGCTAAGCACATCGGACACAGCATCACATCCGGTGGAATAGGCCAAAAGATGGATTCAATGAAGCTATTGATACATAAAAACCAAGCGGCCTTCGGATGCTTTGCAAGCTTGATACAAAGCTCATAGATATAGGAAAAAATATGCATAATTTACTTTTTAATTAACAAAACCACGGCACTGACGGCAATACCCTCACCGCGGCCGGTAAAGCCGAGTTTTTCGGTAGTGGTAGCTTTAACGCTCACCGCATCGAGCTCTACCTGTAAATCCTCGGCAATATTCTCACGCATTTTAAGCTCATGCGGAGCCATTTTTGGAGCCTGCGCCATGATGGTGATATCGCAATTAGCTAAAACATAACCGCGCTCTAAAACCTTAGCATAGACATCGCGCAAGAGAAGGCGTGAATCGATATTTAAGTATTTAGCATCATTATCAGGATAGAAGTGGCCGATATCGCCTAAGGCTAAAGCGCCTAAGAGCGCATCGCTTAGAGCATGTAAAACCACATCACCATCTGAATGGGCTAATAGCCCTTGTTCATAAGGAACCTTAACACCACCTAAAACACAGGGACCCTCGCCACCAAAACGGTGGACATCAAAACCATAACCTATGCGCATGAATTTTCCTTACGATATTGATATAAAGCCCGCGCTAAGACTAAATCGGCGGGAGTTGTGATCTTAAAGTTCTCAGAACTGGACATGACAAGCTCAGGTTTTAAGCCTAAAGCCTCAACAGCTGAGGCTTCATCTGTTACCACCATGCCACGTTCTTGACAAAAATCTAAAGCTTTTTTTAAAAGCTCAGTTTTAAATAACTGCGGGGTAAAGGCGCGATAGAGATGCTTTCTATCGACAGTTTTTTCAATACTGCCATCATAAGCAAGCTTAATAGTATCGGCAACCGGACTTGCTAAAATACCGCCTAAAGCCTCACGCTTACATAAGGCGATAAGCTTATCTAAATCCGCGGCTCTAACAAAGGGGCGGGCGGCGTCATGGACCATGACATAAGGTGAATTTACGTGTTGGAGGGCTAAATAAACAGTATCACAGCGCTCTTTACCACCTAATACGGTGGTAACCTTAGGGAGATCTTGCAACTTTAAAGAGGAGAAGTAGTGATCCTCAGGACTAATAGCGACAATCAGACGACCTACGGCTTTACATTGAGCTAAGGCCCTAAGCGTAGCCTCGATAATAGTGGTTTTGTCGTCTAAAAGAAGATACTGTTTGGGTTTATCCGCTCCCATGCGGCTGCCTACACCTGCGGCGGGGACAACCACATCGACTAAAACGTCATTGAGCATATTGATATTACCAAAGCTAATGGCGGGTATCGTTATGATTATTATCGATTACCCGATAGAAGGTTTCTTGAGGTTTAATCATACCTAAATCAGAGCGGGCCTGCTCTTCTACTGCCAGATTGCCTTGCTGTAGATCGGCAATTTCATCCTTAATGGCTTCATTGATACGCGTCAGCTTTTCTGAACGCTGCATCGCGACCTTTAAAGCCTGAGTAGTGTTTTCGTATTGCACTATGCCATTACGGCCGTAGTAGATATCATAAACAAGATATCCAGCTACGACCAAGAGGATGAGGCCCACTAACTTCATCAGGAATTAACCCTGCTGACGCATCTGATACTCGCGGGCGGCTTTAATAAAGCCTGAGAACAGCGGGTGGCCCTGACGCGGGTTAGAGGTGAATTCCGGATGGAACTGTACACCGATAAACCACGGGTGCTCAGGGATCTCGATGATCTCAACTAACTTATTGTCGGTGGATAAACCGGCAATCTTTAAGCCCTTAGCGGTAATCTTCTCGATGAGGTTATTATTGACCTCATAACGGTGACGATGACGCTCAACAATATCATCCTTGCCATAGAGCTCGCGCACGCGAGTATTAGGCTGCAGATGGCACAGCTGACCACCTAAACGCATAGTACCGCCTAAATCAGACTTATCGGTACGCTTCTCAACCTTACCGCTCTCATCGATCCACTCAGTAATGAGGGCGACTACCGGGAACGGGGTCTTAGCATTGAACTCGGTGGAGTTAGCATTCTTCATGCCGACCACATCACGAGCATACTCGATAAGAGCAACCTGCATACCTAAGCAAATGCCTAAGTACGGGATCTTGTTCTCACGAGCATAACGCGCAGCCATGATCTTGCCTTCAACACCGCGGCTACCGAAACCGCCCGGCACTAAGATGGCGTCTAAGCCCTGGAACATATCAGTACCACGGACCTCAACATCCTCAGAGTCGATATAGCGAATATTGACAGTAAGTCTATTCTTAAGACCGCCGTGCTTTAAAGCCTCATTAACTGACTTATAAGCATCGTGTAACTCTACATACTTACCGACCATACCGATGGTGACTTCACCTGTGGTATTAGCCTGCTGATATAAGACCTGCTCCCAATCGGAGAGATCAGCCTCAGGGGCAGAGAGTCCAAAACGATCAACTACGAATTGATCTAAGTACTGGCTCTTTAAGAGAGCTGGGATCTTGTAGATAGAATCGACATCCTTCATGGAGATTACTGCACGCTCATTGACGTTGCAGAACATAGCGATCTTATGACGCTCGTTAGAAGGAATGCTGATCTCAGAACGGCAGATTAAGATATCCGGCTGAATACCGATGGATAATAATTCCTTAACCGAGTGCTGAGTAGGCTTAGTCTTGATCTCACCTGAGGTCTTTAAATAAGGGACTAATGTCAGGTGCATAAAGAGAGCATTCTGACGGCCAATATCAACAGCTAACTGACGAATAGCCTCTAAGAACGGTAAAGACTCAATATCACCTACAGTACCACCGATCTCGACTAGGGTGACATCATTGCCCTCAGTACCGGCTAAGATCTTTTCCTTAATGGCATTGGTAATATGCGGAATGACCTGAATGGTGGCACCTAAATAATCACCACGACGCTCCTTGCGGATCACATCAGAGTAGATGCGGCCGGTGGTGAAATTATTCTTTTTGGACATCTTTGAGTGAATGAAGCGCTCGTAGTGACCTAAATCTAAGTCAGTCTCAGCACCGTCTTCGGTAACGAAGACCTCACCGTGCTGAATCGGGCTCATAGTACCCGGATCGACGTTGATATAGGGATCAAGCTTCATGATAGTGACTTTAAGACCGCGAGCTTCTAAAACAGCGGCCAAAGAGGCGCCGGCGATACCCTTTCCTAATGAAGAGACTACACCACCGGTTACAAAGATAATCTTAGGAGATGAGGACATTATTTACTCCACATAATTTGAACTTAACCGTAGATTATAACATAAGCAAGCGCTTCTTATTCAATCCTATATTTAGCGACGCTTAGCAGAAATTACCTTAGGTAACTCATTGAGCTTCGTTAAAGTACGTGTCAGGACCGGAATACTTAAAACTAAGAGATCGATATCGATGATAGAAACATCGATAGAGCGATCTACATGCGAGCGCACACCTAAGACATTCATCTTTTCATTGGCGATAATGGTAGTGACATCGCGCAAAAGTCCCGGATAATCTTGACCGGTGACGCGGATAGTCACAGTATAACCACCATCGGAGTTTTCACCCCAGGTCGCATCGACAAGACGCTCTGGACTTTGCTCAGCAAGTTTCTTTAGCTGTTCACAATCACATCTGTGAATAGAAATACCGCGGCCTTGGGTAATAAAGCCTAAGATTTCATCTCCAGGAATAGGTTGGCAGCATTTGGCAATATGCGTCATCAAATTGCCCACACCATTGACCACTACCTGACTTTGCTTGCGGCCCTTAGCCTGCATGATCTCAGAGGCGGAGCGATTGGAGATGATCTTGCTTAAATCCGCCTGCTCCTCCTCCCGCTTTTCTTTAATAGCCACTTCATCTAAAACAGAAATGACAGAATTGATACTGATATCACCGGCACCGACAGCCGCTTGCAGATCGGGAACTGACTTTACATTAAAGCGCGAGAGCTTATCCTTAAGGACAGAGACAGTCTGATCTTTATTGAGGCTAAGGCCATGCTTTAGCACCTCACGATCGATAATCTCTTCACCGGCCTGCTGATTTTTCTCATAATCAAGCTTTCTAAAATAAGATTGCACCTTAGCGCGGGCTTTGGAGGTCTTTAAAAAGCCGTTATCAGCATTGAGCCAATCGCGAGACGGATTAGGATTTTTTTGCGTAATGATTTCAACTTGCTGACCGGTCTTAAGCTTATAGGTATAGGGCACAATACGGCCATCGACCTTAGCGCCGATACAGCGATGTCCGACCATGGTATGAACATGATAGGCAAAGTCTAAAGGCGTAGAGCCGGTAGGCAAATCGATAACCTCGCCGCGCGGAGTAAAGACATAGATGCGATCTTCAAATACCTGTGTTCTAAACTCATCTAAAAGCGCTCCTGACTCGACCATATCGTCGCGCCAGGTCAAAAGCTTACGCAGCCAATTGATACGCTGTTCAACACCGCTACTCTGTCCTGAACCTTCCTTATACTTCCAGTGAGCTGCTACACCTAATTCAGCGCTATTGTGCATATCCTCAGTGCGGATCTGAATTTCCACCACCTTACCGCCATCACCATAAACTACAGTATGGATAGACTGATAACCATTAGCCTTAGGATTAGCTACATAATCGTCAAACTCTTTAGGTATGTGATGCCATCTCGTATGGACCACACCTAAGGCGGCATAACAATCTTGAATACGCTCGACTAAAATACGTACGGCACGCACATCATACAATTCTGAAAATTGCAGATGTTTGCGCTGCATTTTGCGGTAGATACTGTAGATATGTTTAGGACGGCCATAGACCTCAGCCTTAATGCCCTCTTTAGCTAAAAGCTCCCGCAATTCACCGACAAAGTTTTCAATATATTTCTCGCGATCAACACGGCGCTCATCTAGCTCATGAGCAATTTCCTTATAGATATCAGGATGCAAGAATCTAAAGGCTAGATCCTCTAATTCCCATTTAAGCTGACCTATGCCGAGGCGGTTAGCTAAGGGCGCATAGACATTAGCTACCTCTTTGGCAATGAGAACTCGCGTCTCCTCATCGGCATCCTTAGCGGCACGAATATAGGCAATACGCTCTGCAAGTTTGATTACCACCGCCCGTACGTCTTCAACCATAGCTAAAAGCATACGGCGAATACGATCGACCTGCTCTTCGGAGGCTTTATCGGAAGTCAAAGTCTGCAAGGAGCGAATAGCTTCCATGTCTTTAACATTTAAAAGAAGCTTAGCGAGGTTTTGACCATATTTAGCCTCAACATCTTGCGTGGTGATATAAGCATTTTCATAAGCTGGATATAAAACCGCGACCATCAGTGAGGGTAAGTCCATATTTAAGGTCAGCAAAATCGCCACAATTTCAGTGGACATACGGGTAAAGGAAGCGACAACGGCATCGATATGCTCAGAGGACTCGCGCTTATCCTTGTCACTGATATGTTTGACGACGAAGTCATGGGCACCTAAAAGTTCGATGCGCTTGGCCTCGGGTAAATTAAGCTCCTCGCTCCATTTGGCAAAATCAAATGAAGCTTCATGAGTTTGACGAATTGCAACCATCAAAAGCCTCCTTTAAATGGACTTTAGCTTCGAGAAAACACCAAAATACTCTCAATATGGCGGGTTCTTGGGAACATATCCATAACGCCCCATGAGGTTATTGTATAACCCTTGTTAACTAATTCTACACAATCTCGTGCACAAGCTTGTGGGTTGCACGAAATCATGACAATTAAAGGGACCTTTTTGTGGACTAAAAACTTCAGCGCCCGCGGAGCGCCCTGACGGCCTGGATCTAAAACGGCGGCATCAAAATTACCCTGCGCAAAGGTCTGAGTCTCAAAGGGCTCCTCTAAATTAGCGGCGGCAAAACGCGCCTTATCAAAACCCTGAGCTTTAGCATTGTCATTAGCACGCGCAATCATATCGCGCACTACATCTACACCATAAACAGTAGCGCCACGTGAGGCTATAGGTAAGGTAAAATTACCTAAACCGCAGAAGAGATCTAAGATGCGCTTTGAGGCATCAGGCTTTAGAGTATCTAAAATAAACTCACCTAATTTAGCATTGACCTCACGATTTACCTGCACAAAGGATGAGGTACTGCAATAGATCTTAAGGCCCTGCGAGAGCACAAATAAATCCTCATCTTTACCAGAGATTAAACGTTCTTTGAGCACCACTTCATCTTTCTGCATGGAAATAAAGGGCTTATGGGGCTCGCAGACGGATAAGACGAGCTTATGGGCAATTGCAAATTCAACTAAACGGGCCTCATCATTAGCAGGAAGGAGCTTAGTTAAGCGCAAGAGCACCCCTAAAGCGCCATCGCTATCTAAAAATTCCACATGACCTATCTGATGCTTACAGGAAAGAGTATCTAAAAGATCGCGTAAAGGCACTAAAAGATCATTGATGCGCGACGTTAAAACCTGACAACTTGCAACTGGCACTAAGGTATGGGATTTCTCCTCACGGAAACCTAAGGCAAGCTTGCCATGATCGGCTCTTACCGCTAAACGGCAGGCGCGACGATAATGCGTGGCCTCAGAGGGGATCACTAAAGCAGGATCTTCTAACTTAATACCTAAGCTTTTGTAAAATAAACGCTTTAAACCTTCAATCTTGCTCTCTAAAGCTAAAGACTTATCGATATGGGCAAGCGGGCAACCACCGCATCTTTGTAAGAGCTCACAGTCCGCAGCTACACGCTTATCTGAGCTTGCAAGGAGCTTGGTGATCTTGCAAGTACCGACCTTACCTTTAACATTAAGCGGCACAACTCGAGCTTTTTCCTGTGGTAAGAGGCCATCACAGAAATAGGTAATACCCTCAGAGGAGGCCACACCGCGTCCTAAAAGATCGAGGCTTTGAGCCGTAATTTCAAAGGCTTTAATGCCAGTGGTCTTTTTTTTCGGAGGAGTATAGAAGCTAACCATTTAAATTTCCTGCAGTGATAGATATTGAGAATATAGTTTATGGCTTTGCAGGGGCTTATAGTCTAAAAGCATCTGCAATAGCTGTGAATGAAGACGCTTTAGCGCTACTAATACCTCCGGAGAGGCATAATCACCTAAAGCTATTTTATTGAGAATGGCGCCCTGATAACAATCTAAGCTCTGATCTAAGCTTAAGGCAAAACCATTGCGTACATCAAAAGTATAGAGTGCATTATCTAAAAAAGCGTGGCCTTGATTGTCACAAACATCGAGGGCATAACCTAAATTTTTTAAAAATACACTTTCAAAAAGGCGTAGGGGCAAATGCGGAGTTACGCCTTGCTCTAAAAGTTTCAGCGTTTTTAAATAAATGCCAAATAATTCCGGGATACTCTCTTCTTCATGACACAATTTATAGAGAATTTCATTTAAATATTGCGCACAAAAAAGATTGGGGATAGCAATTTTAAAGGCCGCTCCCTCCTGCCTGATTTCCCCGACATTATAAAGCTCACCCCGCCCCTTAAATAAGGTTAAGCGTAAGGGGACAAAGCTTTGTAAGAGCGCATTATTACGTAATTGCGCCCTTTTGCCGAGACGGCAAATGGCGCGCAGACGCCCATATTCAAGCGTCAATAACTCTAGTAATAAATCGCGCTCCTTATAGGGGTGCTTATGCAGAATAAAGCACGGAGCTTTATTTAAAAGTCCGTTATCAATGCTCCTCAAAGTCGGCATACCCGAGACTCTTTAAGGCACGCGCATCATCAGCCCAACCGGCCTTAACCTTGACATAAAGCTTCAAGAAGATCTTTTGCTCAAAGAGTTTTTCCATATCAATACGGGCCTCAGTACCGATCTTACGGATACGCTGACCACCGGCACCGATAACCATCTTCTTTTGACCGGTGCGCTCAACTAAGATAGCAGCACTGATACGTAAAAGATTCTCTTCTTCGGCAAATTGCTCGATTTCTACAGTAGCGCTATAGGGTAACTCATCACCCATCTGCCGCATCAATTTTTCACGAATGATTTCAGCGGCAAGAAAACGTGATGATCTATCGGTAATGGCATCATCGGGGAATAAATGCTCGCCCTCAGGTAAGCTCTCGTGAATGATCTTACGCAAGCTCTCTAAATTATTACCGCGTAAAGCAGAAACCGGCACAATTTCCTTAAAGCTCATCTTTTCTGAAAGCTTTTCAATTAAAGGTAATAATTGCTCTTTATCGCCGACCTTATCGACCTTATTGACCACTAATACCGTCGGAATACCTGCTTGACGCACACGGGCTAAAGCCATCTCATCGTCATCGTTAAAACGCTCAGAATCAACTACAAAGAGCACGAGCTCCACATCACCTAAGCTACTTTGAGCTGCACGGTTCATAAGCTGATTGATAGCACGCTTTTCCTCGCGGTGTAAGCCTGGAGTATCGACGAAGACGGTTTGATAATCACCGACAGTATCGATACCTAAGATCCGATTGCGGGTAGTCTGCGGCTTTCTTGAAGTGATACTGATCTTCTGACCGATAAGATGATTCATCAGGGTAGATTTACCCACATTCGGACGACCAATGATCGCGACAAAACCAAAATGCTGCATTAGAGCTTCTCCTGTGCGTGAAGATAATCTAAAACCTGACCTGCAGCCTCCTGCTCGGCCTTACGGCGTGAAGAGCCCTGCCCCTTAAAGACCGGAACTCCGTCGACAGCTACAGAAATCTCAAAGATCTGATTGTTTTCAGGACCTAAAACGCGCTCGATACGATATACCGGTAAGGATCTATGCTGTGATTGCAATAATTCCTGCAAGGTGGATTTATGATCCTTTTGATTAACATCAGGCTTAATAGTCTTAAGACGTGAATCAAACCACTTTAAAACCACCTGACGGATGCGCGGAAAGTCCTCTTTAGAGTCGATAAACATAGCCCCAATGATAGACTCAACCGCATCGGCAATGAGGGATTCACGGCGCGAACCGCCATTTTTGACCTCGCCTGGCCCTAATCTTAAAGCATTACCAATACCAAATTCACGGGCTAATTCCGCTAAAGTAGTCTCACGCACGAGAGTTGAACGCATGCGGGTGAGATCGCCTTCAGGACATTTAGGGAAAAGATCATAAAGCTCTTTTGCAATGATCATACCTAAGATCGAATCGCCTAAATATTCCAAACGCTCATTATGAACCGCGCCATAACTTCTGTGAGTTAAAGCCTGAGTTAATAGCTCTAGGTTTTCAAAGGCATAACCTAGGCGCAATTCTAAATTCTGCAACTCTATAAGAGTATGTTCTGACATGCTTACCTCATAGCGCCAATGCGCTCAAAGCGAACTGCCGAGGGAATAATCGCGGGCAATAAATCATCCTTGTCACGGTTAAATTCTAACGACAACCAAATTCCTACAGTCTTACCGATGACAGCTTCCATCGGCACAAAGCCCCAGAAGCGGCTATCGCGGCTGTTGTCACGATTATCACCCATGACAAAATAGCTATTCTCAGGTACGCGCCAGGCCCCTACCGGCAGGCCCTTTTGACGATAGAAGTACTGTGAGAAATCGCTAGTATGCGGGTTAATTAAAATCTGATGCTCAAGCTCATCTAATTGCTCTTTATAAACATCATAAGTCTCATCAAAGCCGGCCACCTTTTCTACATACTGACCGTCAGCTACTCTTTCAACTAAGGTCGGCAGAGAATCCTTAGGTGCATCGGCTTTAATTAAGAATAACTGCTTATCCTTATAGATAATAATATCGCCAGGCTCACCGATGACGCGCTTAATATAATCGACGCTCGGATCCTCAGGATACTTAAAGACAATGACATCCCCGCGCTGAGGAGCGCCTGTTTCAAAGATGATCTTATTAGTTAAAGGCTCACGTATACCATAATTCCACTTAGTGACCGCGATGAAATCGCCAACATAGAGAGTAGGCAACATCGAACCTGAAGGAATACGGTAAGGCTCAATCACAAAGGAGCGGCATAAAAATACCAATAAAATGATATAAAACAAGGAACCGGTTTGACCTATGAGGCCAGTTGGCTCCATGATCTTGCGTCTTTCCTTACGCGAGGCCTGCGGATTTACCGCAATCAGAGCTTCTAAATTGCTTTTACGTAGCTTACGGGCATGAAAGAAATCATAGGCCCAGCATAAACCTGAGACTATGGAGGCAATTAACAATAAAAGAGCAAAGGTATTCATAGCATTTATTCCTTGCCGACCTTTAAGATAGCTAAGAAGGCATCCTGCGGCACCTCAACACGACCTAATTGCTTCATACGCTTCTTACCGGCCTTTTGCTTCTCTAAGAGCTTACGCTTACGGGTAATATCGCCACCATAGCACTTAGCTAAAACATCCTTACGCAGGGCTTTAACGGTGCAACGGGCAATGATCTGTGAGCCGATAGCCGCTTGAATGGCGATATCGAACATCTGACGCGGAATAACTTCCTTCATCTGCTCCACTACACCACGACCGCGAGACTGTGCTACAGAACGGTGTAAGATGATAGCGAGAGCATCGACACGCTCACCGGCTATCAAAATATCCATACGCACCAGATCGTCACAGTTAAAGCGCTTGAAGCTATAATCTAAAGATGCATAACCACGAGAGGCCGACTTTAATCTATCAAAGAAGTCTAACACGACCTCGGACATCGGCACTTCATAAGTAAGCGCAACCTGATCGCCGTGATAAACAAGACCAGTTTGAATACCGCGCTTTTCCTGACAGAGCTTGATAATCGCACCGACATATTCAGCGGGCATGAGCATACGGCACTCAGCAATAGGCTCACGGATTTCAGCGATATTGCTAATTGGCGGTAAGCTTGCCGGAGAATCGATGTGAATAATCTCACCTGAGGTCAATAAAATCTCATAGATTACCGTAGGCGCGGTAGTAATGAGGTTTAAATTGTATTCACGCTCTAAACGCTCCTGAATGATCTCCATGTGGAGCATGCCTAAGAAGCCACAGCGGAAACCAAAGCCTAAGGCCTTAGAGTTTTCAGGCTCAAAGAATAAGGAAGCGTCATTGAGGGATAATTTATCTAAAGCCTCACGGAAGGCATCATAATCCTCAGTATCTACCGGGAACATACCGGCATAAACTTGCGGCTTCACCTTCTTAAAGCCCGGTAAAGGCTCAGTGCACGGAGCACGGACGTGAGTGATGGTATCACCTACAGGGGCAGCATGAACGGATTTAATATCGCAGACTACCCAACCGACCTCACCGCAATTTAAAACTGTGACCGGCACGCGCTTAGGTGTAGAAATACCTAAACTCTCAGCCACCCATGCGGTATTTTGCGACATTACCTTGATGCGATCGCCCTTACGCAAAGTACCGTTCTTAACGCGGACGAGGGCTACTACACCTAGATAATCATCAAAATAAGAATCGATAATTAAAGCCTGTAACGGAGCTTCAGGATCACCATCAGGGGCAGGAATACTGTGGACTAAACGCTCTAAAACATCATCAACACCGATACCGGTCTTAGCTGAGCAAGTGCAGGCATCATGAGCCTCAATACCGATGAGATCTTCAATTTCATCGATAACGCGATCAGGATCTGCTGAAGGTAAGTCGATCTTATTTAAAACCGGAATTACCTCTAAGTTAAGATCGATAGCCTGATAGCAATTAGCGAGGGTCTGCGCCTCTACACCCTGAGAGGCATCAACTACTAAAAGCGCACCTTCACAGGCAAATAAAGAGCGGGAAACTTCATAGGAGAAGTCCACATGTCCTGGGGTATCGATAAAGTTAAGCTCATAGGTCTTGCCGTCACGAGCCTTATAATGCAAAGTTACTGCCTGAGCTTTAATGGTAATACCACGTTCGCGCTCGATATCCATATTATCGAGCACCTGAGATTTCATCTCACGATCGGTCAAACCACCACACATTTGAATAAAGCGGTCGGAGAGTGTGGATTTACCGTGATCAATATGCGCAATTACTGAAAAATTTCTAACCAAAGAGCGGTCGTAAACTTCTGCCATAAATTTTTCCTATGGGGATGATGTAGCTTTATAAGCTACCTAAGGCCCAAAGGGCCTGTGCATTAACCTTCTGATATGAACGCTTATTTTAACAGCATCACAGAGTATTTGGAAATGCTGTTAATGATGAGAAGAAAGGCGTTTTAATACATATTCACCTAATTGTAGCGGTACCTCTCCCACTACGGCGTATTCATAATTGCGATCGGAGCGACGCAGGACGGTGAGCGTACCATTGAGAGCGGAAGGCACATAAAGACTTTGTGCGCGATTGCGGAAAACTCTAAAATCGGTAAGGCCATCGCTATAGCGCTGATACGCGACCTCACTATCGCCTATAAGCACGGAGGATTCTTCTTGAAGCTTAAACTGCTTAGGAATATTTAATATAGCCCACGGCTTAGCCTCGGCATTTTTCGGCGCTTTCTTTAAGAGCTCAAAACGATCGAAGATTTCATCGTTATAGATGAAATGGCTGTTATGATTGATGACGGTATTAGTTGAGGAAATCTTGACGACTAAATTGCCATTAGGATTGATGACATTGAGCTCTACTGGCAAACCATTATCCTCATCTTTAGCAATCACATAGCTATAGCGCAGATCGTCAGCTGGGGCAAAGCGCAATAAGGTCACCTTGCGATCGGCAAGCCTAGTGCGACCTGCAATCATGCAATTATAATCTTTTAAAACCGTACCGGCTCTGAGGAGGCGATCCCAAAGATGGGTCTGATGCCATGACAGTGTAGATACTGAATTGCGATCTTGATTGAAATCAAAACCGACATTATCTCTTAGAAAATAACCGGCAATCTCGCCATTGAGATTTTTCCACAAAGAGTAAGAGGAATTGTGCTGAAAACGATGATTGAGAGTGTAAGCATGCATATTGCTACCGTCACCACTGACAATAGTATAATCTGCATTAACCTCAGTATAGCTTTGTTGTAGCTCTTTAAAATTGAGAAGACATTGATCGCCTAAGGCCTCAGAGGCCTGTGCTTGATTTAGACAAAAAAACGCAATCCCCATAAACAGGATTGCGTATTTCTTTAAAATTTTAAGCATTATTGTGCCGACGGGCTTGAAACATAGAGACGGATATAATCATTGATAAGTTCCATCTCATGATTTTGTAAATTACGGATCTCAGCCTTTTTCGCGGCATTGAGACCATCATTGCCAGCATAAGCACTATCCCCTAAACGGATAATATTGTTATTAGGAGCGCTTTGATAGCTAGCTAAATTGACATTGCTCACCGGGCCTAAAGCTGCCACCGGAGCTTTATCTAAACTTAAATTCTCCTCAGCATTATAGGTTTGATAACCGATAACGGTAACCATAGCGATAGAAGCGGCAATGGCAGTCTGAGTTAAGACAAAGCCTACTTTGCGGAACATATTTAAAAGCTTATAACGCGGAGTTTCAATCTCAGTTTGCTCAGAGACGACTGGAGTTTCCTCTTGTTCAATTTCAGCCATGATCTTATCGGCTAAGGATAAATTGACCTCAGAGGCTAATTCCTGACGCATAGTAGCACCAATCAAAGACCAAGCCTGTAAGTGCTCCTTTTCGTCTTCTTGAAAGGACATATTTGCATGTGGAAGGTCTTCGCCATCATAACGGGCGGATAATTCCTCATTCTTCCAATCAAGCTCGCTTTTAGTCATTTGAGACTCCCTTATATCGTTATCTTCCCAAGGCCGCCATCTTTTCTTCGATAAATTGACGCGCTCTAAAGATTCGCGATCTTACCGTTCCGACTGGAACTGAGGTCAATTTAGCGATCTCATCATATGCAAGACCTTCAACTTCTCGAAGGGTAATGGCCTGTCGCAATTCCTGAGGTAATTGCGCTAGAGCCTGCATAATGGTTTTTTGCAACTCTTGAGATTCAATTATTCTGTCAGGTGAATCAGGGCTTGTCAGTGCTCCCTGATGATCCTGAGAATTGATATCCTCAGCATCAACATCCACATTATGGCGGTGCTTAGAGGTGGACTCTAAATAGGTTCTTGCGGTATTGGTAACGATGCGATAAAGCCAAGTATAAAAACCGCTTTCACCACGAAAATTACCGATAGCACGATAGGCCTTAATAAAAGCTTCCTGCGCAATGTCGTTAGCATCAGCTTGATTATTTACAAACTTTAAAGCGATTTGAATCACTTTATGTTGATAACGCAATACGAGGAGATTGTAGGCATTTCTATCGCCACCTTGAACCCGCCTTACGATCTGGTCATCAGATGATGCTGCGTTGACTGTGTCGTGGGGAGGATTCATAAGCTCTTTATCACCTTGTATGACTCTTTGACTGGCGAAATTAAAAAAAGTTCAAAAAATTTTGGGCAAATTATAACAGCGTCGCTACCTTCGATAAAGATTTAGCAATTTATTGTCAGAAAAGTTAAGAAAATTAAACTCCTGTACACTTAAAATCGGCTAAAAAAGTACAAAAGTGCCAAGCTTTTGCAAATGCGCAAATCTTCAGGGCTTTTAGTCCTATAATGGACAACTATTATTGGTCAAAATAGAGATTTTTATGCTCAAAATAATCAAAAATTACCTATTTATTTTCCTTTTAGTGCTAAGTCCCTATGTCTTAGCTCAAGGACTTGAAACTGCGCAAGGCAAAATTTCCTTACCGACAGCAACTGAGATCAACGCTCAAATTGCTAAGGTTAATGAGGACTCAGCTCTCAGCGATGCCGATCGCAAAGCTAAGCTTGCAAGCCTCAATACCGCTTTAGATCAATTAGATAAGCTTACTGAGCTTACTAATACCCATAAGAATTTAAAGACTCAGCTTGCAAATGCTGATTCTAAACTTAAGCAATTAGCCGCAGAATACGCCGCTACTGAAAAAAATTTCACCAATATCCCTGATAGTAGCGCGCTTAGTGCCGATGCTGTCAGTGAAAACTTAACTAAGCTTAAGGATCAATCTACAGCGCTTCAAGATGAGATCACCAAGCTCACCGCCGATACCAGTATTTTGCAGACCTTACCTGAAAAGGCGCAAAGCACACTTACCTCCAATAAAGCCAAAATTAAGACCGATATGGAGGCTATCAATGCATCTAGCGACATCACCTCTTTAAACATTAAGCTTAAAGCTTTAGAGGTTTTAGTCTTAACCCAGCAAAATACCTTACTTCAAGAGCAGCTACAGGGCTTATCTTCATTGCAGAATATGGCAGATTATCGCTTTAAGATCTTGTCCATTAAGCTTAAGTATTATCAAGACTATATTACTGCGCTACAAAATCGCCAGACTGAGCTTTTAGTCATGCAAAAGGATGACGAGAGCAAAACCAAAGAAGAGGCCTCACAAATTGATGATCCCGAGCTCTTAAAGCTGTTAAAGGTCAATCAAAATGTCCTCAATTATCTCAATGACTCCCGCGCGCGCAACAACCTTTTAAATAAAGATGCGCATGATGTGGCCTCAACTCTCAGTCAAATTCAGCAGATTCAAAAGAGCTTAGACGCTCAATTGCAGGATTTAGACCGCAGTTTAGTGCTCTCCCGTCTTTTAAATAAGCAACAAAGCGTGATTCCGGAGATTAAGCTCAGCTATAACCTCGATGAGACCATTCCTGATCTCAATTTATGGTTATATGAGCTCAAAGAGCGCCGCGACTCCCTCTTTGATCTGCAAAAAGCCGCTGACGAGTTGATTAAGCTCACTCCAAGCTTAGCTTCCAAACGCTCTAAGGTCATATCCATTTTAGAGCAGCGTCAGGCTCTGTATAACAATCTCTATCAAGAGCTTGCCAATGAACTCAATACCTCTATTGCCCTTAAGATCGATTACACCGAACTTAATAAATTAAGATCACAGCTTAAAAACAATATTACCGAAAAGCTCTTTTGGATCCCGAGTAATCAGCCATTAAGCTTTGAGTTTTTAACCACCGCTCTGCCCTATCTTGCCAATGAATTTAGCTCGATTGTGCAGAAAATTCGCACCGAGGAATTTAACGACGATACTATCGATACTTTAATTAAATTCTCGCCTTTAGCCTTTATCGCTTTCTTTATTCTCTATTTTAGAAAGACCTTAAAGCACCATGAAAATCGTTTAGCGCTACGCCTTGATCATCAAAACGATAAATTGTGGGTAACTCCGGTGGCGATCGTAGTCTCCATTCTCAATCAGCTCCCGAAGATGATCTGGCGTATCGCTCTAGGTGCGGTCTTTGTGATCTTGCTGCTCTCTGACAGTAGCTCTCAGGATCGCGTTATCATGATGCTATCACTGCATATTGCAGTCTTTGTCTTCTTCTTAGAGATCCTAAAGCCTAACTCTTTAGCGCAGCGTCACTTCTGCATTCCACCGGCACAATTAGAACAACAGCGTATCCTTATGGGTAAAATTTGGATCGCGGTCATTCCGGTATTGGTGGTAGCTAATATTGCTGAAATCGATTCTGAGAGTATTTATTACGATATTTTAGGTTATCTAATTGTAGTCTTATGCTCTTTAGCCCTAGTCCTACTCTCAGCTTCTTGGGTTAAAAATAAATTACAAACCGAAGGTCTATCCCCGGCTTTATGGATTTTAGGCGCGCTTTGTCTATGTGTTCCGACTGTAGTCTTAGTGATGATGCTGTCAGGTTACTATTACACCACAGTAAAACTCATCAATCGCCTAGCCTATACCTTCTACTTTGTGCTTTTATACTGGCTATTAAAGCATACCCTAAGACGCATGATGCACACTGTCGAAAGCGCCATCTTAGCCCATCGTCTGCAGAAAATTAAAGCCCAAAAGCGCAATGATAATAAAAAGATCCCCGCCCACAAGCACGGTATCCGCTTTGAATTCATCGGGGCTAAGGCCTTTAAGCTGGTCAATATCATGCTTTTAGCCCTCATTGTGGTCTGTGTCTATATTCTCTGGAACGATTTAGCCGGTGTTTTAGGCTATCTTAAGACTGTCAATGTGCTCTCAAATGAGCAACTCGTTAACGGTCAGATGGTGATCACTGAGTCTTTATCCGTTGCCGATATTCTCCTGGCGCTCTTTATCTTAGCCGTAGCTGGCATCCTAAATCGCAACTTACCGGCACTCTTAGAGAGGATCTTGCTCTTACGCTCTGACAATACCACCCGTAGTACCGCCTATACCGTCAGGATCGTTTCCTCCTATGGCATTACCGCCCTAGGTATCATCTTTGCAGCCGGTGCTATCGGAATTAAATGGGAAAATTTACAGTGGTTAGTCGCCGCCCTCTCCGTAGGTTTAGGTTTCGGTTTACAGGAAATCTTCGCAAACTTCGTCTCTGGCCTCATCATTCTCTTTGAGCGTCAGATCCGTGTGGGCGATATCATCACCCTGTCAGGCCTCTCAGGTACTGTCAATAAGATCCGTATCCGCTCCACCACCATCATTTCCTTTGAAAATAAGGAAGTCATGATCCCTAACCGTCAGTTCATCACCTCAGCTTTAACTAACTGGTCGCTGAGCAATACGGTCACGAAACTTGATTTTGATGTAGGTGTAGCTTATGGCGCCGATGTTGAGAAAGCTAAGGTATTATTAAAGCAGATCATCTCCCGTTGTCCGGAGATTTCGCGCACTAAGCAACCGTCGGTATTTATCTCAGCTCTAGCCGATAGCAGTGTCAATATTCACTGCGATGTCTTTGTTAACGAGATCGGTAAGCGTAAGCCTACCTTCGATTATCTCTGCTCTGAGACTTTGAGGATTTTTGCGGAGAATAATATCGAGATTCCTTTCAATATGATGGAGGTTAATATCAAAAATCTCGATAAGGCCGAGGTCGCCACTGAAATGACTAAGTGTGCCCAAAAGGCCTTAGATTAAAAATAGATGAGGCTTTGCCGCACTAGACGGCGGCAAAGTCGATTTCAGAGATGGCCTCGAAAGCGCATTCGTCCTGACAGACGGCACATTCGGCACATAAATCCTTATCAATGGCAAAAGTGCCATCATCCTGTTCAACCACAGCGCCGCATGGACAAATATCCATACATTCACCACATTGAGTACATTTTTCAGGATCAATTACAAACATTTGACATTCCTTTTAGTTAAATCAAAATAAGCACAAAAGCTCATGCCGTAAAAACGGTCCCTATAATACTTCATAATACGTTTTTTTGAGAAAATAAATGAATAGCATTAAAGACAATTTGCAAAAAATTCACGCTAATATTGAAAAATTTGCCCAGGAAAGCTCCCGTGAGAGTAAGGACATCGACCTTTTATGTGTCAGCAAGACTAAACCTCTTGAAATGATCTTAGAAGCCTATGCCCAAGGAGAGCGTCATTTTGGCGAATCCTATGTCAACGAAGCTGTCGATAAAATTCAGAAAATCAAAGCACAAGGCCTTAATGACATCAAATGGCATTTTATTGGCCCTATCCAAAAGAATAAAACCCGTCTCATTGCTGCTAATTTCGATATGGTCGAAAGCGTCGATAGAGAGATTATCTTAAAGCGTCTTAACGAGCAAAGACCTGAAGCTTTACCGCCTTTGGAAATCTTATTAGAAGTGAACTTAAGCGCTGAAGCACAAAAATCTGGCTGTAGCTTTGAGGATCTCGATTCCTTAGTTAAAGCGTGCTTAGAATGTGAGCGCTTAGTGCTAAAGGGTTTTATGGGCGTGGCTAAAGAGACTGACGATATGGCAGAAATTGCCCGTGAATTTAAAGCCTTAGAGACAATTTTTAAACAGTATCAAGACAGCATTGCCTCTATCGATACCCTCTCTATGGGGATGACGCATGATCTGCACGAGGCAATTGCCGCCGGCTCAACTGAAATCCGTATCGGCACAGCTATCTTTGGTGAGCGTTCTTATAGTAAAGCCGCGGTTGCTAATAAACACATTGCCTTTATCGGCGGTGGCAATATGTCGACTTGTATCTTTGACGGTATCGCTAAAAGTTATAGCACCGCTAAGATCATAGTCTCAGGCCCGCATCTTGAAAAACTCAGCCACTTTAAAGACGCTGGCGCTAAGATCACATGTGACAATATCGAAGCTGCAACGCAGGCTGATGTCATCTTCTTAGGAGTAAAGCCGCAAATTTTAACCCAAGTCTTAGAGGATTTAGCTGCGCATAATATCGACTTTAGCCAAAAGCTAGTCATCTCTATGGCCGCCGGTTTTAAGCTCGCCTCCATTAAAAAATACATAAATTCAGATAAGCTTATCCGCATTATGCCTAATACCCCTGCTAAACTTGGTTTAGGGGTGATTGCTGTAAGTTATGCACAGAATGTCGATGCTGAGGAAAAACAATTATGCCGCGAGCTATTAGCTAATTTAGGTCAATGCTTTGAGGGCGATGAGCAACAGCTCAATGTCATCGGCGCTATCTGCGGCTGTGGTCCGGCCTTTGTCTATCGCTTTATGGAAGCTCTCTGTGCTGAGGGTTGTCGCTATGGCTTAGAGGAAAAAGCCGTACGTGAGATGGTGGAAATGACCCTCTTAGGCGGTGCAAATATGTCAAAACATAATCCTGAAACTTCTCTTGCAAGCTTACGTGAGGCGGTAACCTCTAAGGGTGGTACTACCTTTGCAGGACTAAGCCAAATGACGGCCTATAAATTTGAAGAGATGATGGCTGCCACCATCAAGGCCAGTTTAGACCGAACCTATGAATTTGAAAAACTATACTAATAAGGAGTAAGCGTGTATTTTTTATTTTTAGCCGTACAAGCCTTGGTCATGCTCTTTCAGCTACGCTCATTGCTGCAATCATCAAGCGCTGATTATTACCATCCGCTAACGCAGGCAGTAATTAAACTTACTGATCCTATAATCAAGCGCCTGCCCCGCCGCGGTCTGCATATAGGTAGTTTTTACCTAGGCGGCTTTATCGTCGCGCTCTTTATCTGCATGGCGACCTTTGGCGCTTTATTCTTTAGCTTCAAGATGAGCGTGCAGGAAATGGTCATCCTCACCTTGGTGATGTTCATAAAGAGCTTTGGCTATTTAGTGATCTGCCTACTCTTTGCTCAGGCTTTAAGCTCCTGGCTACCTAGTACCCGTGCCTTTAGCTTCTATGTTGGGCAAATTACCGCCATTATCACCGCCCCAGTTCAGAAAATCATCCCGCCTATTGGCATGATCGATATTTCTCTTATGGTGGTGCTGATCGCGATCTTTGCCCTCAATCGCCTCTTTTTCGGCATCTTCGGTATCTATTGGTTCGCCTTCTAGCCTAACTCAAATACCACCTCTTCAGGGACCTTAGTTACCGTCTCTAAAGAGTCGACCTTTTGGAAGCCGCGCGGAAGCAGATCGCCGCTGCGGCTTCTACTGCTGACACGATCAGCAAGTTCTGAAGCGCTAAGATTGAGCACGCGCTTACCGCAATGGATAATCAAAGAAGATCCTGACGCTACCAAAGTCAAAGCCGCAATACCATCAGCGCCGACCTCTAATTTAGCGCCATTGATATTGATAAGCTTATTGCCACGACCTGAGGTTAAATGAGGCAATTCACTGAGTTTATAAACTAATAAACGTCCTAATTTACTGGCAACCACCACAAGATCGCTCTCTACATCTGTAACCTTAAGCGGCGTTAAGATCTCAGCATCATTATCTAAATTGACCAAAGCCTTACCGCTACGATTGCGGGTAAACAAATCCTTACCGTCACAGACAAAGCCATAGGCCTTAGAGCTTGCTAAAAGATATTTATCTCCCTCACGGGCAATGAGCACATGCACGGGATTTTCCCCATCGGAGAGCTTTACCTTAGAGGATAAAGGCTCACCTTGACTGCGCGCTGAGGGTAAATCGCGAATATCTACCGCATAGACGCGGCCCTTATTGGAGATAAAGGCGGCACTTTCATTGCTCTTACCTGAGGCCTTAGAGAGGAAACTATCGCCTAAACGATAGGTAAGAGAGCTAGCATCGACATCAGCACCTGAAGCCGAGCGCACCCAGCCCATCTTTGAGAGCACTACTGTAGCTAAAGTTACCGGCAAGAGCTCTTCCTCAGAAATGGCAACGGCAGCCTCACATTCATTGAGCTCACAGCGACGCTCATCGCCATAGAGCTTCATATCTTCTTTAATTTCGCGTTTAATATAGCTCTTAAGCTTTTTCTCTGAGCCTAATAAGCCTTCAAGCTTAGATTTTTCCTCTAAGAGTTTATCTTGCTCAGCTGTAAGCTTCATCTCCTCTAAACGAGCTAATTGCCTTAGCTTAGTCTCTAAAATATATTCAGTCTGTAGCTCAGTAAGCTTAAAGCGCTCCATAAGCTTAGTTTTAGGATCATCTGCGTGTCTTATGATCTCGATGACTTCATCTAAATTCAAAAAGACCGTAAGTAAACCCTCTAATAAATGCAAACGAGCATTTACCGCATCTAAACGATGCTGAAGCTTCGAGGTCACAGTCTTAACTCTAAAGCTCAGCCACTCACTTAAAATAGTCCTGAGATCTTTAACCGCCGGCTTTCCATCTAAACCTAAGATATTGAGATTTACTCTATAGGTATTTTCAAGCGAGGTTAAAGCAAATAATTGCTCCATGAGCTCATTGACATCCACCCGTTTTGAGCGAGGCACAATGATGAGCTTGCAGGGATTTTCATGATCGGAGGCATTGATAATATCGCTTATCTGTAAGAGCTTTTTCTTCGCCATGAGATCGGCAATCTGCTTTTCGACGGTACCGCCTGAGACCTGATACGGTAAGGCCTTAATCACAATGCCTTCCTTTTCAAGCTCATAGACTGCACGCTGACGGATAATCCCGCGGCCACTTTCATACATACGCAAAAGTTCAGCCTTAGAGGTAGTGATATCCGCACCATTAGGATAATCCGGGCCCTTAACCATGGTCATAAGCTCTGCAACTGTAGCCTCAGGATTATCTAAAAGATAGATACAAGCGCTCGCCACCTCATTGAGATTATGCGGCGGAATATCGGTAGCCATACCCACGGCAATACCGGTAGTACCATTGAGTAAAATATTCGGCAGTCGCGCCGGCAGGGCCTTAGGCTCGTCAACAGTACCATCAAAATTTGGCATCCACTCTACGCATCCTTGATTGAGATCGGAGAGCAAGACATTAGCATATGGAGCTAAGCGCGACTCGGTATAACGCATTGCCGCAAAAGATTTAGGCTCCTCAGCATCACCCCAGTTTCCCTGACCGTCAATGAGGGGATAGCGATAACTAAAGTCCTGAGCCATCAAGACCATGGCCTCATAACAGGCGGAATCTCCATGCGGATGATACTTACCTAAAACCTCACCTACAGTACGCGCAGACTTAGTATGCTTAGCCTTAGGATTGATACCAAGCTTAGCCATAGCATAAACAATACGGCGCTGTACCGGCTTCATGCCATCGGTGACTGAGGGCAAGGCACGGTCACGGATAACATTCATGGAATAATTTAAATAGGCATCCTCAGCAAATTGCGCTAAAGGCAATTGCTCCACGCCGTCTAAGCTTAAAGCGCGCTTATGTTCTTCATTATCTTGCATGGAAAAATCTCACCTAAACGGGACTATAATGTATAATTTGTGCGGGCACATATCCGTATGCCAACGCTTAGTTCTGGAGTGTCAATTGAAGACCTTAGTTTACAGCATTTTTTTTATGATATTAAGTTTTGCCGGCAGTGTCAGCGCTCAGATCTGGCATAACTTACCAAATGATCTCCTCTCTCAGGCTGTCAGTGAAGATGTAGTCTATGACGAGGATTTTGATTATCAGAAATTAGGTAAAATCTACGGTCTTAATATCTTCCCCGCCGGAAGCTATGGACTGCGCAAAAATTTAGTCGATCATGTGATCGTTCATAAATCACACCATCAGATGATACTTATGAATAAAAATCGCGTGGTCAAGAAATATTGGATTGCGCTTTCAGATCGCCCGGTAGGTCGCAAGCAATACGAGGGCGACCGCCGTACTCCTGAGGGTGACTATACTCTCGATTATATTAAGGAGCGCTCTAATTATTATCGCGCCTTCCACATTTCCTATCCTAATGAACAGGATATTCTCAATGCGCGCAAGATGGGCATGCGCCCCGGTGGCATGATCATGATTCACGGTCAACCGCCTTCACGCAGTGAATATCAAGAGACCGTTCAGCGCACCGATTGGACCAATGGCTGTATTGCCCTGTTAAATCCAGATATCGACGAATTCATCTCCCTGGTCGATGTCGGCACCAAGATAACAATTCTTCCTTAAAAAAAAGGGGTCACCCTCGTGACCCCGCTGTTCTAATCCCCATTGGGGAACCAATCTACACGCCCTTGTTGCTCGCGCATACTCTCATCGGAGAAGTAAAGATTTGCCGCTACCGTATCGTCATAATCATCATGACGATTCTTCTTGCTATAGACGAGGCTAACTTTATACAGAGGGTATTCAAAATCATCCTCTAAAAACTCCTCGCCCTCGCGCAGAATATCGATATCAAAACAAAGCTCGTATTCATCATCATGAGCAAAGTGCAATAAGCGCTCGTACTCAGAAGGAGAGTCATAAGCTAAAGACTCTTCGGCGGTGACTTTAAAAAGAGACAGGGCATAATCGACGATGCGATCTTGATTGTTCTCACTCATATTAAGCCTCCGCGCCACCGGTTAAGAATTTATCTTCGGTAACATGATGTAAAGATAGCTTAGCGCCTTTAGCAAAGCTATGCTCTTCTTCGTTCCACAAGCCTTCACGAACATAGAGATTGATAACATGCCCCATGCAGATACCAGTCTTAGCTAAGAGCTCCTTATCGGCAAGTTCGCATTCGAAATAAGCTAAGCAGTTAGGTAAAACCTTAATCTGTAACTTCTCAGAAAGCTCAAAAGGCACACCTGTAGCCGCAAATTTATCGCCACAATCACGGCCATGGACAGAACCTACATTTAGGATCTGCTCTTTCTGTGAAGCCTCTGGAATGGCAACAACAAATTTAGATGTTTTTAAAATATTTTCGGTAGTAGTATGGGTCGAGGCCAAAACCACCAGAATTTCACTTGCATCAAAGGGGCAGTTCCAGGCAGCCGTCATAATATCGCTGACGCCCTGCTCTGAGGTGGTAGCCACGGTTACCGTGCCGCCACCGGTATAGACACGAAACGCCTCAGACACGTCAACCTTTTGATAACCCATCATTTACTCCTAACCATCTAAAACAGAAAATTGGTTCTTGTATGTAAGATATACGTCTATTGTTATAGTTATATACGCTCTAAAAGCTTTTTATTATTCTATACAAATTTTTATAAATAATAGCTGAACATTATTAAAATTTATGTAGGTTGTGCAAAATGTTCCATTTTTAAGCAATAAAAAAGGCTGCAATGCAGCCTCTTTTTTTTCTCAGATTTTGTAGAAAAATATTCCATAAAGAAATGCAAAAAACTACAAAATCTG
>USBR01000005.1 GCA_900552905.1 uncultured Succinatimonas sp. | reverse complement strand
TGTTAAAAAATCTCTAATGGATGTTAAATTATGTTACTACCCATCAGAGATTCCAACACCAATACGGAAGAACCAAAAAAAAAGCTACACCTTGATGGGCGTAGCCTTTTTTTCATAGATTAAGCTCTATCTTAGTTTAAAGCTGCACGAGCCATATCAGCGATTACCTTGAAGGCTTCCTTATCGTTGATAGCTAAGTCAGAGAGAACCTTACGATCGATATCAATGTTAGCCTTTCTTAAGCCATTGATTAACTGGCTGTAGCTTAAATCGTGCTGACGGGCAGCAGCATTGATACGGACGATCCAAAGCTCACGGAACTGACGCTTCTTCTGACGACGATCACGATAAGCGTACTGACCGGCCTTAGTAACAGCCTGAACAGCAACACGATAAGTACGTGAACGAGCACCATAGTAGCCTTTAGCAGCATCTAAGACTTTCTTGTGACGGGCATGGGCAACAACACCGCGCTTAACTCTAGCCATTTTTTATATCCTCCAGCTATTATGCGTAAGGTAACTGACGCATTACAGCGCGCAGATTACAAGTCTTGACGTAAACCATGTTACGTAAATTACGCTTACGTTTAGCAGTCTTCTTAGTGAGGATGTGACGTAAGTTCTGGTGACGGCACTTGTAGTGACCGCTACCGGTTTTCTTAAAGCGCTTAGCGACGCCTCTATCGGTCTTCATTTTGACCTTGACTTTACCAGCCATTTATAAACTCCGCATTTAAATATTGCAGTTTAAACAAAAAACAGGAGACTTATACCCCCATTATTCACAGGGGCATATAGTACTTGATACCCTGAGTCTATTTTTTCTTCGGGGCTAAAACCATAGTTGCCTGTCTGCCCTCAACACGTGAGGAAGACTCAACAGTAGCTAAATCCCGAGTAACGCATAGATCTTCTTCTACACGCTTAAGGACATCTAAACCTAAGTGCTGATGCGCCATCTCGCGACCGCGGAAGCGCAAGGTCACCTTAGCCTTGTTGCCCTCTTCGAGGAAGCGAATCAGGTTGCGTAGTTTAACCTGATAATCGCCTTCGTCTGTTCCAGGACGGAATTTGATTTCCTTAACCTGAACAACCTTTTGCTTTTTCTTCTTTGCGTCTTTACTCTTCTCGTAAAGGAACTTGCCATATTCAATCAAACGGCATACAGGGGGCTCTGCATTGGGGCTGATTTCAACCAAATCAATGCCGCGCTCCTTAGCCATACGCAAAGCTTCAACTGTCGGCATAACACCGACAAGTTCATTGTCCTCGCCTAACAGACGCACTTCACGGCATCTGATATCGTTGTTAATCCGGTTCTTTTGGAAAGATTTACCGGTCTTCCTATTGTTGTTTATAGCAAGTTCTCCTAACAAAAATCATCAAGATTCAAAGCTTAAAAGCAGTTAATCTTTAGCACGCTCCTGCTCATCTCGCTGTTTTTGGATTTCGAGATCAGCATCAGGCATGTTTTTGCGCGATATGATATCTGAATTTATCAGCTTAATCAAGTCCTCAATTGACATTGAGCCTAAATCTGCACCCTTACGGGTACGAACGGCTACCTTGCCTTCCTGAGCTTCGCGGGCACCACAGACAATCATATAAGGAATGTGCATTAAGGTGGCCTCACGGACCTTAAAGCCAATCTTATCATTGCGCAGATCGGTTCTGACACGTAAGCCTGCCTCATCGAGCTTATCACAGACAGACTTAGCATAATCAACCTGATCGTCGGTGATATTCATAACTATAGCCTGAACCGGAGATAACCAGGTCGGGAAGGAACCTGCGTACTCTTCAGTTAAGATACCGATAAAGCGCTCTAAGGAACCTAACATCGCACGGTGAATCATTACCGGTACGTGCTCCTGATTGTCCTCACCAATATAGTGAGCACCTAAACGAGCCGGTAAGGAGAAGTCTAACTGTACGGTACCGCACTGCCAAGCTCTATCTAAGGAGTCGTGTAAGGTAAACTCGATCTTAGGGCCGTAGAAAGCACCTTCGCCTGGCTGTAACTCGTATTCGAGATTATTAGCCTCTAAGGCCTGAATTAAGTCAGCCTCAGCGCGATCCCAAATCTCATCTGAGCCAATACGCTTTTCAGGACGGGTAGAAAGCTTAACGTCAACATTATTGAAGTTAAAGACCTTATAGACGTCGTAAACCATCTTAATGCAGTCGGAAACTACATCTAAGATCTGGCTATCGGTACAGAAGATGTGACCATCGTCCTGCTCGAAGCCACGTACACGTAATAAGCCGTGTAAGGAGCCAGACGGCTCGTTACGGTGATCCTTACCAAACTCAGCCATTCTTATAGGTAAATCACGATAAGAACGGGTACGAGAATTGAAGATCTGAATTGCGCCAGGGCAGTTCATAGGCTTAATAGCATAATCGCGGTTCTCAGACTTGGTGGTAAACATGTTCTCAGCATATTTATCCCAGTGACCAGAACGCTCCCACAGTACTCTATCCATGATCTGCGGGGTATTGACCTCAATGTAGTGATACTTATGCAACATAGTACGCATAAAGTTCTCAACAATGCGGTAGATGGTCCAGCCATCATTGTGCCAGAAAACTAAACCCGGAGCTTCCTGTTGGAAGTGGAATAAATCAAGCTTCTTACCTAAAACACGGTGATCGCGCTTAGCAGCCTCTTCACGACGACGGATATAGGTCTTAAGATCGTCCTTGCTAGCAAAGCAGCAACCGTAAATACGCTGTAACATCTTATTCTTAGAGTCACCACGCCAGTAAGCACCAGCAAAGTGAGTGAGCTTGAAGAACTGGCAGAAGCCCATGTGCGGGACGTGCGGACCACGGCACATGTCGACGTATTCATTGTGGTGATATAAACCGATGCTCTTATCGGCTTTATCGATATTCTCTTCAAGAATTAACTTCTTATAAGGCTCATCACGCTCAGTGAAGGTATCATAAGCCTTTTGCCAATCAGCAACTTCTTTGATTACCTGATAATCGGTCTTAGCTAACTCGTGCATTCTCTTATCGAGAGCTTCTAAATCCTCAGCAGTCAGCTTATGATCGATATCGACGTCATAATAAAAACCATTGTCGATAACAGGACCGATAGCCATCTTAGTATTAGGCCATAACTGCTTGATAGCGTGACCTAAGAGGTGAGCGCAAGAGTGACGAATAATCTCAATACCCTCTTTATCCTTAGGGGTAATGATGCAAACCTCACAGTCCTCAGAGACTAAGTCACAAGCGTCGTGAAGCTCACCGTTAACCTTACCGGCAACGCAAACACGGGCTAAACCAGCACCGATAGAAGTAGCAATTTCAGAGATAGAGACCGGGCGATCAAATTCTTTGATGTCGCCATTTGGAAGAGTAATTTTTGGCATATTTTAAAAACCTTGATGCATACTGTGCATCGCGAGGCTCCATAAAAAAAGATATAAAACGATTGTCCCCTGCAGCTATTCTTGCACCAACTCGACGAGACCTTGTGCAGAGCAAACATCCATGGATTATACTCCTCAAAAAATAAAAAACTCACTTTTTTTGATCATTTAGCAAAAAAGTGCCCCCACCGCTCCAAAATTAAAAAAAATATTTTTATCTCTCTCAGGCTTATAAATCAGATTTAAACACCTCAAAGACCAATAATTCTTAAAAAAGTTTTAACAAAGACTTGCTATATTGGAATTTATTGATATAATTACTGCCACTGATTGCGACCTTAGCTCAGCTTGGTTAGAGCATCACCTTGACATGGTGGGGGTCGATGGTTCGAGTCCATTAGGTCGCACCACTTAGGATTTAAGTGTTTTCAGTAAAAATTTAGTGCGACCTTAGCTCAGCTTGGTTAGAGCATCACCTTGACATGGTGGGGGTCGATGGTTCGAGTCCATTAGGTCGCACCACTTAGATAACACAGGCGATGTAATTACATCGCTTTTTTTATGTCAAAAACTCCTACCTTCCTTTTCTAAAGCTAAAACCCATCTTAGATTAAACTCTACTCTGTAAATAAGCTCACTAAGACTTAAAGTCGCGACTACTTTACATCTTAACTATAGAAAACATAAGAGCCTGCCCTTTTGCCTATAAATGACTCTTAGATAAGGAACGTAAAAGAATTTAAAAAACATATAACTTTCCTAACTTATCTAAGAGAGATAGCTAATACTCTGTCCTTATAAAGAAGAGTTCTAAGAGGCTAAATAGAGATTACTGAAAGAGAATATTGTGATGGAGAGAGGTCTTAAAGGCCCATAGTATGAAGGCGCATTAGATCTGCAGAAATCAAAAGGGCCTCCCTTAGGAGGCCCCTTGGCATTAAGCCATTTCTATATCAAGCTAGGCTTGAATTAGAAGGTGTAACGAGCACCAACTGCGAAGTCATTGCCCTCACCGTAGGTAGGCTTAGAACCATAGTCGGTAATGACCTTGCCGTTTTCCTTGGTGCTATTAACACCGAAGTTAGCCTGAGCATAGACCTTGAAGTTCGGGTTGAAGTTGTACTCGACAACAACCGGAATCTGAGAGGACTTAATGGTCTCCTTACCCTGCTCTGCTCTCTCATACTGATAACCAGTAGCTAAGGATAAACCGTTAGCGAAGCTGTACTTACCAACAATTTCGAAGCCAGACTGCTCTAAATCAAGCTCCTTAACATTGTTAACAACGTAGTACTCAGTGGTCTTAGTGGAGTATTCACCGGCGAAGTACCAACCAGCGGAAGGAACACCCCAAGATAAGGAAGCTACCCAACCGTCCTGAGAATCAACAAGTTCGACACCCTCTGCAAGTTTTGCCATAGGATCGTCCTGACCATTCATATAAGAGTAACCAGCCTTGATGCTGATAGGTCCAAAGAGAACAGCCGGAGTGGTGTAACCAGCAATTACGCTGTAGCCGCTCTCAACGTTGAACTTGGGGCCGTGATCTTTGTAACCATTCTTGGCGGACTGATATTCAGCACCGAATAAGAAGCCATAACCATTCCAAGTGTAGGTTAACTTACCAGCATTACGCTCATCACCGATAACAAAGGTCTTACCAGACTCACCATCACCAGCTAAAACGTCGGTAACAGCAACAACAGTCTGGAGTAAGGACTTGTAACGACCGGTCTGAATCTTACCGAACTTACCAAAGTCAACACCGATGAACTGATCACGAGCGGACATGCCAGTCTTATCATCTTTTTCTTTGATATCGCGGTCGCCGTCAGCAACGTCAAACTCCATCTTACCAAAAGCGGTAGCATAATCGTTTAACTTAGAACGGCCATCTAAGCCCATACGAGCCCAGTTGTAGATGGAAGAGTCGTTGTTACCAGTTTTACCAGTCATATTGCTGTAAGAGCCAGCGTTGTACCACTGAGCTTCGATACGGCCGTTAACGTTTAAAACGGTACCATCTTTGTCATAAACAGTAGCAGCAGAGGCTGCGGTAGAGGCTACTAAAGCAGAAATAACTGCAGCAGCTAAGAAAGTCTTCTTCATGATATAAATCCTATTTAATATAATTTTATTTAACACGATCTCTAATCGGATCGCACTTAGAATTATAAACAAAATTTTCCTTTAATGCTCACGCAAACGCTTTTTTTTGGTACCTCTTTTCATAAGTGTCTAAGAGATCACAAAATTTTATTTAAAAATTTTTTTATAAAAATCATTTCCTAAGCTTTTGTACAATTACAAAATAAACTCATATATATAACAATATTTTATTTAATAATTTCTTAAACTTTTTAATATCAATACTTAACCTGAACTTTATATGTAAACGCTTACATTTAACTATATAAAAACTACATAGTATAAGAGACAATTTTGTGCAATATTTTCTTTTTGGCTATTTTTTTAAGTAAAAGTTCAGATCGCGTAACGCCTGCCAATATTCAAGCTCATCAGAGCTCTTTGAAATTTTACGATAGTTCTGATCGCGCCAGGTTAAAAAGCCTAAAACATCAAAAATACCGATACTGCTCTTCCCCACTAAAGCATTTTCCGTATAGGAAGATACCCAAAAATAGGGACGCTCTTTAAGAGAGAAGAGATCCTGCCCCATGGCATAATCGCTGATTTGATTGGAAACAGCAAAATTATGCTTTAAAAGCGTAGTGCTGACATCATAAGCTGTACTGAGGGTTGAGGTTTTATGACCTACTCTTCCTGGCCAATATAAAACAAAGGGGATCTGTGTTTGGGCTTTAGAGAAATTACTATTATGTCCCCAATAATTTAAGCCGTTATCATTAAGCTCATCACCATGATCGGCGGTGACAATAACAATGGTATTTTTCAAAAGATCGTGAGCTCTTAGAAGATCTAAAACTCGCCCTACATTCTTATCGGCAGCATAAGAGGCGTTCTTACACAAATTGCGATAAGGCTCAATC
Organism: uncultured Succinatimonas sp.; assembly: GCA_900552905.1. Taxonomy (GTDB): domain Bacteria; phylum Pseudomonadota; class Gammaproteobacteria; order Enterobacterales; family Succinivibrionaceae; genus Succinivibrio. The sequence continues at coordinate 32,385 of USBR01000005.1, read as the reverse complement.
TCAGTTTCAGGAGAGAGCTCCATATAATTAAAAGCTTCCTTAGTGGGCTTGAAGATCCGCTCTTGATCCTTATCAAAAGAATATTCATGCACATTATCTAAGAAAACCAAGCTTAAAAAGTTCTGATCTCCTTTTGCCTGTAAGTACTTTTCAAAATCGTCGATACAGTTTTTATCGCGCAAAAGTACGGTTGCGCCTTCAGAAGTCATGCGCAGATTATCAACTCCAGCAAAGACCGTCTGATGAAATTCAGGCTTATAGAGAGGCGCTGAGGTAAAGGTCTTAATCTCAAAATTATAATGCTGTGCCGCTTCAATTAAGGCCGCCTTAGTGCCAGAGCTTCGTGCTGCAGTCCAATAACTACCGGGAATACCATAGAACAGAGTAAAGATACCAAAGCGGGTACAATTACCACCTGAATGATGATTTAAAAAGACGTAATTGCCCTCAGAGAAATTTGAAAGTCGCGGCATGATCTCAGGGCTTAACATATCCGCCCGCAGAGAATCCACCACTAAGAAGACTACATTTAAAGGCTTAGCTCCATCCTGATACACTAAAGGATTTTTAGGATAATTAAAAAGTCCCATAGACTGCAGATCGACCTTATTTACAGTCATATCTTCTTCAGTGATAAAGCCATGTCTCAATAAAAAGGTATTAGCCGTCAAAGGATAATAAAGCGGAATTCTGCCAGCCATCGAGGTTACGGTGACATTAGCATAGGCAGCTGAAGCTGCATGCATAAGATTTACGCCTAAAAAAAATAAACACCACGGCAGGCATAGAGCTAAGATATAGTGCTTGAAGTTTTGACTTAGTTTAAAAGCAAGAAGCACCGCTATCACTGTATATAAGAATAATAAGGCGCCCTCAATAAAGATGGTCAGATACATGCTCGCAGAGAAATTGATAATCTGCCCGTTTAGATAGAGCTCGAGCATAGCGGCGCTTAGATGAAAGCGATAGAGATAAAAGACATGCGCATCGATAGCTAGCACTAATAACAATAAAAAAGAGAGCAATATAGCAATGCCTATAGCCCATATAGCCTTAGAGCCTAAACGCTTTAGAATTAAGAGCTGTGGGTATAAGAGTACAGTCAAAGCAGCCATGCCGTAAAAAGGCAATACACCTAGAGCGATGAAATAAAATATGGCAAGTTCAGAGAAGGATGACTCTGAAAATAAGGGCGCATAAAAGGATGCATAATAAATCAACGCCGGTAAGGCTAGAGCATTGATGCATAACACATAGCGCAAAGGGTTTAACATTTATCTTCCTTATATAAAGACGGTACTTTTAATCTATCTTTTACTTTTTTTTAATCTAGTAAATTTTACCATCTAAGACAAAACGGAAAAACCCTAAGTACACATATAGTTAAGTTCTTATACATACTTAGTTTTTTTGAATTTTAGCTTTATAAAATATAATTTCCCCCTATTTTTTATAAAAATCAAAGACTAGCCGGCAAAAGTGATAATCAAAAAATTTTTTGCATCTGCTATTCATAAAACCCTCTTTAGTTTGATAATAAAAGCACACTTAAGTTTTAGAACAAAAGCTTGAACTTATAAAAAAAAATAATAAAAACAATAAATTAACAAAACAGCACATGAACACAGAAGCAATACAAATTTCACAGCTAAATCTTTCTTTAAAAGAGAAATTTTTAAGCCTCCACCATAGCCCCGGCATATTTAATACGGCTATTCCTAATTTAAATTTAAGCTTGCATGAAGATGTCAATTGCATGCATAAATGCTTTGATAAGCCCCTAGTAGGTTTAGTATTACAGGGAACTAAGCACTCAACCTTAGGCGGCCATGATTTTGTCTACAGTCAAAATCAAAGTCTTGTCGCCTCGGTAGATATGCCCATTTCCTCCTATATTGTCAGTGCCTCTAAAGCAAAGCCCTTTCTCTTTATCTATCTTTATTTAGATAAAGTCATGCTCGCAGATCTCGTAAAAGAACTACCTTGGGATAATAGCGATAAGGAAAATCCTGAAGCTGTCAGTATCTGTGACACTAATGCTGACATTATGGAAATGTTTTTAAGACTTTTAAATTTGTCCTCTAAGCCTGAGCAAATCGCCATGCGCGCGCCGATGATGGTACGAGAGCTATACTATCTCCTACTTCTAAGCCCACATGGTAAACTCTTGCGGCAGATCAATACCCCAGGCACTAAGAATCATCAGGTAGCCTTTGCGGTAAATTGGCTTAAAGAAAACTATAAAGAAGATCTAGCCATTGAGAATTTAGCCAAAAATTCCCATATGTCTAAGGCTAATCTCTATCGTAACTTCAAGCTCTTTACGGGACTTAGTCCTCTTCAATATCAAAAGCAATTGCGCCTCTATGAAGCCCGTAGACAGATAGTCACTGAAAATAAGCGCATCCTCAATGCCGCCTTAGATGTAGGTTATGAGAGTATCTCGCAGTTTAATCGTGAATATAAACGCTTATTTGGCGAACCGCCCTTACGCGATCTCAATAAAACCCGCGCCGAAATCAGTATTAACAACTAATAAAAAAGCCACCGCTCTTGTGAAAGTGGTGGCTCTTTTGAGATCTTTAAGCTTTAGATATTGAAGATATCTAATTGCTCAGCATCGGAGGAATCCTTCCAGGCCTTATCAGCCTTAGCATCGTCGCTTCTTTGAGCGGCAATTTCATCGAAATAATCCTCTGACGGCGGTACTAAATACTCACCGGTGAAGATAGAGCAATCGAAGGTGGTAAGCTGCGGGTTTTCCTCAGTTACGCTGTCCTTTAAATCATCTAAAGTCTGATAGATTAAAGCATCAGCCTTGATCTCACGGGCGATTTCCTCGTTAGTGCGACCATAAGCTATGAGCTCCTGAGAAGTCGGCATATCGATACCGTAGATATTCGGATATCTGATCTCAGGGGATGCTGAGGCAAAGTAGACACCTACAGCACCAGCCTCACGGGCCATTTCGACAATCTGTAAAGAGGTGGTACCACGAACGATGGAATCATCGACAAGCAATACTCTCTTACCGGCAAACTCTGACGGGATCGGGTTGAGCTTTCTGCGTACTGACTTCTGACGCTGAGTCTGGCCTGGCATAATGAAGGTACGACCGATATAACGGTTCTTCACAAAGCCCTGACGATAAGGAACACCTAAGTATCTGGCGATCTGAACTGCGATATCGATAGAAGTATCCGGGATCGGAATAACGACGTCGATCTTAAGATCGGCATGCTCGCGCTTAATCTGCTGAGCTAACTTAGTACCCATACGGACACGGGTAGCATAAACAGAAGCACCGTTAATAACGCTATCCGGTCTTGCAAAATAAACGTACTCAAAAATACACGGCTGTAACACCGGATCTTTAGCGCAGATACGGGAATAGAGCTTGCCATCCTTGGTAATTAAGATGCACTCACCTGGCTCAACATCGCGATCGAGGCTAAAGCCTGAAACATCTAAAGCGACGCTTTCAGAGGCAACCATGTACTCAGTACGACCATCTTCAGTCTTACGGCTACCTAAAACCATCGGACGGATACCGTGCGGATCACGGAAAGCAATAAGGCCTACACCTAAAACGAGGGACACTACAGCATAACCGCCGCGGATCTCATCGATAACACCGCTTACAGCAGTGAAGATATCATCAGGAGTCGGAACGTCATTCTTAATGTCGGAAATCTTCCAAGCTAAGATATTGAGTAAAATCTCAGAATCAGACTGAGTATTTACATGACGACGAGCCTTAATGCACTTTTGCTTTAATTCCTTAGAATTGATGAGATTGCCGTTGTGAGCTAAGGCAATACCAAAAGGAGAGTTTACATAGAAAGGCTGAGCTTCAGCAGCTGAAGAGGAGCCAGCTGTCGGATAACGGTTGTGACCGATACCGATATTGCCACGCAGCCGCATCATATGACGCTGCTGAAAGACCTCGGTAACCATACCATTGGCTTTGCGCTGATGGAAATTGTCCTGATCGTCAACAGTGACAATACCTGCAGCGTCCTGTCCGCGGTGCTGTAACACCTGCAGAGAATTATAAAGGGATAAATTGACCGGAGAGAAACCGACCACACCAACTACACCACACATATATTAAACTCCTACAGGTGTTCCCATGTATATAAAGAACCAATTAACAATACGTTGTAATTCCGGAATAAATAGTGACTGATGCCACCAATCTTTTTCGGTGATAAAGCTTAAAATATGCAGTCTAAAGCCTATCTGCAATAAAGCTAAAACGGCGGCTAAAATTAAAATGCCGCGAACTACACCAAAAACTACGCCTAAAAGGCGATCAAAACTTGATAAGCCAGCCTTTTGAATTAAAGAGCAAATCGCAGTGCCGGCGAAGCCTACAACCAAGAGCGTGACTATAAATAAAATCAAAATCGCTAAGATGGTTCTAGTCAACTCATCATTTGAAAAGGTAAATAATGAAGCAGCCTCAGGATAAAAACGGCCTGCAATACTGAAGGCCGCAATCCATGCAATGATAGAAGCGGCTTCTTTAGCGAAGCCGCGAATAATAGACATGAGAGCTGAAAAGCCCACAATGACTACCATGGCCCAATCTAAGGCTGTGAGCATTATTTAGTCTCAGGAGTAATTAATTCCAGACCACCTAAGTACTTACGTAAAACCTTAGGAACAGTTACAGAACCATCAGCATTCTGATAATTCTCTAAAACTGCCACTAAAGTACGGCCGACAGCTAAACCAGAACCATTGAGAGTATGGACTAACTCGATCTTACCATCCTTACGACGGACACGGGCTTGCATTCTGCGAGCTTGGAAGTCAACGCAATTAGAGCAAGAAGAAATCTCACGATAGGTGTTCTGAGCGGGTAACCACACCTCGATGTCATAGGTCTTAGCCGAGCTAAAGCCCATGTCACCGGTGCACAGAGCCACTACGTGATACGGGATCTCTAAAGCCTGTAAAACCGCCTCAGCATCGCGAGTTAAGCTCTCTAAAGCGTCCCATGAATCCTCAGGCTTTACGATCTGCACCATCTCAACCTTATCAAACTGATGCATACGGATTAAACCACGGGTATCACGGCCTGCAGAACCGGCCTCAGATCTAAAGCACGGGGTATGAGCGGTGACTTTAATAGGTAACTTGTCCTCAGGGATGATCTCGTCGCGAACCATATTAGTCAGCGGGACTTCAGCAGTCGGGATCAAGCAGAAATGACGATTGACATCATCACCATCAGCATCGCCATTGAGGCTAGTGTGGAAGAGATCCTCTGCAAACTTCGGCATCTGGCCGGTACCATATAAGGAATCAAGGTTAACAAGATACGGGGTATAAACCTCGGTATAGCCCTGCTCATGATGTAAATCGAGCATTAAGTGGACTAAGGCACGGTGTAAGGCGCAGATAGGGCCAGTCATGAAAGCAAAACGAGCACCGGAAACCTTACGGGCACGCTCAAAGTCGAGCATACCTAAACCTTCACCGATAGCGACGTGATCTTTTACCGGGAACTCAAAGGTACGCGGAGTGCCCCACTTTCTCACCTCAACGTTAGCGCTCTCATCAGGGCCTAACGGGCAGGACGGATCAGGTAAATTAGGAATGGTCAGAGAGATTTGACGTAATTGCTCGAGAACCTCATCCTGACGTTTTTTAACCGCGGAGAGCTCTTCACTGATCTTAGCGACCTGCTCTTTAATGGGAGCTGCATCACCACCGGACTTTAAAACCTGGCCGATACTCTTAGATAAGGAATTACGTTGAGCCTGTAAATCCTGGGTACGAGTCATAGTCTCCTTACGGATAGCCTCTAATTCCTGGATTTTGGCAGTGTCTAAAGTATAGTTGCGGGTAGCTAGGCGCTGTTGGGCCTCTTCAATCTCACCGCGCAGATATTTTGAATCGAGCATGAATAAATACCGTATTTGTGCTTAACTAATGCTTTTTAAGCTTAAGCTAAAAAATTTTCGTTGCATATTTTAGCATAGAGCGGGATAAAAAATCTTATTTCCCACACGCTTTCACTTTTACGCAAGTCTTCCTTAGGATAAAGACTTATCATCCTCGCTAAAAGTCACCTTAGCACCTCTATAACCTTCAGGATAACGGCGCTGTTTTGAAAGATGATCGCGCTCTTTAAGATAATCGCGTTTGCGTCCTAAAGCTGCCTCTAAGCCTCGATCTGAGGGCGTATAGTAGACAGTGCCGCATAATTCCTGTGGGAAGAAGCATTCGCCATCGGCATAAGCGCCAGGGAAATCATGGGCATAGCGATAACCATCTTTATAGCCTAAATCCTCCATAAGCTTAGTAGGAGCATTGCGCAGATATAAGGGCACCTCAAGGCGTCCGGTGCGCTGTGCATCCTCGCGGGCTTTATGAAAAGCGGTATAGAGATGATTACTCTTAGGCGCTAGGGCCATATAGACAGCCGCCTCCGCAATAGCCCTCTCTCCTTCATAAGCGCCGACGCGCTCAAAGATATCCCAAGCATTGAGAGCTACTGTCATAGCTTTAGGATCGGCAAGGCCCACATCCTCAGTGGCGATAGCTAAAAGTCGACGCGCTACATAGAGAGGATCGCCTCCGGCCTCTAAAATACGCGCATACCAATATAAAGCCGCATCGGGAGCACTGCCACGCACAGATTTATGAAAGGCCGAGATAAGCTCATAAAAAGCATCGGCGCCCTTGTCATAATTTAATAAACGCCGTCCGGCAACTGCGCCTATCATAGTCTTAGTGATAAGACGCTCACCGCTCTTAAGGGGAGCTGCAAGTTCCGAAGCCATTTCTAAAAGATTTAAAAGATGACGCCCATCGCCATCGGCAAGAGCGACTAAAGCTGCCTGTGCCCCCTCATCAAGCTTTAAATTATCCTTTAAAAGACCGCGCTCTGAATGTAAAGCTAGATCTAATAGATGCGCAAGCTCCTCTTCAGTAAGCTTTTGCAAAACATAGACTCTAGTGCGTGAGAGCAAGGCTTGATTGACACTAAAGGAAGGATTTTCGGTAGTAGCACCGATAAAGATAATTGTGCCGTTTTCAATATGCGGTAAAAAGGCATCTTGCTGTGACTTATTAAAGCGATGCACCTCATCGACAAATAATAAAGTCCGCGTACCGCGAGATTTTCGCAAGGTCGCTCGCGCAATAGCCTCACGAATATCCTTAATGCCCGAGGTCACAGCCGGTAGCTGTTCAAAAAAAGCTTGCGAGGCTTTAGCGAACATTAAAGCTAAGGTGGTTTTACCCACACCCGGAGGACCCCAGAGGATCATCGAATATAACTGACCGCGATCTAAAGCGAGCCTCAAAGGCTTACCCTTAGCTAAAAGATGGCTCTGACCTACATATTCTGCGATAGTTTCAGGGCGCAATCTTGCCGCTAAAGGCGCAAATTCTAAAGAGGCTGAGGATCTATCAGCCTGAGCCTTATCTTCCTCTGCCTGCAATTGCGAGCTGAAAAGATCAGTGGGATCGACGCTCATCATCTACCTCAGCATCATCGGGAATAGCTACCTCAAAATCCTGCATATTGACCTGATTTTGCTGTGAGCTGAGCTTATAGATATTCTTATTACCGTTTTTCATCAAAATGACCAAACTCTCTAAGGTCTTACCCTTAAAGTTCAGCTCAATTTCCTGAAATTCTTTTGAGGACTTAGGCTTTAAGCTAAAGCTCTCACCTTTAGACTTAACAGTATATTGAGCCCACAGCTTAGGATCGCTTGAATTTAACAATAAAAACGGCGCGGTATTTAAATCAGCAACAGAGAAAATCGAGACTTGATTGACAAAAGGATCGTAAAAATAAACCGCCTCATCCTTAGTAAAAAGATATTGCTCATCCGGGCTTGCGGTATACATCATCAGGCGATCGGGCTTGGCCACTAATAGACGCCCCTGTGAAGTTGAAACTACCGCGCCATTGCTCTTTAAAACTTCCTGTTCAAAATTACAGCTTAAAGCTTCAAAGCTCTGTAAACGCGCTTTAAGATCGCTTGAAGCTCCAGCTAAAGCGGTACAGGCCCCAAGTAAGCCTAAAGATAAAGTTACAAACTTTAGAAAATTTTTGAGCTTATTCATCTACCACGCCCTCTCTAATCAATTGCATTTTTAGACGCTTTGCACGTGCATAACCTACATTGAAGTTTACCTGAATATCGCTAATTGGCGGTGATTTTTGCTTAGAAGCATAATATTCACGGGCATATTGAGCGACTTGATCGAAGATCTTATCGATACTCGGGCTTTGGCCTTGGGTATCCTCAGATATTGCCTCCTCCTCGCTTTCATCATCATAATCGGTAACACCCTCAATATATTCAGGATCACCTGCATAATCGATCCAAGCTTTAACGATATTCTTAACATCATCATTGCAGGCAAAAGGACCATGCGCTCTGAAGGTTTTAGAGCCTTCAAGCTTTTGATAATTGACAAGCATATCGCCATTGCCTAAGAGATTTTCTGCACCGGGCTCATCTAAAATGACGCGAGAATCGGTACCTGACTGTACAGTATAGGCAATACGGGACGGCATATTAGCCTTGATAACACCAGTTACCACCTCAGCACGCGGAGTTTGGGTCGCCATAATGAGATGGATACCGGCAGCACGGGCCTTAGCAGTTAAGCGCCGCAATAGGGTCTCTAAATTACGTGAGCCCTTCTTATTGCCAGAAGAGGTGGCCATTAAATCGGCAAACTCATCGATAATCAGCACGATCTTAGGCACAGGTTTTAACTCAGGCGGAGTGCCTCCCATATCTGCAGTCCATGCTGGATCATAAACAACCTGACCTTGAGCATTAGCCTCACGGATAATGGCATTGCACTCATCGATATTATGCATATGCAGATTGCGGATGAGAGCATAGCGATTTTCCATCTCGGAGACTAACCAATCTAAAGCGGCTAAAGCCGGTTCAGTTTCAGTAATGATCGGGGTTATCAAATGCGGTAAGCCCGCGTAGAGGCTAAACTCTACTTGCTTAGGATCGATAAGCACTAAGCGCAATTCAGCCGGCGAGCAGGCTAAAAGTAAGGACAGGATCATAGAATTGACACCTGCAGACTTACCTGAACCGGTGGTACCGCAGATTAAAAGGTGCGGGGCTTGGGCTAAATCAGCAACTACAGGCTTACCGACTACATTTACACCTAAACATATAGGTAAGGAAGCCTTAGTATGGGTAAATTCATCCTGAGTTACCACATCGCCTAAAGTAATGAGCTGACGCTTAGGATTAGGTAGCTCTAAACCTACATAAGGAGTACCTGGTACTACATCTAAAATACGCACTGACTTAACTAAAAGATTGCGGGTTAAATCCATCTGCACCCCGCGAATGGTGGAGGATTTGACCCCAGGCTCTAAACCTAAATCATATTGCGTGACCACAGGGCCTGATAAATAGCGCTCGACATGGGCTTTAATCTTAAAGTCATGCATGAATTTATTGATGCGCTCAATACAAGCCTTAACGGTTTCCTCATCCATTAAAACCTTTTTATCAGAAAGCTTTAATAAGGAGAAAGCCGGACGCCAATCATCATAGATAAACTCTGGGGCTGTCTGTGTCGAGCAGGAATACTTTTTAGTTGGGAAAACAGTTAAAGGATTTTCCTCAGGCTTTACGCTTAGATTAGCTAAACCTTCATTTTCAAGTACTGAGCTGTGAACACTATCTGCACTTTCACTTGCCTTATCAGTAAAATCCTGAGGCTTAACATAGGTAGGCTCCGCATAAGCGCTCTCGCTCTCAGGAGCACTATAGCTTTGAGATGCAAGCTCTAATTCCTCATCTTGCCTCTCTATATACTGAGGCTTAGCAAATTGCTCTACCTCTTCCTTCTCTTCTTTAAAGAGGGCATTAGTATGAGTATCGGCAACAAAAGGACTGTCGTCTGTCTTTAACAAAGCCTCATCCTCACGCGGTAAAACGCCACGGGTGCCATGACTATAAGCATCATAATCGACATCTTTTTCCGAAATTAAGGCTTCGGTATTTCTATCTAAAATATGAGGATCTTCGACACTTGTCGGCACAAAGGCTTTAGATAATTTATCGACCTCAATAGTATGTTGAGATTCGGAATTGACATCATTAAAGGAGATGATATTTTCATTTTCATCTTCATAATGCGGTACAAAAGCGCTGTGTTCAAAATTATCCTCGTCTTTATGCATAAAGGTGCCACCTAAGGCCTCATCCTTTTCATACATATTGACGTCTTCAGTACCAAAATTCATGCCTCTGACCTCAGGAGCACGGGTAATTACCGTGCTTACAGGCTTATTATCAAGAGGTGCTAAAGGCTCAGGACTTTGCACAAAGCGTGTCACAATGGTCTTAGGAGCAGTTGCCGCCTGACTTTCAGGGGCAAAAGTATTAAGACGGCTCTTATCTTGATTGCGCACTAAGATCTTAGTAGCACTCCCTATCTCATGATTAAAGAGCGAAGCGCTAGTGCTACTAGCTACAGCTGTAGGAGCCATCTCACTATTGCCATAACTGATATTAGTATTGGTAAGGCCCTGACTTGCAAAGCTTGAAGCTTGATTTGTAAAGCTATGTGTATTGCCTCTGTTCTTAGTATGAATAATGGTGCTAGGCTGATCTAAATCACCATTAGCTCTCATATTATCCTGAGGATAAGTTCTCTTTGAGGTATGAATATAGGTACTCGGACGCTTATCATCTACAGCCTGAGACTTACTGTCACTAAGAGAGCTGAAAATATTAGTACTAGCGCCATAGGGCTGAGTATTGTTATGTGAATAAGCTGATGCTGGCGTCTGCGAGCTTTCAAAGCTCTGACTTACAGATCCTAAGACCGTATTCTTATTCTCATTGTCAGGCAGAGTGTCGAAATTAGGGTTGAACATCGGCTCAATCTTCTGCTGAGGCTTAAATAAAGGCTCTTTAGAGACTGAGTTTTTGCGGACATCAGCTTTAAGATCGTCAGTAGGTCCTTTATAAAAACGCGGCGGATTGACATTGAGATCAGAGTTAGCGCTAAGAGGGGCTGTACCCTCATCACCAAAGGTTGGCTCTGTATCATGACGCACAGGAGTATCAGAATTTTTCTTGTCTTCTTTTTTCTTCTCTTCTTTCTTAAGTACTGATTCCTCACTCTTAGTGGTGATGGAAATACCATCATCTTCAGCTGAGTGTTCAGTATCTTCTGCAGTAGCGGTATTTTTTTCGGTCTTTTTATCCATAAATGGCACATTGCCACAGATTAAAGAACCTAAGAGCTCGCAAAACCATAACGGGGATTTATGGGTAAAGAGGAAAAGACCGCACAAAATCAGCACTAAAGGCACTACCTTTGCGGCAATTTTCGGTAAGTTTTGCGATAAGGCGATAGAGATAAAATCACCTAACATACCGCCAGCGCCATTTTGTCCGGCCACAAACAGAGCTGACATTAAAGCGCAGAGGCCTAAAACTAAAAAGTTAAAGCCGACAATAAAGGTGCCCACCACAAAGAAATCTATACTGCGCCAGGATAAACGCTTATAGACTAATTTATAGGTTACATAAACTATGAGTAAGGGGAATAAATAGGACACACCACCAAAATACTCAAAAACCTTGCTTAAAAGCGAGGTCTGCTCATTATTTAACAGGGGATTTGAGCTTGCTTGATTTAAAAGCTCACCAGATACGGCTCGGGCCTGCTCATGATGATGAAAGAGCATAATGACTAAGATGATGGCAGTCACGACTACGGAACAGCCTAATAAAAGCTTTCTTACAAGACTAGTATGTTCCTTTTCCGTTCCGAAAGCGGGACGTGAAAACATAATTCCTCCACCCTAAATAATCCTGACGGATTTATGTTGTTGATTACAAATAACTTAAATTGCTAAATCTCTGTGATTATAGATCTCTGCATGTTATCACCTTTAATCAGGTGCCGCAATTTGAGTTAAAGGCAAAAACTCGCTGAAAAAAACAGCTAAAAAGCGCAATTCTTTATCAGAGAAGCGCTCTTTTTTCTCTAAAATTTTTAAGTAAATGCGCTAAAATAAGCGCAAATAAAAAAAGGAACAAACCGTTATGATCAATTTGGTACTTTATCAACCGGAAATGCCCTCAAACGCAGGCAATGTTATCCGTCTGAGCGTCAATTGTGGTGCCCGTTTACATTTCATCGGCCCCTTAGGCTTTTATCTTGATAATCAAAGACTCATCCGTGCTGGTTTAGATTATCATGAATTAGCTAATCTCACCGTGCACGTCAACTTTGAACAGTTTTTAGAGACAGAAAAGCCGCGTCGCCTCATTGCCTCCTCAAGCAAAGCGCATATCTGCCACCATCAATTTAAATTTGAAGATGGCGATTATGTGATCTTCGGTCGTGAAAAAGAAGGCCTCTCTGAGGAAGTTTATGCTCACGTTCCTGAGGAGCTCCGCATTCGCATTCCGATGATGCCAGAAAGCCGTTGCCTCAATCTGTCAAATTCTGTAGCCGTGGTAGCTTATGAAGCCTGGTCACAGCTTAATTATGCCGGTGCTAAGTTCTAATCCTGCACAAGCAAAATTAAATTTGTTAAAATGTACTCTATTGTGCTTCGTTTAATTATATAGGCCCTATTTTGCTAGATTTTCTTGTTAATTTCTTCGTTGAATATGGTTATGCCGCAGTTTTCGGCATTTTGATTCTCTGTGGTTTTGGTCTACCGGTACCTGAGGACATTACCTTAGTTTCAGGCGGTATCATCTCAGGCTTAAGCTACACCAATCCGCACATTATGTGTGTTGTTGGCCTTTTAGGTGTACTTATTGGCGACAGCACCATGTTTTTAGGCGGTAGAATTTTCGGTTATCGTATTCAGAGAATTCGTACCTTCAGACGTATTCTCTCTCCCCGTCGCTTCTCTCAGATTCAGCAGAAGTTCAAGAAATACGGCTTAGGCTTATTATTTGTAGCCCGTTTTTTACCGGGTCTGCGCTCCCCTATCTACCTCGTAGCCGGTATGAGTCGCCGTATCTCCTTCTTTACCTTCTTACTCATGGATGGCCTTGCCGCCTTAATTTCCGTGCCAGTATGGATCTATTTAGGCTTCTTCTTTGCCGACAATCGCGATCTCTTAATGTCCTATGTGCACGATGTACAATCTGCCATCTATTTAGGTTTAGGTCTCCTTATCGTCATTGTCTTAGTTATGTACTTTAAAAAGAAAATCCACGCTAAGATGAATGCCGCCGTCGGTGACGCTAGCGCTGATACTAAAAAATCTAAAGCAAAATAAGCCTTCCTCATGCCGGCGCTAGCCGGCATTATTATCTCTGCTCCAAATCTAATCACAACTATTCTTGCTAGTGCTTTTTTAGTGCATTGCACCAAAAATTAGCTATTTGTTAAATCTAGAGTACAATAGGCGCCGCATCTTTTATTTAAGTCGCGCTTTTTACGTCTCCTTCTGTCCTCCCCCTGCCGCTTCAAGGTTCAGGCCTCAGGTCTCAGAACCGTATAAACGCACTTAATCCTCAATAAGGTTATTTTTATGAACATGGATTCACTTACACAAATTGTATCTGACATCAACTCCATCCTCTGGGGTCCTTGGTGCCTTATTCCGATCTTAGTCGGTGCTGGTATCTTCTTTACCTTCAATCTACGCTTTGTACAGTTACGTCAATTTGGTCGTGCCCTAAAGCACGTCTTTGGTGGCTTAAGCTTTAATGGAGAGAAGGCCGGTAATCATGGTATGACCTCCTTCCAATCCTTAGCTACCGCCATTGCCGCACAGGTAGGTACCGGTAACCTCGCTGGTGTTGCTACCGCAATTGCCATGGGTGGCCCCGGTGCTATCTTCTGGATGTGGATTGCCGCTTTCTTTGGTATGGCTACCATCTTCTCTGAGGCTGTATTAGCTCAGCTCTATCGCTCTAAGGATGAACAAGGTCGTATTATCGGTGGTCCGGCTTATTATATTTCCTATGGCTTAGGCAGCCGTTCTATGGCCGCGATCTTCTCAGTTTTATGTATTGTCGCCTTAGGTTTCATCGGCAATATGGTACAGGCTAACTCCATCTCTACCGCCTTTGAATCATCTTTTAATATCCCCACTCCCGTCACCGGCTTATTTATCATTCTCTTAGCTGGCTTCATCTTCATCGGTGGTATTAAGCGTATCGCCAGCTTTGCCGAGAAGATGGTACCTTTAATGGCTCTCGTCTATGTTTTAGGCGCTGTCTATATCGTTGTTATCAATATCGATCAGCTCATCCCGACCTTAGAGCAAATCATCGTCGGTGCCTTTAATCCTAGCGCTGCTACCGGTGGTATTGTCGGTGCTACCATTAAGGAAGCTATCCGTTATGGTGTAGCCCGTGGTCTCTTCTCTAACGAAGCTGGTATGGGTTCTACCCCGCACGCCCACGCTATCGCTCGTGTTAAGCATCCCGCTGAGCAGGGCTTAGCCTCTATCATTGGCCTCTTTATCGATACCTTCGTGGTACTCACCGCTACTGCTCTTGTTATCTTAGTCACCGGCGTTTTAGACGGTCAGACTACTGGCATCGTTTTAACGCAAAATGCCTTCGTTAAGGGTATGGGGCCGGCAGGTTCAGGCTTCGTCGCTTTATGCCTCTTCTTTGCAGCCTTCACCACCATTATCGGTTGGTACTTCTTTGCCGTGCAGAACGTTAAATTCCTCTTTGGCTATCGCTTCATCAATGTCTTCTCCGTCATTGTCTTATGCTTCCTGATGATGGGTTCCTTCTTAAAGGTAACCTTAGTTTGGGAATTAGCCGATATGTTCAACGGCCTTATGGTCATCCCTAATATCATCGCCGTCATCGGTTTATATAAGCTAGTAGTCCGTGCCTGCAGTGATTATGAGGGCAAGTTCCTGAAGCAGGAAAAGCCGGTTTTTGGTCCGTCTGAGCGCCTCACCGGCCGCTTAGCCGCCATTCAAAATCGTCGCCGCCGCATCAAAGCTATCCGTAGCCGTCAGATTGTCAAAGAAGACTCTGAGGATGCTGAAAATCCTATCGATGAGGTTGTAAATACGGTAACTCACGCCGATGACGACAAATAAAATCGTGATTAAATCCTTTAATTAGAGTTTAAGACCTCCACGACGTTGGAGGTCTTTTTTTTACATCAAAGCATTGAGCTTAAATCCCCAAAGATAGCGTTTTGCTTGGAACAAAACTTCTTAATCTATAAATCTCACCTTATTCTGAAGACATAAGCTTCTTTAAGCAAAAACCCCAGTAAGTTTTAAACTTACTGGGGTTAAGCTCAATTACGATCTTTAAGAGAAAATCTTAGATATTTTCTTTTAAAATCCAAGCGGTACGCTCAGTCTCATGCGGACTTAGCATCAAGTCATGACGCTTGATAAGAGAAGATCTATGCCCGACACTTATCATAATGCACTGCGGAATCTCAGCTTTAATGAGATCGTAAGCGCGGCTTTCTAAAAGCTCATCTAAAGCTGAGGTGGCCTCATCTAAAAATAAGATTTCAGGTTTTATGAGTAAGGCTCTGACAAAGGCTATACGCTGTTGTTCACCTAAAGATAGGATCTGCGACCAGGTATTTTCCTCATCTAAATGCGCAATTAGATGCTCTAGATTTAAAAGCTTAAAGTACTTTTCAGTAAGGCCCTGCTCTTCAGCTACATGCGGATAAGCTGCGGCCTCACGTAATGTACCTTGCGGTAAATACGGTCTTTGACTTAAAAATAAGCACTCTGAATTTGCTATCTCATAGATTTCACCTTGTGCATAAGGCCAAAGCCCGGCAATAGTCTTAATCAAAGTGGACTTACCACAGCCTGAAGGACCACGAATAAGTAAACTCTGACCTGGCTTAAGGCTTAAATTGAGCTTAGTGCAGAGGATTTCACCGTGTGGGGTTTGCACCTCTAAATTTTTAAGACTAAAGCTATCGCCACTCTTTTGCGCCTTTAGGCACACTACATTTGCAGAGCTATCCATACTGTCAAAGTATAAAGCTAGACGATCGACTACCGCCTTAAAAGAGGCCCACGCGGAGAAATTACTTATCAAGGTCGATAAGGAATCCTGCACCCGTCCAAAGGCTGAGCTAATCTGCATAATACTGCCCATGGTGATGATCTTAGCAAAGTACATCGGCGCTGCAATTAAGATCGGGAAAATCACCGCTAACTGAGCATAACCTAGGGTAAAGAAGCCTAAACGCTTTTCGCAGTTAATAAGTCTAATATAGTTCTTAACTACGCTAAAGAAGCGCTTTCTTAAGACGCCCTCTTCTTGCTCTTGTCCTTGATAAAGAGAGATCGACTCGCTATTTTCACGCACGCGGATCAAAGAGAAACGAAAATCAGCTTCATAGCGTTGCTGTCTGAAATTAAGTCTAACTAAGGGCTTGCCTAAGAAGAAGGTCAAAACGGTACCGATAATGGCATAACCTAAGGCTAAATAGAGCATATAACCATCAGGAAGCGTAATTTGTGCATCATTCCATAAGGTTAAAGTGACACTATTTGACAGATCCCATAACACCACACCAAAGGTACCAATCATAGCTAAATCGGTAAGCGTTCCTAAGAGTAAGGATATGGTATAGGTAACAAAGCTACTGAGATCTTCTGAAATACGCTGATCGGGGTTTTCTGTCTTGCGATCTTCAAGTTGCATCTTATAGTAAGCTTCATTATCTAGCCAATCATGCATGACCTTACCTGTAAACCAAGTACGCCAGGAAATGGCCAGACGCGATCTTAAATAAGAGTTGTAGACTGAAACTACCACATGGATCGAGGCTAAAATCGCAAAGATCATCAGCTGATATTTAAAACCTTCAAGATCATAATTTTGTATAGTGTCCCAAAATTCCTTATACCAAGTGTTAATGGCAGTAGCTAAATAGATAGAGCCGCCGGTCAAACCTAAAATTAAGGACAATAACAACCATGACCACAGACTATCCTTTGAGGTCCAATAGATCTTGATCATATGCCAAGCCGCTTTGATCGAGACCTTAAGCGGCAAGCTATCGGCACCATGATAGCGCTCGCGTAAGCGGGCCTCATCCTGAGGATTTTCACTTTTAAAGATTGAGGTTTTAAACATATTAAGCCTTATCGATTAAGAAGCTTTAACACTACTGCGGCAATACCATCTTCATCATTAGTTAAGGTAACAATATCAGCTTCATCCTTAACATAAGAGGCGGCATTACCCATAGCTACACCTAAACCTGCAGTTTTAAGCATAGCAATATCATTTTCCGCATCGCCAAAAGCTACAGCCTCAGAGATGGGAATATTTAAAGTCTGGCATAAAGCCTTAAGGGCACTGCCCTTAGTGCTAGGACCAGGAATAAATTCAAGATAGCTAGGATCAGAGCGCATGACTTCAAAACGCTCATGAATAAAGTCCGGAATATTAGCTCTGACCTTATCTAAAAGATTATCCTCACCGACAACGAGGAATTTAAAGAAACGCTCGTTTTTATCGAGATTTTCAAAATCAGTCTTTAAAAAGCCGACCTGACCATGATCGATCTCACGCTGAGTATACGGATTTTGATCTTCGATAACTAAGCCTCTATCGCGGGAATACGCATGTAACTTACAGCCCATGCTGTGGGCAAATTTAGCCATGGCCATGACGTCGAAAGCACTGCCATATTCAGCATGTAAAACCGGGAAATTGACCTCATCGTGAGCATCGATATAGGCCTGAGTAGAAATCTCCGCACCACCATTAAAACAGATAGCACAGGATTTTTCGTTAAGACAGCCGATCTCATCTAAATAGCGTACTGCACTTTTAGGATGACGGCCGGTGGCAATCACAATGGTATAGCCTTGATCTTTTGCGGCAATCAGTGCTTTTTTAGTAGCCTCACTGATGGATTTATCGCTACGCAATAAGGTACCGTCTAAATCTAAAGCAATCAGTGAATATTTGCGCTGTAAAATCTCGGGATTTACGTGAATTGAAACGGCCATGGGGACTCCTGAAATAAAAAACCTCTGTGATCATTATCACAGAGGCTTATATAAATTTAAAGTACTAAGAGCTTAGACACCGGCTTTTTTCAAAGCGGCATTGACGATCTCCTGAGCCTCAGTCTCGATGCTCTTTAAGTGCTCATCACCCTTGAAGCTCTCCATATAGATCTTGTAGACGTTCTCAGTGCCTGACGGACGTGCGGCAAACCAGCCATTTTCGGTGACAACCTTCAAGCCACCAATAGCGGCACCATTGCCAGGAGCACAGGTGAGCTTGTCAACAATCTTCTCGCCGGCGAGCATATCAGCTTCAACTGCAGATGGATCGAGTTTCTTTAAGGCGCTCTTTTGAGCCGGAGTGGCCGGAGCATCAACACGATTGTAGAAAGGCATACCGTACTTGTCAGTTAAATCCTTAAAGTGCTCAGCCGGATCCTTACCGGTGACAGCTAAAATTTCGGCAGAGAGTAAGGAGGCGATAATACCGTCCTTATCAGTAGTCCAAACGCTACCATCCTTACGTAAGAAGGAAGCACCAGCAGACTCCTCACAGCCCCAAGCTAAGGACTTGTCAAATAAGCCCGGTACGAACCACTTAAAGCCCACCGGAACCTCATAAGCCTTACGGCCTAAACCGGCGGCCACACGATTCATGAGGTTAGAGGATACTACAGTCTTACCAACCATTGCCTCCTGAGGCCACTGCGGGCGGTGCTTGTAGATATAATCGATTGCAACAGAGAGATAGTGATTAGGGTTCATAAGGCCGCTGTGGCAGACAATACCGTGACGGTCATAATCCGGATCATTACCCCAGGCAATATCGAAATCATCCTTAAGCTTGATTAAACCCGCCATGGCATAAGGAGAAGAGCAGTCCATACGGATCTTGCCATCGCGATCTAAGCACATAAAGGAGAAGGTCGGATCAACACGGTAATTTACTACCTTTAAGTTGAGCTTATACTTATCGGCAATGCGATCCCAATAGTAAAGACCAGAACCACCTAAAGGATCGACACCCATGCTCAGGCCCGCTTTAGAGATAGCTTCCATGTCGATGATCTCGCCTAAAGCGTCGACATACTGAGTCAGCATATCATGCTCTTTAACATTAGGGAGCTTTAAGGCCTTCTCATAAGGAACACGCTTGATGCCCTGCAGATTATTGCGTAAGAGCTCATTAGCACGATCCTGAACCCAAGTGGTGATCTCAGTACCAGCCGGGCCACCATCGGTAGGATTGTACTTAAAGCCACCATTTGAAGGCGGATTGTGAGACGGAGTAATCACGATACCGTCAGCTAAGCCTTCAGTACGGCCCTTGTTGTAATTTAAAATGGCAAAGGAGATAGAAGGAGTAGGAGTATAACCTAAGCCAGCCTCAATACGGACTTCAACACCGTTAGCACCTAAAACCTCAATGGCAGTAGCTAAAGCGGCCTCAGATAACGCATGGGTATCCATACCGATGAATAAAGGTCCGGTAATACCCTCTTTCTGACGATACTCGGCAATAGCCTGAGAAATGGCAAGGATGTGAGACTCAGTAAATGAACCGTTAAGAGAAGTACCACGGTGACCAGAAGTACCAAAGGCTACACGCTCCTCAGGATTCTCCATATTCGGACGGTTCAAATAGTAAGCAGCCATCAGACGCGGAATATTGACTAAATCCTCATCGCGGGCTTTCTCACCTGCATGTTCATGAATTGCCATAGCAAAAATCCTCAATCTCTAAAGATAAATAAAATAAAATCTGAATTTATTGTAACGCACCGCAATAATTTACGGAAAATCTTATTGTTATTGTGTGACTTATACCCCTAAGCGTTTTGCAAATTTTTGAGCTATAAGTACATCTTGTATGGTTGATGTAGAGGCCACATACTACACCTAAGATCTAAGAGAAAAAAGGTTTTATACTAAATAATTATAAATTCAGTAAAATCTAGGTAATTTTAGCGTGACTGAGAGAGGATTTAAGGCAGGAAAATAAGGGTAGCCTTTACAGGCTACCTTGTGAAGATTATTTAGCGTTAACAACCTTCTTTAACTCAGCACCAGCGCTGAAGGACGGGGTCTTAGTGGCAGGAATATTGATAACCTCACCAGTCTGCGGATTACGACCCTCACGAGCGCTACGCTCGGTAACCTTAAAGGTACCAAAGCCTACGAGCTGCACGCGGTCACCGGAAGCTAAAGCATCGCTGACGCACTCTAAAACAGCCTCTAAGGCCTTACGGGAACCTGATAAAGGTAAACCGGAACGTTTAGCAATCTGTTCAATAAGTTCTGACTTATTCATCTTAAATTTTTCCTATCGTGTTTTTCCGCAAAAAAGCTGCTCTTTTTAGCAGCCTCAACAAGAAACCAATTAACTCTTTTCCGCATTTATAAGCGCTTTTTACGCTTCAATTAGGCTTATAAGTGCGGGTGTGGCCATATAGTATATATTGCTGTTTAAAGAATTTACACAAAAAATTGCACTCTATCACAGATATTAAAGAGGCAAAATTAGGCTTTTTAAGACCCTTTTAGTATCTAACTTATTGAAATACAATAATATTCATTAAAATCAAAACTCAAAAAAAAATATTTAAGGAAAAAAACTTTTTTTTCTTAATTTTCACTTCTTTTGTTCTAAAACCGTGATTTGTTCCCCATTTTTGCATTTAAATTGATAAAATAGAGCATATGCTTTACCGGATGATTCCGGTTTTTTAATTATGAAGGAGCTTATCTTAATCATGGAAGAACTCTTACGTCCCATCCGCCGCGCTCTTATCAGCGTTTCTGACAAGACCGGTGTTGTCGAGTTTGCCCGTCAATTACAATCTCGCAATGTTGAAATCCTTTCTACTGGTGGCACTGCCAAATTACTCCTCGAAAACGGCATCAATGCTGTAGAGGTTTCCGACTATACTAAATTCCCGGAAATGATGGATGGCCGCGTCAAGACTCTTCACCCGAAGATCCACGGTGGTATCCTCGGTCGTCGTGGTATCGACGAGGACGTTATGGCTGAGCACGACATCAAGCCTATCGATCTCGTAGTCGTCAATCTCTATCCTTTTGTAAAGACTGTCTCTGATCCTAATTGCCCGCTCGAGCGTGCCATTGAGAACATCGACATCGGTGGTCCGACCATGGTTAGAGCCGCCGCTAAGAATAACCGCGATGTTGCCATCGTTGTTAGAGCTAGCGATTATGAGCGTATCATCGCTGAGATGGATAAAAACGCCGGTGCTTTAACCTTCGCTACCCGTTTTGATCTGGCCATCGCCGCTTTTGAGCACACCGCCGCTTATGATGCCGCCATTGCCAACTACTTTGGTACTAAGGTACCTGATTATGGTTTAAATGATGGTAGCGCTCCGGTCTTACCGCGTACCTTAAATCTCAGCTTCATCAAGAAGCAGAATATGCGCTATGGTGAGAACCCGCATCAGAACGCTTCCTTCTACACCGATCTGAATGCTACTGCCTCTGGCATCAGCACTGCTGTACAGCTTCAAGGTAAGGAATTATCCTATAACAATATCGCCGATACCGATGCTGCCATCGAGTGCGTCCGTCAGTTTGACGAGCCGTGCTGTGTCATCGTCAAGCACGCTAACCCTTGTGGTGCCGCTTTAGGTGCTAACCTCAAGGAAGCTTATGATGCCGCCTTCGCTTGCGACAGCGAGTCCGCTTTCGGTGGTATTATCGCCTTCAACAAGACCTTAGATGGTGAGACTGCTAAGGCCATCATCGACAGACAGTTCTGCGAGGTTATTGTCGCTCCTGATGTTACTGACGAGGCCATCGCTGAGGTTGCCCGCAAGAAGAATGTCCGCTTATTAAAGACCGGTCCTTTAGCTAATGAAGAGCCGCGCCTTGACTTCAAGCGTGTTAACGGCGGTCTCTTAGTTCAGGAAGCTGACTTAGAAGTTGTTAAGCCTGAGGATCTCAAGGTTGTCACCAAGCGTGCTCCGTCTGAGGCTGAATTAGCTGAGATGCTCTTTGCTTGGAAGATCTGCAAGTTCACTAAGTCTAACGCCATCGTTTATACCAACAACCGTCAGACCTTAGGTATCGGTTGTGGTCAGACTAGCCGCGTCTTCTCCGCTAAGATCGCCTGCCTGCGTGCTGAAGAAGCTAAGCTCTCCTTAGAGGGTGCCGCTTTAGCCTCTGACGCCTTCTTCCCGTTCCGTGATGGTGTTGATGCCGCCGCAGCTGCTGGCATTAAGTGCATCATTCAGCCAGGTGGCTCTATCCGTGATCAGGAAGTCATTGATGCCGCTGACGAGCACGGCATTGCCATGGTCTTCACCGGTATGCGCCATTTCCGTCACTAATTGAGGAGTTATCGATGAAAGTATTAGTTGTAGGTAGCGGCGGTCGTGAGCACGCCTTAGCATGGAAGGCCGCTCAGTCTCCTTTAGCCGATATCGTTTATGTAGCTCCGGGCAATCCGGCCACAGCTCGTGAAGACAAGATGCAAAACGTCGATATCAAAGTTAGCGATATCGAGGGTTTAGCTAAGTTTGCTAAGGAAGAAGGTATCGGTCTTACCATCGTAGGACCTGAGGCCCCGCTCGTTGCCGGTATTGTCGATGAGTTTTCAAAGCAGGGTTTAACTGTCTTTGGTCCGTCTAAAGCCGCCGCTGCCCTTGAAGGCTCTAAGTCCTTCACTAAGGACTTCTTAAAGCGTCACCATATTCCGACTGCCGCTTATGAGGTCTTTACTGACACCGCTTTAGCTTGTGAATACATCAAAAAGCAAGGTGCGCCGATCGTCATTAAGGCTGATGGCCTAGCTGCCGGTAAGGGCGTAGTTGTCGCTATGACCGAGCAGGAAGCTATCGATGCTGTCCACTCTATGCTTGATGATCATGAGTTTGGTGATGCCTCCGCCTCTGTCGTTATCGAGGAGTTCATGGAAGGTGAAGAAGCCTCCTTCATCGTCATGGCTGACACTAAGTTTGCTCTGCCGATGGCAACATCTCAGGATCATAAGCGTGTAGGCGATGGTGATACCGGCCCGAATACCGGCGGTATGGGTGCCTATTCTCCAGCTCCGGTAGTTACCCCTGAGGTCTACAAGCGGGTTATGGACGAAATCATCAACCCGACCTTAAAGGGTATGGCAAGTGATGGTGTTCCTTATCGTGGCTTCTTATATGCAGGTCTTATGATCGATAAGAACGGAGCTCCACGCGTCGTTGAGTTCAACTGCCGCTTTGGCGATCCTGAGACTCAGCCTATCATGATGCGTATGCAGTCCGATCTCGTCGAGCTGTGCCTCTTAGCCTGCAAGGACGGTGGTTTAGAGCATGCTACCATCAAGTATGATGAGCGTCCGGCTGTGGGTGTAGTTTTAGCTGCCCACAATTATCCAGCCTCCCCGCGCAAGGGTGATGTTATCACCGGTTTAGATGCAGCCGCTGACAAAGATGAGAAGATCTTTGAGGCCGGTACTGCCCAAAAGGGTGATGATATCGTAACTGCTGGTGGTCGTGTTTTATGCGTTACTGCCTTAGGTAAGGATATTGCCGCAGCCCGCGATAAGGCTTATGCCTTATGTGAAAAGGTTCACTTTGACGGTATGTTCTATCGCAAGGATATCGCCTGGCGCGCTCTTAACCGCAAGTAATCTTTAATTAAAACTTATCAAACTTCAGGTATAGCTAGCTATGCCTGAAGTTTTTTATTCCCCTTGAGGAAGGAGATGTCGATGACCGAGGAGATCATCAATCAGGCTATATTGTTTATAGTCTCCTTTACCGCCAATTTATTTGCCTCCGTCTCAGGTGGCGGTGCCGGTTTCATTCAATTCCCGCTCTTAGTTTTATTAGGTCTACCCTTTGCAACTGCCCTCGGTACCCATAAGGTCGCCGTGGTCTTTTTAGGCTTAGGAGCTTTATCAAAAAAAGGCAAACTTAAGGAATATACCTTTGATAAGCAAGTATCCCTCATCATGCTTATTATCGGTTGCCCCGCAGTAGTTTTAGGCTCGCTCATTGTGATCAATATGCCGACCCAAGCTGCCGAAATTTCCTTAGGTATCATTACCATTGCCTGTGGTATCTATACTCTCTTTAAAAAATCCTTTGGCGCTAAAAGCATTGAAAATCGCTCCCTAAAGCGCGCCCTTATCGGCACTTTCTGTATTATTCTCGTAGGTCTATTTTCAGGCTCCCTATCCTCAGGCGCAGGACTCTTTTCAACTCTAACTTTAGCAGGAATCTTTGGCCTAGAACTTAAAAAGGCCATCATGCATACGATGATCTTTGTGGCTACCATTTGGAATATGGTAGGCGCGGTGACTGTAGGATCCATCATGGGTATTCACTGGCAATGGATCCCGGTAATGATTATTGCGACCTTCTCCGGTGCTTATGTAGGTACTAATTTACTCATCCATATGCCAGTACGTATGGTAAGAATTGTCTTTTCCTTTGTAGCCATGCTAAGCGGTGTAATCCTGCTTTGCGAAGCCTTCTAAGGAAATACCGATATTGCTATTACCGTCCTCATAGGCTAGATCTAAAAGCTTAGTGGTAAGCTCAACGCTACGTGAGGACTCTTTTAACAGCTCCATGAGCTCGATTTGGAAATTAACCTCATGATCGACAGCTTCAAGCTCGCGGAGCTCTTCATCACTAAGCTCCTCATCCTCAGGCTCTACGGCACGCACCACTCCTCCTAAACTTGCTCGTGAGGCAATTTCAGCTTCATCGCCATCATGTAAAATAATGGCATCTACCGCAGCGCTCAGCGCAAGACAAGCATCAAGACCAAAGAGATCGCCTAAGGTTAAATCCTCTTTATCGTCTTTGAGCATAAAGGGCTCGACTTCTTCTATCACCTTTTCAAGATCGATATGATTGTTCTTATCAAAATGAAACTCCCACAGCCTCTTTAAAGCGCGGGTAAAGGCGCTGACACCACCTTGAACATTAGCAGTCTCACACCATAAGGCATAATTGGGTAGCTGTCTTTGCGCTATCACTAAAGCAAAAAGACTCTGTCGCCACGGGGACATTTCCCCTAAGATTTTGTAGTAGCGCTCACCAAAAATCATCTTCATCCCTCATTTGGCAAAATTTATTAAAATATATGATTATCTTATGAAAAAACTATGCCATAATAAACGCATACAGCAAAAAAATTATAAATTTATAATTCCCTTAACATAAGCTTTTTAAATAACTGGACATTTAGAATATAGGCAGTTATTTGAGGGCTATTTTCTTATTTTAAGCCTTAGAATGAATTCAGAAGACTACGTTTCTGTGGAAGCTATCGCTTCCCCCTCGTGGCACCGGCCCTTCTCCAAGAAAAACACCATCGGGATCACTGCCACTTTATTTGTAGCCTTGACTCTGTCCTTTGTTGTCTCTCAACAATTCGAAGAAAGATTTAAAAATGCCTTCGCCGATAGCAGCAGTGCTGTCTCTGAGGATTTCGACGCAGACTTGGCCGCCGATAATACACAATCGCTTACCGAGACCTTTGGTATTGAAGCTAGTGATGACGCTGAAGCGCAAAAAGAACCTACCGTCACCGTCAGCACCGATAAAAGCAGAAATCTCGACAATTATGACGATACTTTGCCTGACAATGCGCTCGCCGATGCCGATTATGAAATGGATCAGCAGGTAAGAAACCTCGCCGCCTCCGTGGAAAAAGATGCCTCCGTCACCACTGAAGGCCGCTGGCTTACTGAAGATGTACAAAAGGGCGATACCATTTCCTCCCTATTTGAGGATCTCAATATCCCCGCCTCCGTCATGATGCACATTCTTGAAAACAAGAAAGCTGCCCGTGAGATCAGCCGTCTGCAATTAGGCGATCATTTATCCTTCTTACTCAATGACGATAGCGAGCTTTTAGCTTTTGTAAAGCCTTTAGATAATAAAAAACAATTGCGTATCTACCGCAATGACGCTAAGAGCAATAACTTTACCTATGCTATCGAAACTTTAGGCGCTCATCTTAGCGATAATGATGCTGTCCCTGATGATATCATCGCTAAATACGAAGATGAAAACAAAAGCAAAACTCAGGAACAAACTGCCGTAGCTGCGAATACTAAAAGCGATGCTAAAGCCATCGATAATAAGGACAATAAAAATCAAGCTACTACTGTCGCTAAACAGGAAGATAAACCTAAGGTTACCACATCTGCAAATCGTGGTCGCCTCGTCGTTGTCACCATTAAAAAGGGTGAGAGCTTCTCTAGCGCCGCTAATAAAGCCGGTGTCACCTATGCTGAAATCAACCGCATTTTACAGATGTTTAAAGGCCGCATTCAGTTTGCTAAAAACATCCGTCCTGGCGATACTATGCGAGTACTCTATACTGACAGTAAGGGTCGTGGCAAGATTGCCGCGGTAGAGTTTAATTTAAGCCGTGGCGGTAAGATCTGCTCTTATTTAAATACTGATGACAATAAGTATTATGATGAGCGTGGCTTAAGCTCAGTTAAGAGCTCCTTTAGACGCTTCCCCTTTAATGCTAAAGCCCGTGTGACCTCTCCCTTCAATCCAGGTCGCCGTCACCCGGTTTTAGGCACGGTAAGACCGCATAACGGTACAGACTTTGGTCTGCCTGTAGGTACGCCGATCATCGCTCCATCTGATGGTGTCGTCGATAAAGCCGCTTATTCGCGCTCTGCTGGTTATTATATTGTCCTGCGTCACCGCGGTGGTTGGTCAACCGTCTATATGCATCTCTCTAAGCTTTTAGTTAAGCAAGGACAGAGAGTTAAACTCGGTAGCACCATTGCAAGATCCGGCAATACCGGTATCTCTACCGGACCTCACCTGCATTATGAGTTACGCATCAATGGCCGTCCGGTCAATGCCCTCCGTGTTAACTTAGGCTCTCGCGATGTTGAGGTTAATACCAAACAAAGACAGCGCTTTAAGAAAACCGTGGCTCAGTATAAACGTGATCTCCATCGTGAATCTCTCATAGCTGGAAAATAAGAACTTTTGCTACCGCCATAGGCGGTAGCTTTGTTTTCAGCCTTGTCTATAACGTAATCCCTCTCGCAAATTTTTATCCCTAAATCCCGCCTTTGCTCACAACTTAGCTTTTGTGTGATATGTTAGTTATTAAATATCCAAGGCTAAGAAGAGGAGAGCTGCAATGGCCACAAAAACCGGCTTAGGCGGATTTAATACCCAGCTTCAGGATGTCGACGAACGTTATTCCTGGATCAACGATATGATTAAGGCTCGACAAGAGCTTGTGCTCATGTATATGAAGCTTCTCAATGTATCCCTATCACGAAGCTCCAATCGTAACGATGAATGCTACCCCTCCTACGAAGACATCACCAGCTTTTGCGACCACCTCATTGATTATATTTCCCGCGGCGAGTTTGATCTCTATCCTAAAATCATTGAGCTTATGGAAAATGCTTCAGGCAAATCCCTATCCATTGCCAATCGTGTCATGCCAAAAATTGGCCAGACTACCGATTATCTGATGCGCTTTAATGACAAATATGTCGATGATATGGATGAAAAGAAGATACTCTCGCTTAAGACCGATTTAAGCGAGGTCGGTAAATGTTTAGAGGTTAGATTTAGAAACGAAGATCGCCTCATCATCGGTCTGAGGCTCATCCACTCGATCATGTCCTCTAAATAATCAATGGCCTAAATCTAAAGCAAAAAGCTCACTTACCCGCTTAATGCCGATAACCTCAATTCCCTTTAGGCGTTGGCGGGGTAAATTATCATAGGGGACAATGGCACGGACAAAACCTTGCTTTTGTGCTTCAACAATACGCTCTTGTCCATGGGCAACGGGTCGCACTTCACCGGTAAGACCAATCTCACCAAAAGCCACAGTGCCTCTATCGATAGCTCTATTGCTAAATGAAGAATTCAAAGCTAAGACTAAGGGCAAATCCGCTGAGGTATCCTCAACCTTAACACCACCTACGACATTGATAAAGACATCCTGATCGGCAAGATTAAAATCTGCATGTCGATGCAAAACTGACAATAACATTGCCAAACGCCCACTGTCAGTACCTAAGGATAGACGGCGCGGATTACCATATTGAGAGATATCGACTAGGGCTTGTAGTTCAACTAATAAAGGTCTAGTACCTTCCCACACCACCATCGCCAGAGAGCCTGGCGCTATCTGCTCTTGGCGGTTTAAGAAAATAGCAGAGGGATTTTTAACCTCGACTAAACCTGTATCCGTCATCGCAAAGACGCCTAACTCATTGACAGCACCAAAACGGTTTTTCTGACAGCGCAAGGTTCTAAAACGCATATCTGTACCCGTCTCTAACATAACAGAGCAGTCGATACAATGCTCTAAAATCTTAGGGCCTGCAAGCGAGCCATCCTTTGTCACATGTCCGACCATAAAGACAGCAATACCCGTACGCTTTGCAAATTGCGTCAAGGCCGCCGCGCCCTCGCGCACCTGACTTACAGAACCTGGAGCTGATTCAATTCCAGTTACATGCATCACCTGAATTGAGTCCACCACCAAAATTTGCGGCTTCTCTTGCATAGCTAAGGCACAGATATTATCGATAGAAGTCTCAGCTGCCACTCTGACATTTTGTGTAGGCAGACGCAGTCTCTGCGCGCGCATGGCAACTTGCTGTAGCGATTCTTCGCCTGTGACATAGAGGACCTTGACATGATGAGATAAGCGACAGACAGTCTGCAAAAGTAAGGTCGATTTACCTGCACCTGGCGAACCGCCTATGAGCACTACTGAGCCTTGTACAATGCCACCACCTAGAACACGGTCAAATTCCTGATAACCGCTAGATAGACGCGGGGCATTTTTAATATCGACGGCACTGAGAGCTTGAATACCGCTACCGGTGCTACCTGCAAAGCCGCTTAGAGCACGATTTGCGGCCATGGCCCCGGCATTAGGAGCCTGCGTATCAAAGGTTTCAGAGATGGTGCCCGCCTCGCCACATTCAGAGCAAATGCCCTGCCAGCGCGGATACTTAGCACCACAATTAGCGCAGATATAGACGCTTTTAACTTTAGGCATAGACAGTAGCGGAAGCTAACTCTAATAATAAGGCTACGGCACTGAGATCGCTCTTATTTAAAGCATAAGGAGCCTCTGCTTTAACCTTAGGCTTGGCATGATAGGCAATACCTAAAGAAGCCTCGGCAATCATCTTTAAATCATTAGCGCCGTCACCTAAAACAATGACCTGCGACTTGTCAACGTGCATTTTTTGCATGAGATCTAAGACGCCTAAACGCTTAGCCTCAGCATCGACAATGGCTTTATCGACCTTACCTGTGAATTTACCTGCGACAATTTCTAAAGAATTAGCGCAGACCATCTCTAATTTATATTTGTGCTCTAAAACTTCAATGAGCTGAACAAAGCCCCCTGAACAAATACCCCGCGCCCAGTGATTATGGGCGGTAACTGCCATCAGATGATCAAGGCCTGAAGTCTCAGTCATGATCTCCTTGACCTTAGAGATGACCTGAGCATCGCCATCTTTGAGCATGGAAACACGCTCTTTAAGGGAGGTGGCAAAATCTAAACCGCCATGCATGGCTTTTGAGGTGATTTCTGCAACCTTATCATAGACACCTAAGGCGCGGGCAATTTCATCGATACCCTCAATCTGCACTGAGGTCATATCCATATCTAAAACGAGCACACCTATCTTGTGTAAATTCGGGATCTCCTTGAGAGCAAAAATATCAAAATCATATTTTTCCTCTAAATTGAGCTTACGTAAAGTCTCCAAGCCCTGATCGTCACAACTGTAGAGAGCGGCAAAATGCTCATAAGCTTCCATCTTACCTAAGAGCTCGAATTTTAAAGAGGTCTCTAAGGCTAAAGCCTTAACACTCTGAGCTGAAATTTCCTGCTTTCCCACCAAAAAGACATAGATCATAATTTTTTTCTCAAAAATAAAGTGCAGAAATTATTATAGAGCAAATCCTCACAGGCCTTCATATCAAGCTTTAGATGATTTGCTAAAAGCGCATATTGCTTAGCGGCAAGCGCCATATCATAAGGACGATTATTTTTAAAATCGGCGTCGGATTCTACGAGTATACGGTCTTGCGGAATAAAATTCAAAAGCGCGGGGATTTTGGATCTTTCTTGAATTAAGGTACGGCCAAAACTCAAATAAAGACCTAAATCAAGATAAGACTTAGCTATAGCTTGTGAGGAATAAAAGCCATGGATCATCCCCGAAATTTTCCCCTGATATTTACGCAATAATGCTATCAGCTCCCCATGTTTTTTATATACATGCAAGGATACCGGCACTTGATACTTTAAAGCTAAATCTAATTGTCGCTCTAATAAAGGTATCTGTATATCATCTGCGCACTTGCTATCAAGGCCACATTCACCAATACCAAGACAGCTAGGCTTATTTAAAATATCGACAAAAGCTCTTTCGTCAAAGTAAGAGGATTTAGCATACCACGGATGAATACCGACCAAAAAATTAAAGGGGATTTTCAGTGCAAGCTCTAAGTTTACCTGCGCATCCTCTAAAGAGCAGGACACAGCTAAAGGCATAAGCTTAGAGCTTAAAAGAGCGCTTAAAAGCTGTTCCCGTGCTGGGAACAAGCTTAGATGCACATGCGCATCAAGGCGCATCTTAATGCTCGCGAGTGGAGCTAAAGGTGACCTTAGGGTAACGCTCCTGAGTTAAGGAGAGATTTACACCTGAGGAGGCTAAATAAGTTAGGTTATCGCCACCATCTAAAGCTAAGCCCTGCGGGACGCGATCGCGCATCTCCTCTAAAGCCTTAGGATCCTCAGCACTGAGCCAACGGGCAGTGGTTACGCTGACATTTTCATAGATAGCATCGACGTTATACTCATGCTTCAAACGGGATACAACCACGTCAAACTGCAACACACCGACAGCACCGACAATAAGATCGTTATTGATGATAGGACGGAAGAGCTGTACCGCACCCTCTTCTGATAACTGCATCAAGCCCTTTTGTAATTGCTTTTGCTTTAGAGGATCGCGCAGACGGATACGACGGAATAATTCCGGCGCAAAGTTCGGAATACCGGTAAAACGAATAGCCTCGCCTTCTGTGAAGGTATCACCGATACGCATAGTACCGTGATTGTGCAGACCAATAATATCACCAGCTACCGCCGTCTGAGCCTGCTCACGCTCACCGGCCATAAAGGTTACAGCATCGGAAATTAAAATTTCACGACCTAAACGCACATTAAAGAGCTTCATGCCTTTTTTATAGGTACCCGAGACGATACGCATGAAGGCGATACGATCGTGATGCTTAGGATCCATATTAGCTTGTATCTTAAAGATAAAGCCTGTGAGCTTATCTTCATTTGCCTCAACGGTGCGTACATCAGTAGCACGGCTTAAAGGTGACGGAGCCCATGAGGTAAGGCCGTCAAGCATACAGTCGACACCGAAATTACCTAAGGCGGTACCGAAGAAGACCGGAGTCTGACGGCCTGCTAAAAACTCTGCTTCATCAAAAGGATTAGAGCCGCCCTGCACTAACTCGATCTCATCGCGCAACTGTGCACATAAATCTTCACCAATAGCAGCTTCTAATTCAGGATTATCTAAACCCTTGATGATGTGCTGATTTTGGATGTGGAAACCTTCACCTGAATGATAGAGAATGACCTCATCTCTTAAGAGATGATAGACACCCTTAAAGGTTTTACCTGAGCTAATAGGCCAAGTGATAGGGGCACAGGCAATCTTTAACTCGTGCTCAACCTCATCTAAAAGCTCTAAAGGATCGCGGGTTTCACGATCGAGCTTATTCATAAAGGTCAAAATCGGAGTGTTACGCAGACGGGTAACTTCCATGAGCTTGCGAGTACGTTCCTCAACACCCTTAGCCGCATCGATGACCATCAAGCAGGAGTCTACAGCGGTCAATACGCGGTAGGTATCCTCAGAGAAGTCCTCGTGACCTGGGGTATCGAGAAGATTGACCATGCAATCATTATAGGGGAATTGCATGACGGAAGTGGAGACGGAAATACCACGCTCCTTTTCCATATCCATCCAGTCGGATTTAGCAAAGGCACCGGTTGAACCACGGCCCTTAACCTCACCGGCACGCTGAATTACAGAGCCGAATAATAAAACCTTTTCAGTGATGGTGGTCTTACCAGCATCCGGGTGGGAAATGATAGCAAAGGTACGTCTTTTAGCTATCTCTTTTAAAGTTTTCTGATCTGCCATTGTATTCTCTAAAGAAGGCTTGTGATTTCTTGATCAACACGTGATTTAAATAGTTAACCTGCTATTTTAGCCTATATACAGATCACGCTCAATCACACATTTAAGGCTTCAAGCTAGACACAGCTTTTCTTTGGTTCTAACGGATCTCTGTGGTCACTTAAAAAATCCAATGAAAAAA
>USBR01000004.1 GCA_900552905.1 uncultured Succinatimonas sp. | reverse complement strand
TAGTTACTAAAGCCTGCGGAATTGAGGCTAAGGATAAGGTACCACTGTAGATCAAAGCGCCCATGGTAGAGATACCTAAGGCGATACCTACTGGTACGTTGACAATCAAAAGAATTGCCAATAAAGCGAAAAGAATAATTGCTACCATTTTAAGATTAACTCCTAGCTCAGCTCTTCCAGATCGATGTCATTAGGATCTTTTTCCGGATCGTGTAAGTGCTTAATGCGGAAAATGATAGTTTGAATCTGACGGATGGCAGTTAAGAAGAAGCCTACTAACGGAGCACCGTAAGGGATCCACATCGGGATCTGCATGGCCGGGGATAACTGACCAAACTTAATCTGCTTCAGCTCTAAGCCCCAGGCATAATAGACGATGGCGATAGCGAAGCATAAGAAAATGAAGTCACCTAAAATCACTACATATCTACGCATGGCTTTAGGGAATACAAATAAGCCAGCATCGATTTTAATGTGACGCATAACTTTACAGCCGTAAGGAATGCCTAAATAGACGAGCCACACGAACATGTAACGGGCTAACTCCTCAGACCAGGAGAGAGATGCGCCCATGACGTAGCGGAAGAAGACCTGTATACCTAAAACCACAGTCAGAATTGACATGAGGACGATACAGAATGACATCTCCAACTTTTCGTCAAGAAAAGTAAGGATTGATTTCATAGAAATTTTGCCCTTTGATTTATAAAGGCGGCCGTATAGCCGCCTTGATGATGGAGTGTGTTATGAATGAGGATTAGTACTCTTTGTTTAAGATCTTGTCTAAGTACTCAGGGTGTTCCATCTTAGAACGAACCATGTCATAGACCTTGCCATCGATAGCCATCTGACGCCACTGAGCACGCTCTTCGTCAGTGATCTCGATAACCTCACAGCCGGCCTTCTCGAACTTGCCAACAGATAAAGCATTGAGTTCAACAGCACGAGCACGCTGAGCGGTCTGATAGGCAGCAACAGCCTTGTCTAAAGCAGTACGTAACTCAGGATCTAAACCGTCGTAGATTTCCTTGTTGATGTATAAGCAGTGCGGAGAGAATAAGTGACCGGTTAAGGAAATGTAGTGCTGAACCTCATATAACTTGTTAGAGTCAATGATGGAGAGCGGGTTTTCCTGAGCATCGATGGTGCCCTGTTGCAGAGCGGAGATAACCTCGGTGAAGGCCATAGGAGTAGGGTTAGCACCCCAGTTCTTCCACATAGCGATCTGTAAGTCGGTCTCCATTACGCGGAGCTTCTGGCCCTTAACGTCGGCCGGAACACGTACAGCAACCTTGGAGTTGGTGTAGTGACGATAGCCGTTCTCTAAGGCTGCTAAGTACTTCAAGCCCTTGCTCTCAACCTGATCGTTAACAGCGTGGCCTAAAGGACCATCTAAGCACTTCCAAGCGTCTTCGATCTTGTCAAATAAGAACGGAGCGTCCCAAACATAGAGATCCGGAACCATGGAGGCTAAAACAGAAGGCTGAGTCTGGACTAAGGCGATATCACCCATGAGCATAGACTCAGTAACGGTACGGTCATCACCTAACATATTGTTAGGGAAGTGCTTAATCTCTAAGCGGCCATTGGATTCTTTAGCGGCTACGTCAACAAAGACCTGACCTGCGTCGATGGACGGCTGGTTGGTAACGTTAGCAAAACGTAAAGTTACGTCAGCAGCACTTGCAGACATAGATGCACAAGCAATGGCTACAGCAACGGCAGTTCCTAATAATTTAGCTTTCATGTATTTCTCCAAGAGTTTGTTTTTTTTAATTTAAGCATTGGAAGATGCTAGATATGATTGTAGTTAATAAGCTAGAAAAAGCATCTTATAAAATATGATTTTGTGATGTACATAACTAAAGTTATCAGATCATATAAAAATAAATTGATCAAGATCACAAAATTTATTTATTTTAAATAACTTAGGGTAACTTACGGAAATTACTTAAAAAAATGCGTTTTAGGCATAAAAATGTGAACCGTAACATAATTTTTTTACTAAATAATGTCGTCAGATCACTTTTCCATAGATCACTTTATATTTATAATGGCTATAAATCTGTCTATATTGTTAGACAAAACTAATTTCAATCATAAAAATCTGTGGGCATAATTATGGCAACACCGGAACCTAATAACACTGTAAGATCACTTGCCGATCAGACAGCAGATCTGATTATTAAACGCATTATCGATAAGGGCCTGGAAAAGGGCGCTAAACTCGATAATGAAAAGGTTTTGTGTGAAACCCTGAGCGTCGGCCGTTCCACCTTACGTGAGGCTGTACGTATGCTTGCCTCCCGCAATATTCTAACCGTGCGTCATGGCTCGGGCATCTATGTCAGTGAAAAGTTAGGTATTCCTGACGATCCCTTAGGTTTTACCTTTGTTAAAGATAAGCGCAAATTAGTATCTGATCTCTTAGAGTTCCGTCGTATTATTGAGCCGCCTATCTGTGCTATGGCCGCTCTCTATGCCACCCCTGAGGGAATTGAGAAATTGCGTGAGCTGTCAGATGAGGTCAATCGCTTAATTCAAGCGGGCTTGCCGCATACTGATGCAGACGCAGCCTTCCACTCACAGATCGGTTATATGAGTCGCAATATCGTCATGCCAAAGATTGAGCCTATCATCTTTAATGCCATTTCCTTATTTATTAAGGTTACCGGTGCTATCTTAAAGACTGAGACTATTGATGATCATGAAAATATCATCAATGCTATCGCCAATCACGATCCGATGCGGGCCTCCGATGCTATGCTCTTACACATAGTCCACAATCGTGCCGCCATCGATGATATAGAAAATGTTGAATTTGACGAGGAATAGCTTTAAAAAAAGCTTATTTACTTAAAGTCACAATATCTCCACCATACGATTAAAGCTTCTGTCATTTGCTGGAAGCTTTTTTTATGAAATTAATTTCTCACAAAAATCTAAGCTTTTTTCTAGCTAAAAAATTAACAGACTAAATGTTGGTACCGTTTCCTATAAGCATTTAAATATTTTCTCTAAATCTACCCATGTGTTTTGTGCGATCTGATGCTTGATGTCTTAAAGTTGTCAGATAAGCGTGAGCTCCATGCTTTGAACTCTTAGTGTCTAAAGTGAGCTTGTAAAGACAAGAATTCAAAGAGAAGATCTTAGTTTATCCATGAGTTTTTAGCGTGAGCTTTGCCCTAGGCATAAAAGCTTAAAAGGGGGAAGTGCGTAAATAAGAGGCGAGGGTTAAGCTTAGTAAAAACAAGGCTTACCGGGGAGATGCGGATGGGGGACAAGGTATAGGGACGAAAAAACCGCCAATCCTTGCGGTTTGGCGGTAAAACAGCAGAAAAAACAAATTTAGATAATCTGAACTTAACTAAATTGACAAAACTGATTAGAGCTTGTTAACAGGGCAACGAGCCGGCTGGCCTAAAGCGATGCGAACAGCTTCCTCGGCACACTTGGTCTTTAAGTCAGAAGCAGCCTGAACAGAGTACCATGCCATGTGCGGGGTTAAAATTAAGTTAGGAACGTCAGCCTGGTGTAAAGGATTGTCTAAAGGTAAAGGCTCCTTCTGGGTAACGTCGATACCGGCACCTCCTAACTGGCCGCTCTTTAAGGCCTCAGCTAAGTCAGCCTCGTTAACTAAGCCACCACGAGCTACGTTAACTAATAAGGCACCCTTCTTCATCTCAGAGAAGGTCTTAGCATTCATCATCTCGAAGTTGTCTTTGTTGAGACCGCAGTGTAAGGACACTAAATCAGCGTTCTTTAAGACCTCATCTAAAGACATGGTCTTGATGAAGCTTAACTCAGGGTTCTCTTCAACGTGCTTGGTGTAAACGTCAAAGCCGATGACCTTGCAACCTAAGGCGTGAACGCGCTGGGCAAAGGCGATACCGATACGGCCTAAACCAACAACACCAACGGTCATGCAGGATAAGCGCATTAACGGAGCCATCTCAGCATAATCCCAACCGCCATTCTTAACTTGGTTAGCAGCCTTAACGATACCGCGGGTTAAACCCATCATTAAAGCTAAAGCGTGATCAGCAACCTCGAAGGTACCATAATCAGGAACGTTGCAGACCTGAACGCCGTGACGGCTAGCAGCTTCTAAATCGATATTGTCAACACCAACGCCATAACGGACGATGCCCTTTAAATCCGGGCAAGCGGCGAAGACTTTCTCAGTGAATCTTGCATACTGGTTGCAGCAGGAAACAACGCCCTGTAAGTTCTTGATGAGCTCATCCTCATCGTGGCTCTGGCAGAGTTCCCAAGCAATACCGTTTTTCTCGAAAACAGCTTGCTCTTCGTTCATATTGGCATGATCGCAGTCAGTTACAATAATTTTGGCATCGGCCATAATAAGCACCCTTTTGTATTAACAAGATTAACAAAATTAAATCTGGCGAGGTTGTTCACCTCATGTCTGTATATTTTAGACATTTTTATAATCTATGTTGTGAACTAAGTCACTAAATACGTCAGATCTCTTAAATATTTTTGCCATAACGTTTGATTTAAAAATAACTATATGAAATATAAAGGAAAATATATAATCTGGTATGGTAGACTTAAAAAGTGATACAAATTTTCATCTAAAAAAAGGCTTAAGAGATCTGCTCAATTTTAAGGGTTTTAGGCGAAAAAAAGCCCGGCGTTGCGGCCGGGCTTAATGAAATATCAGATTTTAAATATTTTTTTCGTACTCTTCTAAGTAATCGTGAATGTCGATTTGAGCACGGATCTTAGGAGAACCGGGTTCATATTTAACATAGACGTTCTTTTGTTCAGCGTCGATGATACGTGATTTACGATTATCACTTTCCTGAATCTCTAAGATCTTCTTGATGCGTTCGGCCACCTTTGGATCTAAGATCTGAGCTCCGACCTCAATACGATAATCGAGGTTACGGGTCATCCAGTCAGCAGAAGAGATGAAGAGTTCTTCATTACCGTCATTGTGGAAGACCATAACACGCGGGTGCTCTAAGAATCTGTCGACAATAGAGGTGATGTAGATATTCTCAGATAAGCCCTCAATACCCGGCTTTAAGGTACACATACCGCGGATGACGGCACGGATCTTAACGCCTGCCCGAGAGGCCTCATATAATTTATTGACTAAGCCTGAATCGACAAGGTTATTGACCTTAAGATGGATAGAGGCAAATTTACCGGCTTTAGCGTTAGCAATCTCACGCTCGATCATCTCATAGATACGCGGGCGTGCGTTGAGCGGGGAGACTAATAAACGCTTAAACTTAGGACGAGTATACGGGTACTCGATGAACTCAAAGACGCTCTCAACTTCAGAGGTAATATCCGGGTTTACCGTAAAGAGCGCAAAGTCGGTGTAGATCTTAGCGGTCTTTTCATTGAAGTTACCAGTACCGATGTGGGCATAACGGACAGTTTTGCCGTTTTCCTTACGGGTAATTAAGCACAGTTTAGAATGGATCTTTAAGGTCGGTAAACCAAAGAGTACCTTCACACCGTTTTCAGTTAAACGTGAGGCCCACTTAATATTATTAGCCTCATCAAAGCGCGCTTTGAGTTCTACCACTACAGTGACGCTCTTACCATTATTAGCAGCATCGATCAGGGAATTGATGACGCGGCTGTGAGAGGCGACACGATAGATATTAATCTTGATGGAAGTTACAGACGGATCGTAGGAGGCCTGACGTAAAAATTCGGTGAAATAATCGAAGCTATAGTACGGGTAGTACAAGAAGACGTCACGCTTAGCAATAGCCTCAAAAGGAGTCTGAGCATTTTCAAATTGTGAGCTGAAGACTTCAGATAAGGACGGATTTTCCATGCTGTCATCGCCAATGCTCGGGAAGGATAAGAAATCCTTGAAGTTGTGATAGCGATTACCCGGCATCAGGGAGTCGATAGAGCTCATGCGTAACTCTTTGGCCATGAACTCGACAATGCTCTTTGGCATCTGCGCATCATAGGAGAAGCGTACCGGCATGGCGTTAAGACGCTGCTTTAAGGACTCAGACATGTTTTCAAGCACACTCTTATCGACATTTTCGGCAAGATCGTACTCGGCATCACGATTCATCTTAATGGAATAAGTCTCAATGGAGTCGTATTCAAATAAGCCCTTGAAGATGATGTCTAAGCCTAAACGGATCACATCATCAAGCCACATTAAGGTGACCGCATCGTCCTCAGACGGCATGCGTACAAAACGCGGGATCTGATCTGAGGGGATCTCGATGAGAGAATAATTGTTTTGTAACTTACCGGTCATCTTCACAAAGAGATAGGTGTACTGATCTTTTAAGAAAGCGACTAGATCGGTATCCTCATCGATGATGACGGGATTGATATGCTTAAGTACGTGGCGCTTGAAGTATCTTAAAACCCAAGTTTTCTGCGCTTCAGTGATTTCCTCAATACCGCGTAAGAAGATCTTGTGATCAGCAAGCTCCTGCTTTAAGGAGATAAAGAGCTGATTTAAAGTCATCTGATACTTAGCAGCTTCTTTTTGAACTTGACGCAGAAGATTGACAGCATCTTCATTCTTGCCATTAACATTATTAATGATGACCTGACGCTTTAGTTCAGCGACACGGACTTTAAAGAATTCGTCTTGATTATTAGAGTAGATACCTAAAAAGCGTACACGCTCAATTAAAGGTACGGACGGATCGGCGGCCTCTTGTAAAACTCTGCCATTAAAAGAAAGCCATGAAAGTTCCTTAGGAACGAAATTGCTTGAAGCCATTAAATTTTGCCTTTAGGTTTTTCTTGAAAATATTGTTAGGTGCAATTTTGAAATTATACTGCCCAAAGATTAAATTAATGTTAAAGATACGCAAAATTTGCACGCAATTTGTGCACTATCGCGGGGATTTTGCTGAGTTTTGATGTGAGTACTGACGACTCATGTTATTAGGGCTATTGACCTGCATTAATACCTGCATAGCTTCTTTATTGCCTAAGAAGGCGGCCTCAGATAATAAGCGGGCTCCATAGGGGAGAGTTTCTTTTTTCTGAATAAAGATATTGCCAGCAGTGTAATAACCACGGACCATACCTTGAATATTGACAAGTTTAGTAAACCAATAAGCGCCGTTTTTGAGATCATTTTTAGCATAGAAATCGCGGCTGACAATAGCAATGCGGCGCGGGCGGGTCATGATTTTATCTATAAACTCTCTATGACCATTATGTGCGACCTTTTGCATGCATTGATCGTGCAGTTTACTGTATTTTACTTCTTGAAATAATAGATAGGGCTTATAGTCTTCTTTAAGACTTTGCAAATAAAGATCGTTTAAAGTCAAAGCATCTTCAGTCTGACCTTGCATAATGCAACGGCGGGCAAGCTTTTCAAAATTACCCGCGATACTTTCCTCAGCGCCAGGCGGTGTCTGCGGCACTACCGCTTTTTCGATAGTCTCGTCATCAT
Source organism: uncultured Succinatimonas sp. (assembly GCA_900552905.1). Classification (GTDB taxonomy): domain Bacteria; phylum Pseudomonadota; class Gammaproteobacteria; order Enterobacterales; family Succinivibrionaceae; genus Succinivibrio. The sequence goes on along the minus strand of USBR01000004.1, from coordinate 36,119 downwards.
AAGTACAGCCTGACAGTATTACTGTCAGGGCACAGATTAGCGGTAGTAAGATCTTCACCATCTTTAAGGGGCAGAAACGATTTCAGGTTCTTCGTTTTTAGGTAAATTATCAAAATCAGTATTAGTACCGTTAGTGACATTAAGCACGCCGCCACCAAAGCCTAAAGGCTTTTTAAAGTCGCCGGTAACATCGATAAGAGAATTGCCGTTAAATAATAAAACGAGGTTTTGAATCTCCGGATCTTGCCAGCCTTGACGCAAGAAATGCACATAATACCAACGGGAATTATCGAAAGGATCGACTAGCATGGGGGTACCGAGAATATAGCGTACCTGTTCGCCGCTCATGCCATAGCTTAATTTATCCACAGCCTCCTGCTCGACGAAATTACCTTGTGCTAGATCGGAACGATAAGCACAGCCTTGTGTGAGAACTAAGGTAGCTACACAAGCGGTGCTAGCGATGAGGTTTAAAAGCTTATTTTTTAACATGATGGATCCTTGTTTAAACTTTAAGGCATTGTAGCACACAAAAAAGAGGGCTTTTAGCCTAGTTGTGAGGAATTTTGCGCCGTATTACAAATTAATTTTTTAAAAAAGTCTTTTAAAAACAAGGTATTCTTAATTTTGGCGGGTAAAAATCCGCTTTTACTCTTGAAAAGAACTTTTTTAGCCCCATTTTAGATTTACGCATTGATAATGCACCGATTCACATTTTTTTAAGAGTTATGGAAATGCAGACTCAGGAAAACGAAATCAAACAGACTTCAGATGAAGTAAAGCAAGAAAATATCGCCACTGCAGAGAAGGTGGAAAACCCCGAGGTTGAGACTGAGGAAAAAGCTCAGCAAGAGACTACCTCTGAGGCTAAAACTGAGGTCGACGCGCTCTCTGAGCTTCAAGCTGAAAATGCAGCTTTAAAGGCTCATTTAGAGCAGGTTGAGGCTTCCGCAAAGGCTAATCTTGAAAAGATGGTTAGAGCTATTGCTGATGCTGATAATCAGCGTAAGCGTGCTGAGGCTGATGTGGAGCGTGAGAGAAAGTTTGGCATTGAGAAATTCGCTAAGGCCTTACTGCCGGTAGTTGATGCTTTAGAGCTTGCTATCACTCATGCTAATTCTGATGATGAGGCCTGCAAGGCTATGCTCGAGGGCGTAGAGAATACTTTAACCTTATTCTTAAAGGAAATGAAACCTTTTGGTGTTGAGGTTATCGATCCTCAGGGACAGATTTTTGATCCAAACTTCCATAATGCTATCACTATGGTGCCGTCTGACAAGGTCGTAAAGAACGGTGTTTTAGAGGTAATGCAAAAGGGTTATTTACTCAACGGTCGTGTCGTGCGTCCGGCTATGGTCATGGTTTCTGCAGGTCCTGGCCCTAAGCCAGAAGAAGTCAAAGCTGAAGCTAAGGAAGAGGCTTTAGAAAGCAAAAAGACAAAAGTTGAGTTTTAGTCTTGAAATTTAAAAAGCTGACCATATGTGGTTAGTCAGAAACAGAATTAAGGCTCAGGGCCTGAAAGCCTGAGGCCAGCAAAATTTAGAGGAAAAAACAAAATGGGTAAGATTATTGGTATCGATCTTGGTACTACCAATTCATGTGTTGCTGTTTTAGATGGTGACAAGGTTCGTGTTTTAGAGAACTCTGAGGGTCGTCGTACTACTCCGTCTATCGTCGCTTATGCTGAAGACGGCGAGATCTTAGTCGGTGATGCTGCTAAGCGTCAGGCTGTTACTAACCCTAAGAACACCTTATTTGCTATTAAGCGTTTAATCGGCCGTCGTTATGAGGATGCCGAGGTTCAGCGTGATCTTTCTATCATGCCGTTTAAGATTGTCCGTGCTGACAACGGTGATGCTTGGGTTGAGGCCCGCGACAAGCGTTTAGCCCCGCCGCAGATTTCCGCTGAAGTCTTAAAGAAGATGAAGAAGACTGCTGAGGACATCTTAGGTGAAGAGGTTACCGAGGCTGTTATTACCTGCCCGGCTTACTTCAACGATTCTCAGCGTCAGGCTACTAAGGATGCTGGCCGTATCGCTGGTTTAGATGTAAAGCGTATCATCAATGAGCCTACCGCAGCTTCCATCGCTTATGGTGAGGATAAAGCTAAGGGCGAGCAGAAGATTGCTGTTTACGACTTAGGTGGTGGTACTTTCGATATCTCCATCATCGATATCGATGAAGTTGATGGCGAGAAGACCTTTGAGGTTTTATCCACTAACGGTGATACCCACTTAGGTGGTGAGGACTTTGATAACCGCATCATGAATTACCTCATCGATGAGTTCAAGTCCACCTCAGGTGTTGATCTCCGTCAGGATCAGTTAGCTCTGCAGCGTTTAAAGGAAGCAGCTGAAAAGGCTAAGTGCGAGTTATCTTCTTCTCAGCAGACTGATGTCAACTTACCTTACATCACCGCTGACGCTACCGGTCCTAAGCACTTAAACATCAAGATCACTCGTGCTAAGCTCGAGTCCTTAGTTGAAGACTTAGTGCAAAAGACCTTAGATCCGGTCAGAACCGCTTTAAAGGATGCCGGTCTCTCTGCCTCTGATGTTGACGATGTCATCTTAGTTGGTGGTCAGTCTCGTATGCCGATGGTACAGAAGCTCGTCGCTGACTTCTTCGGTAAGGAGCCGCGTAAGGATGTTAACCCGGATGAGGCTGTAGCTATGGGTGCTGCCATTCAGGGCGGTGTTTTAACCGGTGAGAAGAAGGACGTTTTATTACTCGACGTTACTCCGTTATCCTTAGGTATTGAGACCTTAGGTGGCGTAATGACTACCCTTATCGAGAAGAACACCACTATCCCGACTAAGAAGTCTCAGGTATTCTCCACCGCTGAGGACAATCAGCCGGCAGTTACCATTCACGTACTGCAGGGTGAGCGTAAGCGTGCTTCTGACAACAAGTCCTTAGGTCAGTTCAACTTAGAGGGTATTTCCCCAGCTCCGCGTGGCATTCCGCAGATTGAGGTTACCTTCGATATTGACGCTGACGGTTTAATCCACGTTTCTGCTAAGGATAAGAACACCGGTAAAGAGCAGAAGATCACCATTCAGTCTTCTTCTGGCTTATCTGATGAGGATATTCAGCGCATGGTCCGTGAGGCTGAGGCTCATCAGGCTGAGGATAAGAAGTTTGAGGAATTAGCCGCAGCTCGTAACCGTGCTGATGCTACTGCTCACGCTATTCGCAAGCAGCTCAACGATTTAGGCGATAAGGTTCCGGCCGATGCTAAGACCACCATCAATAAGTCTTTAAATGATTTAGAGATGGCAATCCGTGGTGATGACAAGGATAAGATCGAAGCTTGCGAGAAGGCTGTTTTAGAGTCCGCTCAGAGCCTCATGCAGACTGCACAGGCTCAGGCCCAGGCTCAGCAGAACACTCAGCAGCAGAGCAATCAGCAGTCCTCCTCTCAGAAGAAGGATGACAATGTAGTTGATGCCGAGTTTGAAGAAGTTCACGACGACAAGAAGTAAACTTCGATTCTAAAACTTGATATAGCTAAATAATAAATAGGTAGGTGGGGGTTTGTATCCTCACCTGCCTTTTGTGTTGTCAAAGACGAGGAATTTATGGCAGCAAAACGTGATTATTATGAAGTGCTCGGCGTAAGCAAGGATGCTGACGACGCTACCATCAAAAGAGCCTTCAAGCGTCTGGCGATTAAATATCATCCGGACCGCAACCACGAGCCGGATGCGGAGAAGAAATTCCAAGAAATCAACGAAGCCTATCAGGTTCTGTCCGATCCTCAAAAGCGTGCCGCTTATGATCAGTTCGGTTTTGAGGGTATGAACGGAGGACAAGCCGGTGGAGCTAATCCCTTCGGCGGTCAAGGCGATTTTGGTGATATCTTCGGCGATATTTTCGGCGATATCTTCGGTGGCGGCCGTGGCCGTCAGCAAGGTCCGCGTGTGGTTCCAGGTCGGGATATGCGCGTACGCATTAGCCTGACCTTAGAGGAAGCGGTAAAGGGTGTTAAGAAGCAGATTAAGCTTAAGACCTTAGTTAAGTGCAAGACCTGCGGTGGTAGCGGTACTCGCAACGGCGGTCATGCCGAGACTTGCCCGCATTGCCATGGTCAAGGTAGCGTCTTTGTGCGTCAGGGCTTCATGCAGTTTCAGCAACCCTGCCCGCACTGTGGTGGTACAGGCCGTGTCATTACTAATCCGTGCCCAGATTGCAGTGGTCAAGGCCGTGTACAAGATACCCGCACCATTACCGTCGACATTCCCTCTGGTGTAGATAATGGCGATAGCATTAGATTGCATGGTGAAGGTGAGGCTGGTCTCAATGGTGCTCCGGCAGGCGATCTCTATGTACTCATCGAGGTTAAAGAGCATAAGATTTTCACCCGTGATGGCGATGATCTGCTCTGTGAGGTACCCATTAGCTTCGCTACCGCCGCTTTAGGTGGAGAGATTGAAGTTCCGACTTTAGATGGCAAGGTTAAGATAAGCGTTAAGCCTGAGACTCAAAGCGGCACTATGATGCGCCTTAAGGGACAGGGTGTACGTTCTGTACATTCTTCCGATAAGGGCAATCTCTATGTGAAGTTGATTATCGAGACTCCGGTTAATTTGACTTCAAAGCAAAAAGAACTCTTATTAGCCTTTGAGGCCTCTTTAAATGAGGATCAAAGTGGCTCTAAGCATAAGCCTAAGGCTGACGATTTCTTAGGCAGCATCAAGCAGTTCTTTACCGATCTTAAGGGCTAAAGCGCATCTTGAAACTTTAGGCTTTAGCGTGTAAAGTAAAGCTATAAAGCGCCTAATCTTAGAGTTAGGCGTTTTTCTTTATTTATAGTAAGAAAATTTTAACTACCCTTAGTGGATATTAAGAGCAAACAATTATGGATCAGACTCCTATGACTCCGCGCGGCGAGGAATTGCTGCGTAAAGAATTACAAAGATTAAAGACTGTTGAGCGTCCGCGTATTGTCGCCGCTATTGCTGAGGCTCGTAGCCACGGTGATTTAAGCGAAAACGCTGAATATGATGCCGCTAAGGAAGAGCAGGGCATGTGCGAGGCTCGCATTAAGGATATCGAAGGCCGTTTAGCTTCAGCTAATGTTATCGATGTGACTAAGCTTAAGACTGCCGGCACTCCTAAGGTTATCTTCGGTGCTACTGTGACCTTAGTTGATGTTGATACCGATAAGGAAATTACCTATAAGATTGTAGGTGAGGATGAGGCTGATATCGATGCTAACCTTATCTCCTATATGACCCCGATCGCTAAGGGTTTATTAGGTAAGTACGAAGGTGATGAGATCGAGATCCGTATTCCGCGCGGTACTGTTACCTACGAAATCGACAAGGTCGAATATATCTAAAACATTATCCCTCACTTAAAAAAGTGGGGGATTTTTGTCTAAGGCCTAAAGACCTAGCCCTCATAGAAGGGCCTAGTCTTTTAAAGCTTTAGCGAGGGAGGATGAAGCGGCTGTCGTCCGGACGCTGTCTGAATAAAACAGCTACACGACCTACCACTGATACGACCTCTGCCTTAACGGCCTGAGCACAAGCCTCAGCCTGCTCTTTACGATCGTCACCTGAGTTAAGTTTAACCTTAACTAACTCATGATATTCAATAGAGCTATCAAGCTCCTTTAATACAGCCTCAGTTAAACCTTCAGAGCCTAACATGACTACCGGCTTTAAGGTATGAGCCTGAGCCTTAAGAAACTGACGTTGTTTTGAATTTAAAGACATACTTGACCTACGATTGATAATTTATTGTAAGTTGATTACGCTAAATAGCGAAATGCACTTATTATTTGATGTCTGTAAATTGTATAATATCTCAGAATTTTTTTAAATCTTTATAAATGGGATCAAGCTTTTGCCAGCTAAAAAAAGAACAGCCAGCCAGACTCGTTGGCTTCAAGAACATTTTTCAGATCAATATGTAAAACAGGCACATAAGCTCGGCTTGCGCTCGCGTGCTGCCTTTAAACTCGAAGAGTTACAAAAGCGCGACCGTCTTATTCGTCCTGGTAATATTGTGGTCGATTTAGGTGCCGCTCCGGGCGGTTGGTCAGAATTTGCCATTAAATGCATAGGTGAGGACGGTCATGTCATCGCCTGTGATATTTTGCCGATGCGCTCCATTCGCGGTGTAGAGTTCTTGCAGGGTGATTTCCGTGAGGATGAAGTATTCTGTAAGCTCTATTCTATGATTGGTGTTGGTGCTCATGTCGTGCTTTCAGATATGGCTCCTAATATGTCCGGCAATGTCGCCATCGATCAGCCCCGGGCGATGCTCTTATCTGAGCTAGCCTTAGATATGGCTCGACGCGTCTTACGTATTGGTGGCACTTTTGTCGTTAAGGTTTTCCAAGGCGTAGGTTCTCAGGAATACCTCAAAGAATTACGTCAGGACTTTAAAGAAGTACGTGTGCGTAAGCCTGATGCCTCCCGCGATCGCTCCCGTGAGGTCTATATGGTGGCTACCGGATTTAAGGGACATCCGCTCAATGGCGTAAGTCCGGCAACAGAATTTGCAGAAACACCGGATCAAGATCCGGATAATCAACAAGGGGAAGTATGACTAAAAATCTGATCCTGTGGCTCGTGGTAGCGGTCATTTTGATGACCCTCTTTGAGTCCTTTAGTTCCAGTGACAGCACTGGACGTACGGAGGATTACACCACCTTTGTACGTGAGGTGCAGTCTGACCAGATCCAAGAAGTTGTCTTTGATGGTTATGTGATCAATGGTTTAAAGCGCAATGGCGAGAAATTCGTCACCGTCATGCCTTTAGCTGATCCGCAACTTTTAGACAGCTTAATTTCACACAATATCAGAGCCTCCGGTACTAAGCCTGAGGAGCGGAGCACCTTGATGACAATCTTTGTCTCTTGGTTCCCGATGATTCTGTTAATTGCTGTGTGGATCTTCTTTATGCGTCAAATGCAGGGTGGCTCTAAGGGCAATCCTCTGTCATTTGGTAAGAGTAAGGCTAAGCTTCTAAGCGAAAATCAAATCAAGACTACCTTTGCCGATGTTGCCGGTTGCGATGAGGCAAAAGAGGATGTAGTTGAGCTTGTAGACTTCCTTAAAGATCCGTCTAAGTATTCAAAGCTCGGCGGTCGCATTCCGCGTGGTGTTTTAATGGTAGGTCCTCCGGGTACCGGTAAGACCCTTTTAGCCCGTGCCATTGCCGGTGAAGCTAAGGTACCGTTCTTCTCCATTTCAGGTTCTGACTTCGTAGAGATGTTCGTCGGTGTCGGTGCCTCCCGTGTCCGTGATATGTTCGCTACCGCTAAGAAAAATGCGCCGTGCATCATCTTCATCGATGAGATCGACGCTGTCGGTCGTAAGCGTGGTGTAGGGCTTGGTGGCGGTCATGATGAGCGTGAGCAGACTCTCAATCAGTTATTAGTGGAGATGGACGGTTTTGAGGGCTTTGAGGCCGTGATCGTCATTGCCGCGACTAACCGTCCTGATGTCTTAGATCAGGCGCTGTTGCGTCCTGGTCGTTTTGACCGTCAGGTAGTGGTAGGACTTCCGGATGTTCGCGGTCGTGAGCAGATTTTAAAGGTCCATATGCGCAAGGTACCTTTAGCTAAGGATGTAGAGCCTGCGGTCTTAGCCCGTGGTACGCCAGGCTTTTCTGGTGCTGAGCTTGCAAACCTTGTAAATGAGGCCGCTTTAGCCGCCGCCCGTAAGAATTTACGTGTAGTCAGTATGCATGAATTTGAAGAGGCTAAGGATAAGCTTCTTATGGGTGCTGAGAGACGTAGTATGGCTATGACTGAGCATGAGCGCATCAATACTGCGTATCATGAGGCCGGTCATACCATTGTCGGTCGTCTCATGCCTGAGCACGATCCGGTCTATAAGGTCTCCATCATTCCGCGTGGCCGTGCTTTAGGTGTAACTATGTATTTACCTGAGCAAGATCGCTACTCTCAGAGTAAGCAGTATTTATTATCAAATATCTCTACTCTCTTTGCTGGCCGTATTGCCGAAAATCTCATGTTCGGTGAGGATGCTGTAACTACTGGCGCTTCTAATGATATTGAGAGAGCCACTGAGATTGCCCGCAAGATGGTAACGCGTTGGGGCTTTAGCAAGCGTTTAGCTCCGATGCTCTATGAGAAGGACAATGAAGCTTCCATGTACTTAGGCAGCCAAGGTTCTTCCATGCAGGCGATGTCAGATAAAACAGCCATGATTATTGATGAAGAAGTTACTACCATCATCAATGAGTGCTATGCCAAGGCCGAAAAGATCCTCAGTGAGAATAAGGATATCCTTGAGAATATGAAGGATGCCTTGCTCAAATACGAAACTATCGATGCTTTGCAGATTGACGATCTTATGAATCGCGTCCCGGTCAGAGCTCCGACTTTCGATTATGATCCGGCTAAGAATAATAACGACACTAATGGTCAAGGCCCTAATGCTAAGTCTCAAAGCGAGACTGCTGAGGCTAAGGCAAATCCCGAGAAGGCTAAGCCTAATCCCGATGCGCCTCAGACTGCAGATGACACTAAGGGTCAGTCCAATTAGCTAGAGCAAAGCAAAGGAGTTTTTTGATGAAACTAAAAATCAGAGATCGCAACTATGATCTCAGCATCACCAAGGTCATGGGCATTCTTGCTCTAAACCTTGAGGAGACTTTAGATCTTGAGGAGCTCATTAAAAAAGCTCAATCAATGTATGCCTCAGGTGCTGAATTTGTAGAGCTTGTAGTTAAGGGTGAGGTTGTAGAGGAGTTAGCTGAGCGTGAGCTTCTTGTTAAAGCCGTTGCCGCTTTAGCTCAAAAGACTCGTTTGGTGATTGCTGCCCGCACAGTCTATCCTGAGACTATGCAGGCGGTAGTCGATGCTGGTGCTTCCATCATTATCTCCTCTGACGCTTTGCGTCATGAGGGAGCGATGGAGAAGGCTTTAGAGCTTAAAGTACCGGTATGCTTGCAGTTTGATGAGAATATCGACTGCTCCGGCGAGCGTGATGATGCTATTGCCACTGTCTCTGAATTTTTATTTGAGCGTATCGATGCCTGTCTCAATGCCGGCATGTCAAGAAAACTCCTGATGATCGACCCGCTTTTAGGAAAGGGCGCTCCGGTTAAAGCTCAGCTTAAGCTCATCGGTCGTTTAGATACTCTAAAGACCTTTGGTGTGCCCATTAGCTTTACTATGCCGCGTCCTCTGTCATCTCACGATGACTTCCTCAAGGACAATCCTAATATTGCGCAGACTCTCGCGCTCTTCTGTGCCGATAAGGGTACAGTGCAGATTTTGCGCACTGAAAGCGTGGCCGATATGGCTTTAGCTTTAGGTACTTGGCAGTTATTATTAGCAACTACTAAGCCTTTTAAATTCTCAAAGGCAATTATCAGACGTTTCCGCAATGTTCGCGACCGCCTGAAACGTCGTAAGGAAGATTAAAAAGATGCAACGCAAATATTTTGGTACTGACGGTGTCCGTGGCCGTGTAGGTCAATACCCCATTACTCCTGAATTTGCCATCCGTTTAGGCATGGCCGCTGGCAAGGTTTTAGCTAAGGAAAATGGTGGTAGAGTCATTATCGGTAAGGATACCCGTCTTTCAGGCTATATGTTAGAGGCAGCCTTAGAAGCTGGTTTCTCCGCCTCTGGTATTAGCCCGGTAATGTTAGGCCCGATGCCGACCCCGGCGGTGTCCTATCTCACTCGTGCCTTCCGTGCTGATTTAGGCGTGGTCATCAGTGCCTCGCATAATCCTTATTATGATAATGGCATTAAGTTCTTCTCAAAAGAAGGTACTAAGCTTCCTGATGACGTCGAGCTTGCCATCGAGCAGGCTTTAGAATCAGATGAGCTGAAGATGGCTTCCCCTTCAGCTTTTGGTCGAGCATATCGTCAAGATGATGCTCCTGGCCGTTATGTTGAGTTCTGTAAGAGTACCTTTGCCTCACACTTAAGCTTAGAAGGTCTTACCATTGTGCTTGATTGCGCTAATGGCGCCACCTATCATGTAGCTCCGCTCGTGTTCCGCGAGCTTGGCGCTAATGTCATTGTGATTGGCGATAGACCTAATGGTATCAATATCAATGATGGCGTAGGCTCTACGCACCCGCAATCTCTAGTCAATATGGTCTTAGCCACTAAGGCCGATCTCGGTATCGCCTTTGACGGTGATGGTGATCGTGTCCTCATGGTCGATAGCCACGGTCAGATGCATGACGGTGATAATCTCATGTATATCATCGCCTGTGATCGCCAGTTGCGCCATAAGCTTGTAGGTGGTGTTGTCGGTACTTTAATGTCGAATTTAGGCTTTGAGTTTGCGCTTAAGCGTAAGAATATCGATTTTATCCGTACTAGTGTCGGTGATCGCTATGTTATGGAAGGCTTATTAGATAAGGGCTGGCGTTTAGGTGGTGAAAACTCAGGTCATATCATCTGCTTAGATTATGCCACTACCGGTGACGGTATTGTCTCAGCTTTACAGGTCTTAAAGGCCTGCTTACATCAGCAAAAGACTCTCGAGGAATTATCCTCAGATCTCTTCATGTTCCCGCAGGAGCTTATCAATGTTCGTCTCACCGCGGGCTTTGATATCAATGACTCTAAGGTACAAAATGAAGTTGCTGAAGTTAAGAAGGCTTTAGGCGAGAGAGGGCGTGTGCTCTTACGTAAGTCGGGCACCGAGCCTGTAGTCCGCGTCATGGTTGAAGGTCCAGATCGCAATGATGTCCATATGAAGGCACAGCGCATTGCCGATGTGATCATCCATCAGTCAGAAGGCTAAAGCGCTTGAAAAAAGCGTGGTGAAAAGGTATTATGCACGCTCAGATGGGTACGAGTGTGCGTATTTAGGGTTTTATTATGTACGAAGCTACAATTGTTATTTTCTTATTAGTTTGCATTGCTGTAGTCGCCTTAATCTTAGTGCAGCAGGGTAAGGGTGCAGGCATGGGTGCCTCCTTTGGTGCCGGTGCTTCTAACACCGTTTTCGGTTCTGCAGGTTCTGGTAACTTCTTAACTAGATCTACTTGGATTTTAATTGTTGCCTTCTTTGGTATCTGCCTCTTTATCGGCTGGATGCAGAAAGAAGCTCACAAGACTGAGAGCAACTTTAGCAATATCGACGCTGGCGTCGCTCAGACTGAGACTGTTACTCCTGCAACCCCGGTTGACAGCGATGTACCGGTAGTTAACAGCGATGTTCCGGCTGTTAATACTCAGAGCACTGATGCTCCTGAGAGCAAGTAATAAAGCAAAATAAAGATCATGATGGTGCACCTTAGGGTGCACTATTTCTTTCTACCTATCCACATTAAGCCTCTACTCCTCACTCAAAGCTTTAAAGCTTTGAGCCTCTCTTTAAATTAAGCTTAAGCTAATTTAGCCCCAAAAAAGCCTATTTATGATGTTTTAAAACTAAGGTTTAAAGCGGGAATTTTAGGCACAAAAAAGGAATATCTACAGTAGATATTCCTTAAATGTTTTAGGCGTTGAAGATAAGATGGCGTGTGGGCGTTATGATCTCATCTAAGGGCATATCCCAATGCTCAACCGGGACTTGCTCGATGCATTGAAAATCATAAGCAACACCGATAGTTAGGCACTCAGCGCTGAGTTTTTTTAGGGCTCTATCATAATAACCACCGCCCATGCCTAAGCGATTGCCGTGATTGTCAAAAGCTACAAGCGGCACAATGAGCACTTCAAGACTATCAAAGTTTAAGTATTTTTCCTCATTATCCTCAGGCTCTAAAATATGGAAGCGATTTTCAACTAATTCGTCATCCATATCAAAGCGATAGAAGTCCATCAGTCCCTTATGCTCAATATCAATACGCGGCAGAGCGAGCGTATGGCCTCTCTTTAAAAGGCCTTTATTGATATGGCGGCTTGAAAGCTCCCCTGAGGTGCTGACATAGGAGCCAATAATACACTCATGCTGAAGCTTAGGGTGCTTCACTAAAGTGTTGGCGATCTTATAGCCTGCATCTTCAATATCAAGGGCGCTCAGGTGGCGGCGGATGGTAAGGATGCTTTGACGTAAGGCAATACGTTTTTTCTTATTTTCTGAATGCTTATTTTCCATATAGATTGCGTTCTAAGGTAGCCTTGATAGTATTGATTTGTTCTTCTGCTAGTCTCTCAAAGGGAGTGCTGTTTTCTAAATAATCGCGAAGACGACTTTCGTTTTCAAGCGCAATTAGTATCGCCGCTTGCTGCGGGTTGAGGTTGGGATTCTCACGCATCATCTGTGAGGTTTTAGCTTGAATAGCGGCGACACTTTCCCTTAAGCCTTTGACCTTGTCGTGAGGTACACGCAAAGTAAAGGTGATCCCAAAGAGGGAGAAGGTGAAATTTTCTAAACTTGGGTCTAAGGTTGCGCTCATAAAACAAAAAATCCTGCACACATCAGTCTATTTTAAGCCATTCTTTGAAAAATAACTAATCCTAAATTCGCACTTATAGCGCTAAATGATTTTAGACAATAGATGTTTCCCCGTGTAAAATAAGCATATCTAATTAATCTTAAAGGAAACTTATGAGCGAGAAGCTGCAGAAGGTATTATCCCGCTTGGGTATAGCCTCAAGACGTGGAATTGAAAAAATGATTGCTGACGGTCGTGTCAGCTGCAATGGTGTGATAGCTAAGATCGGCGATAGAGTTGAGGCCGATAAGGTGCAAGTTGCCATTGACGGTAGAGTTGTGCTTTCTCCGTCAACGCAAAAGCCGCAGTGTCGCGTGCTGATGTACCACAAGCCCGAAGGCGAACTTACCACTCTCAACGATCCTGAGGATCGTCCTACTGTATTTGATCATTTACCTAAGCCCGATAGCGGCCGTTGGATCTATGTCGGTCGTTTAGATATCAATACTTCAGGTTTATTACTCTTTACCACTGATGGCGATTTAGCTAATGCCTTGATGCATCCGCGTCATGGTATTGAGCGTATCTATGCTTCTCGTATCTACGGTGAGGTTACCGAGGAGATGCTCGAGCAATTAAGAAACGGCGTCACCTTAGAAGATGGTCCGGCCCACTTTGATAAGATCACCTTTGTCGGTGGCGAGGCCCGTAATGCTTGGTATCACGTTTCCTTAAAGGAAGGCCGTAAGCGTGAGGTTAGACGCTTATGGGAGGCTGTAGGCGTTAAGGTCAGCCGTCTTATCCGTATTAGCTATGGTGGTATCGAATTAGATCCTGCTTTAAAGGCCGGTCAGTATCGTGAGCTTACTTTAAGAGAGATGAATCGCTTAAGAAGCTTAGCTGATATGCCGGCAATGACTATTGAAGATATGCCGACTACTCCTTTAGTCAATGTCACTGAGAGTTCCTATAAAGCTCGTATCTCTCGTGCTAAAGCTCAAAGTCGCCGTCCTCTTGAGGCTAGTGCTAATCGTCCGCGCGTTCCGGGAAGCTTAGGTAATGCCAAATATGAAAATTCCCGTAAAGCCGTATTAGAAGATAGAGACAATCGCGAGAGCTTTGATGACAATAGAGCTTTTGAGCGTAAGCCTTCTGCTAATCGCAATCGTCCTTATGGCGATAAACCTTTTAATAAGGGTAGAGGCGATAATCAAGAGCGTGGCAATCGTTTTGAGCGTACTAAGCGCACTGGCGACTCCTTCTCAAAGAGAAGTGCTAATGACAGAAATTTTGAGGGTAAAGAGCGCAGTGCTAAGCCTTTTGAGGGGAGAAAGCCTACTACCCGTTGGGAGCGCGGTCCGGCCTTTTTAGATAAGAATGATTCAAAGCGTCCGCATGGCGGCTTTAATAAGGCTAAGCGTCCACAGACTAGCTCTGAGGGTAATTTTGGCGATTTCAATTCAGGCTTTGATAAGGCTAAGCGTCCTTTTTCAAAGAGCTCAGGCTTTAATAAAGGCAAGCGTCCGCATCGCAGTGGTCCGCGTCATTTCAATAATAAAGGCTACTAAAGCTTAAATTTTCTTAAAAAAAATCTGCATACGGAGTTTTCTGTATGCAGATTTTATGCATTTAGAGCTAATTTTTTGGCTAATGGTGGCTAAGCTCACGCTTATGAGAGTGCAGAGCTTTACTCTTATTGCAATGTTTTAAAAATCAATATAGATTTAACAATTAGGGCGTATAATCGCACAACCTTATTTTTTACTATTGATCTAAAGTGAACACACGAGCATCTTTTTTCAATCTACAGTCTATGCTCTTAGGTGAGGAGCATAACTAATGGATCCTGCCAGTTTATCTTCAGGTGGTCTTCTTTTCGATTTAGCGTGGATTTATGAGCCTACAGCCTGGGTAGGTTTACTCACGCTTACTCTCATGCAGGTAGTTTTAGGTTTAGATAACCTGCTTTTTATCGCCATCCTATCGGCAAAATTACCGCCGCGACAAAGCCGTAAAGCTCGTTATATAGGTTTAGGTGGATCGCTTGTCATCCGCTTGATCCTCATGCTTTTTGCCGCCTATATTATTGCCATGAAGGAGCCTTTATTCTCCTTATTTGGCTTAGATTTTTCTTATCGCGATGTAGTGATGCTTGCAGGTGGTCTCTTCTTACTCTATAAATCCACCGAAGAGCTTCACGGTAAGCTTGAAGGCACTGACAATGAAGAAGTCTCGGTAACTAAGGCTGCCGGTCAATCCTTAGCTACGGTTGCAACACAGATTATGATCTTAGATGTGCTCTTTTCCGTAGATGCCATCATTACTGCAGTCGCTATGACCAATCACCTTATGATCATGGCCATTGCTGTGACCTTAGGTATGGGCCTTTTAACCTGGGCTTCAGGCATGATCTCGCGCTTTGTCTCGCGCCATCCGACCTTAGTTATATTATGCTTAGGCTTCTTATTGCTCATAGGCTTTAGCTTGATTATGGAGGCTTTACACTTTGAGGTACCTAAGGGCTATCTCTACTCGGCTATGGCTTTCTCGGTCTTAATTGAAGTCTTCAATCAAGTCTCCCGTAAGAATGTACTAAAGCTCAAGCGCGCAGGTAATATGCAAAGTCGTGAATTAGCAGCTAACTTAGTCTTGCGTCTTTTAGGTTCTCGCAATGAAGAGGTTCAGAGTTTTCGTGAGGCTATCTATGAGCGTACCGGCTCTAATGTCTTTAATTCACAAGAAAAAGAAATGGTCTCGCGCGTGTTGCAATTATCCTCCTTACCGGTAAAGGCAATTTTAACGGCAAGAAACGATCTGCAGATGCTGAAGATCGATGGTGAGCCTGAGAATGTCATCAAGATGGCTTTAAATCATACTAAGACTAATCTTGTGGCCTATCGTCACGGACAAAAAGATCAGCCCTTAGGCTTTTTAAATCGCTCTGAGGTTTTAGGGCTAGTCGTTGAGAATCGCTGTAATATCAGCGAGCTTGAAAAGATTATTCAGCAACCACTGTACCTGCCTGAGACTGTCAATATTTTAAAAGTCCTAGAGGAATTTCGTTCAAGCAAAAAGCATATTGCCTTTATCTTCGATGAATTTGGTAATTTTGAAGGCCTGGTGACTTTACATGATGTCATGGAAGAGTTTGCCGGTGACATGCCTGATAAGAGCGAGAGTGCGGAGATTGTCGCTTTAGATAAACGCACTTTCCGCGTCGATGCTGAGGCTGTGTTAGCTGATGTCTATAGAATTACCGGTTTAAATCTGCCTAATTCTGAGCATTATCAGACCTTAGCGGGCTTTATCTTAGATCATCTACAAAGAGTGCCGACTAAAGGTGAGAGCATCGAGTATAAAGGTTGGAAAATGGAAATCACGCAGGCAAGTCTGACCTCGATTAACGAGGTCAAGCTGACCGCGCCGGCGGTGAGCGTGGCGGACGATAAAAAATAGCCAAGTCTTGATTTTTTGCCCCAAATTTGATATAAAATAGGCGCATTAAAAGGGTAAAAATCAGCTTTTTACCTTGCTTTGAGACTTACTTTTTTTAAGTAGTCCCACGCTATTGAGCGTGTTATACAACCGGTGGAACTTATAAAAGGCCCCAGAGAATAGGGCCTTTTTTTATGGATAAAATTCATTGAGGTAACATGGCAGGAACCATTGAAGACAGAGTAACAGAGCTTTGCAAGCCGCTAATTGAGTCCTTAGGTTTACAGCTTTGGGGGGTACGTTATCGCCAAGGTGGAGCTAAGGGAATTTTGGAGATTTATGTTGAGACTCCAGACGGTGTCAGCGCCGATCAATGTGGTGAAGCCTTAACTGTACTCTCTCCGGCACTTGATGCTGCCGATATTATCGGTCCTGCATATGTTTTAGAAGTTTCATCACCAGGTCTTGATCGCATTTTATTTACTGTCGATGAGGCCAGAATGTATGTTGGTTCTGTAATTAAGGCTGAATTGCGCATGCCGGTACAGAGCCGTCACAAGCTTCGTGGCAAACTGTTAGCAATCTCTGAAGACGGTTTGCTTAAGATTGAGGATGAAATCAGCGGTATTTTAGATGTGGCTTTTGCCAATATTGCAACTGCAAGATTAGTACCGGTTTTCAAAGACAATCAGAAAAAGAATCCCAAGAGCGCATCATAGAAGAGGTCTTGAATAAAAAATGGGTAAGGAAATTATTGCCATCGCCGAGGCGCTGTCCAATGAGCGCGCCATTGATAAAGAGAAGATTTTTGAGGCTTTAGAGCTGGCATTAGCTACTGCTACTAAGAAGAAGTATCCGGTTGATATCGCCGTACGCGTCTGCATCAACCGTAAGGAAGGCAGTTATGATACCTTCCGTCGCTGGGTAGTAGTCGATACTGATGGTCCTTTAGACAATCCGGCATCTGAGGTCTCCTTAGAGGCTGCCTCCATCGATCACCCGGGCATTCAGGCCGGTGATATTGTCGAAGAGCAGATCCCGTCCGTTAAGTTTGACCGTATCACCATTCAGACTGCTAAGCAGGTTTTATCGCAGAAGGTTAGAGATGCCGAGCGCGAGCAGGTTATCGCTGAGCAGCGTGATCGAGTAGGTCATGTCATTAACGCCACTGTTAAAAAGCAGACTCACGATCATATGGTCATCGACTTAGGCAATAATGCCGAGTCCACCTTATATCGTGAGCAGATCATCCCCCATGAGACCTATGGCCGTGGTGATCGCATTAAGGTTTTAATGCAGGAGATCAGAAACGATCCGTCTAAGGGTCCGCAGATCATCTGCACTCGTACCTCTCCTGAGTTCTTACGCGAGTTATTCCGTATTGAAGTTCCGGAGATTGGTGAAGACGTTATCGAGATCATGGGCGTTGCTCGTGATGCAGGTTCTCGTTCTAAGATTGCTGTTAGAAGCAAGGATAGACGTGTTGATCCGCGCGGTGCTTGCATCGGTATGCGTGGTGCTCGCGTTATGGCCGTGTCTAATGAGTTATCTGGCGAGAAGATCGATATCGTTTTATATGATGAAAATTTAGCCCAGTATGTAACTAACGCCATGGAGCCGGCTGAGGTTTCTCGTATCGTCATCAATGAAGATGCTCATGTCATCAGCATTGCTGTTGCTGAGGAGAATTTAGCCTTAGCTATCGGTCGCAATGGTCAAAACGTGCGTTTAGCTTCTCAGCTTATCGGTTGGGATATCCGCGTTATGACCTCCAAGGAATTAGAGAACAGCCTCCAAGAAGAGGTTGGCAAGGTAGTTAAGACCTTTGAAGATGGCCTCAATGTCGATGAGGACTTCGCTATGGCCTTAGCCGATGCCGGCTTCACCACCTTAGAGGAAGTCGCTTATGTTACTCCGTCTGAGTTCAATGCCATCGAAGGCTTAGATGATGAAACTATCAAGACCTTACAGGAAAATGCCCGCAAGGCAATTTCTGAGCGTGAGGAGCAAACTGCTCAGGCTGAGGTCGAGGCTTTAACTAAGCTTCAGGGTGTTGATAAGGAATTAGCCTTAAGACTTATCGCTCACGGTATCAAGACTCCTGAGGAGTTAGCCGATCAGGCCACCGACGATCTAGTCGATATCGATATTTTAGATGAGAGCAAGGCCGGTGCCATCATTATGGCTGCACGTAATGAGTGCTGGTTTAAGGACGAGAAATAGGGCTTAAAGGGAGGATATCAATGACTGAACAAAATAATTCCGGAAAGTCACAGCGTCTTTCTTTGAACAAGAATTCCCACAACGGCAGCACCATGACTTTACACGGTGCCGGCGGTACTAAGAAGACTGTTCAGGTTGAAGTACGTAAGCGCAAGGTTATGATCGATCCACAGGAGATTAAAGCTCGCCGTATGCGTGAGGAAGAGGAAAAGCGTCGCTTAGAAGAAGAAAAGCGCCGTCAGGAAGAAGAAAAACGTGCCGAAGAGCAGCGTCGTGCTGAGGCTGCCCGTCGTGCCGAAGAAGAGCGTCGTGCTGAAGCTGCCCGCCGTGCTGAGGCTGAGAAACAGCGTCGTGCTGAGGAAAATGCTAAGCGTAAGCCTAGCGCTGTAGCTAAGCATAAGGTTGAGGATAAGGCCACTGAAGAGTTGCGTCGTAAGCAAGAAGAGCTAGCTGCGCAAAAGGCTGAGGCTGAGGCCGCCCGTTTAGCTGAGCAGGCGCGTCGTTTTGCTGAAGAAAACGAAGCACGTTGGGCGCAGCAGGAAGATGAAGGCGCTAGCAATGATGAGGACAGCACTAAGTCTAAGTATGTTCGCGAGGCTGAGGATCGTCAGGAGCGTGAGGCTGAGAGCCGTGGTCGTCACCGCGATCGTGGCAATACCGATCGCCGTCAGAGCACAAGAAAGCGTGAAGAAGTCGAGCAAAATAGCCGTACTAATAATCGCAACGGTAAGGGCGGTCGCAATGCTCGTGGCATCAAGGGTGCCGCTAAGCTCAATCAACAGCAGCACGGCTTCAATCGCCCGGCAGTTCCGGTCAACCGCGATGTTGAGATCGGCGAGACTGTAACTGTAGCTGAGCTTGCCGCTAAGATGGCAGTTAAGGCCTCTGAGGTTATCAAGACCTTAATGAAGTTAGGTGAGATGGTCTCTATCAATCAGGTTTTAGATCAGTCCACAGCTCAGGTCGTCGCTGAGGAGATGGGCCACAAGGTTATTTTACGTAAGGAAAATGAGCTTGAAGAGCAGATCATCTCCGATCTTAAGACTAAGGCTGAAGCAGTACCGCGTGCTCCGGTAGTTACCATTATGGGTCACGTTGATCACGGTAAGACTTCCTTATTAGATTATATCCGTAAGTCTAAGGTTGCCGCTGGTGAGGCTGGTGGTATTACTCAGCGTATCGGTGCTTATCACGTCAATACCCGTGGCACTGGTGTTACCTTCTTAGATACCCCAGGTCACGCCGCCTTTACGGCTATGCGTGCCCGTGGTGCTCAGGCTACCGATATCGTCGTCTTAGTTGTAGCTGCTGACGATGGTGTAATGCCGCAGACTTTAGAAGCTATTCAGCACGCTAAGGCCGCTAAGGTGCCGATTATCGTCGCTATCAATAAGATCGATAAGCAAGGTGCCGAGCCTCAGCGCGTAACTAATGAATTAATTCAGCACAGCGTCATCCCTGAGTCTATGGGTGGTGATACTCAGTTCGTTGAGGTTTCCGCTAAGACTGGCTTTGGTGTTGATGATTTAATCGAGGCTATCTTATTACAGGCGGAAATGCTCGAGCTTACCGCAGTTCGCGATGGTATGGCTCAGGGTGTGACCATTGAGTCCCGCTTAGATAAGGGCAGAGGTCCTGTTGCTACTGTTTTAGTCCGTCAGGGTACCTTAAAGAAGGGTGATGTTATCCTCTGCGGTCTGCAGTTTGGTCGTGTTCGCGCTATGCGTAACGAAAAGGGCCAGAATATGGAAGAGGCCGGTCCTTCTATTCCGGTTGAGGTCTACGGTTTATCCGGTGTACCGACAGCTGGTGATGAGGTTACTGTGGTCCGTGATGAGAAGAAGGCTCGTGAAGTTGCGCTCTTCCGTCAGGGTAAGTATCGCGAGATCAAGATCGCCAAGCAGCAGAAGAACAAGCTTGAGAATATGTTCAAGGTGGATACTGCCTCTGAGCTCAATGTCGTGCTTAAGGCCGATACTCAGGGTTCTGTTGAGGCCATCTCCGATGCGCTCTTGAAGCTTGGTACTGAAGAGGTTAAGGTTTCTATCGTAGGCTCTGGTGTCGGTGGTATTACCGAAACTGATGCTACTTTAGCTACCGCTTCTAACGCCATTATTATCGGCTTTAACGTCCGTGCTGATGGTCCGGCTCGTCGCATCATCGAAAGTGAGAGCGTCGATCTGCACTACTATAGCGTTATTTACGATCTTATCGATGACGTTAAGAAGGCTATGTCTGGCTTACTTAAGGCTGATGTCCGTCAGGAGATCATCGGCTTAGCTGAGGTTCGTGATGTCTTCCATCATCCGAAGTTCGGTTCTATTGCCGGCTGTATGGTTACTGAGGGTATGGTTAAGCGTTCCGCCCCGATCCGCGTCTTACGTGATAACGTGGTTATCTACGAAGGCGAGCTTGACTCCTTACGTCGCTTCAAGGATGACGTAGCAGAGGTTAAGCAGGGTACTGAGTGCGGTATCTGCGTTAAGAACTATCAGGATGTACGCGTAGGCGATCAGATCGAAGTCTTCCAGAACGTCGAAGTCGCCCGTACCTTAGATTAGGAGCATTATGCCTAAAAGCTACGGAAGAAATGAACGTGTCGCGGCGGCTATCCGCCGTGAGATTGCGGATATTTTGCAGCACGATCTTAAAGATCCGCGCGTGAAGAATGCTACGGTTACTGAGGTAGATGTATCTCCGGATTTGCGCAATGCCCGTATTTATATCTCCTTTTTAACTGATGATGAGCAGGCAATTAAAGAGGCTATGACTGGCCTTAAAAATTCCAAGGGCTTTTTACGCTCTGCCTTAGCTTCACGTTTAAATCTGCGCTATATGCCGAATTTAGATTTACGCTATGACGAGCTTCCTTCTACTAGTATGAAGCTCGATGCCCTTATCAGAAAAGGCTTACATCGCGATTAAATGCTCGAAAGGATCTCCATAAAGGAGGTCCTTTTTTTCAAAATTTACCCTTCCTAACTAAATTATCTAAAACGTTTGCTCAAAATTTGACATATATGCAGATTTTTTTGAATTTTTATAGGAAAATACATAAGTATTTATATAGATGGAGCGAAGTTTTATGGCCAACATTAAAGACATAGCTAAATTATGCGGCGTCAATCCCGCCACTGTATCTCGAGCCCTCAATGGTCAAAAGGGCGTCTCTGCGGCTATGCGTGAAAAGATTATGGCGGCCGCCTCTAAGCTCTCCTATAGTAAAAATCCTCTCGCGGCAAGCTTAATTACCCGCCACTCAGGCATGATTGGACTTGTGGTACCGGATATTGCTAATCCTTATTATGCGTGGGTAGCTAAGGGTGTTAGTAAGGTTTTAGAGGAAGCTGGTTATATTACCTTCTTATGCGATTGCGATCGCAATCATGAATTAGAGCGCAAATATTTTGATAAGCTCTGTGCCTATCGCGTGGAGGGAGTGGTCTTATTGTCAGTTACCGCCACTGAGGAAGATTTAAAACTCTTTTTTGATAATGATATCCGCGTTGTCTGTGTGGATAATCATATCAGTAAAAAAGTCTCGACTGTCAGCAATGATAATTATCAAGGAGCCTGCGATTTAGCTGAGCATCTTATCGTCAATTGTAAGGCTCAAAAAGTGGTAGCCGTCATGGGAGCGCGGGATGCTATGACTACCATAAATCGCTTACGCGGTTATACCGATACCTTTGCCGCTCACGGTTTAGAAGATGCCATTGAGACTGTCTATATCCATTCAACCTATGATGAAGGATATAATATTGCACCTGAGATCTTAGCGAAAAATCCCGATACCATTATCGCTATCAACGATACCGTCGCCTTAGGTATTTTCTCCTACTGTCAGCATCATGGCATTAAGATCCCTGAGGATGTACATCTAGCAGGTTTTGACGATATTGAAGAGTCTGAGATGATCTCTGTGCCTTTAACAACCGTCCATCAGCGCAAATATGTCTTAGGACAGAAGGCCGCCACGCAGCTTTTACATGAGCTTTCTGATGAGGACCCGACGCCAATTCGCATTGAGCTTTTACCTAAGCTTGTAGTCCGCGCCTCTTGTGGCGAGCAAAGTCTGCACTAATTTACAAATGCCTTAGGGCTAAATGTTGTATCATATGATATAGAATTTGCGCTCTATAAATTTTCTGCGCCCTAAAAAAGGAGTCCTAAGTGCCATTACAACAATCACCACAAAAACCGGTGAAGTCAGCGGTTATTGTTTCTAAGGTATATAAAAGACCGGTATCGGGAGCCATTCGTGAAATAGCTTCCATCTTAAAAGAATTAGGTGTAGAGGTATGCCTCGATGCTAATACCTCAATTGGCTTTAATATTCCGGAGATCCCCTCGATTTCCCGCCGCGAGATGCGCGATCGCGATCTCATCATTGTCGTCGGTGGTGATGGTTCAGTTTTAGGAGCTGCACGTACACTTGTCGATCTGAAAGTGCCGATGTTAGGTGTCAATCGCGGCCATTTAGGATTGCTTACTGATGTCAGCCCAAGCGATCTGCGCGAGAGCTTAGAGAAGATTGTGGCCGGTCGCTATACCATCGAGCAACGTACCATGCTCGATGTCAGAGTTACCCGTGATAATGAAGATGGCGCAGGCGAGCTTATAGGTCAGTCCTTAGCTACTAATGAGACTGTCATTCACTCTGGCATGATGGCCCATATGATGGTTTTCCGCGTCAGCATCGATAATCGCTATATGTATACATTGCGTGGCGATGGCATTATTGTCACTACTCCTACAGGCTCGACGGCATATTCCTTATCTGCAGGCGGTTCTATTATTGAGCCGCATTTAGATGTCTTAGCGCTAGTACCGATGTTCCCGCAGTCACTTAATTGCTCACCTATCATCATTCCTGGTAAGTCTAATATTAAGATCGAATTTGAGTGCTCAGATAATGTCGCTGAGCTTATTGCCATCAACTGTGACGGTCAGGTTACTATGCGTGCGGATACTAAATGTACTGTAAGTATTCATCAGCATCACGTACCCTTGACCTTTATCCATCCTGAGGGTTATGACTATTACAGCCTCTTGCGTCAAAAGCTAGGCTGGGGACAGAGCCTCGTCTAAGGAGAGATATGTTACAGACTTTATCAGTCCGTGATTTTGCTTTAAGTGAAGAAAATACCCTCGATTTTAATACTGGCATGAGCTGTATTACCGGCGAAACCGGCGCGGGTAAATCCTTATGCGTCGATGCTATTGGCCTTTTATGCGGACAGCGCGCCGATAGTGCCGTAGTTAAAAATGGCGCTACTAAGGCTGTATTAGAGGCGGTATTTGTAAGTGAAGATGAGCGCGTGCAGGCTTTATTAGAGCAAAGCGGCATTGAATGCGAGGATAATACCATTATCTTAAGCCGTCAGATCTTCTCTGATGGTAAATCTCGCGCCTATATCAATGCGCATGCTGTCAATTTAAGTTTACTTAAGGAGGTCACCACTTTTTTAGTGGCTGTGCATGGACAGCATGCTTCGATAAGCTTATTAGATAGCGACAATCAATTGCGTCTAGTTGATGAAATCGGCAAATTAGCTCCTTTAAGAAATCGTCTCAATGCGGCCTTTGATAGCTACAATCGCGAGCGCACTTTATTATCAAAGCTTGCCGAAGAGCAATTAGCTGGCGCCTCGCAATATAAGGCCTGGCGACATGATTTAGAGCTTTTACATAATCTGCATTTAAGTGAAAATTCTTATGCTGAGGTTTCAGAGCATTATGATGAATTGCAACGTCTGTTAAAAAGCTCTGATGCCGTCGCTTTAGCCTTAGCCTCATTAGATAATGATGAGCATAATGTCATCGATATTATCTCGCAACGCTTAGAAGATCTTAAAGCTGTAGGCTCACAAGAAGGGGGCTTAGCGCAGGTAATCTATGCCTTAACTGAAGGTATCAAGCGCTTAGATGAGGCCAGAATTGCCCTTATGAGCGTCAATACAGAGGTCTCACCTGAGCTTTTAGCTGAGGTTGGCAGTAATCTTTCCGCCTATCACGATTTAGCGCGTAAATTTGCAGTTACGCCAGATAAGCTTTACACCGTTAAGGCGACTTTAGAGGCGAATATTGAGCGCTTTTTAGATCTAAAAGATGAGATTGCGCGTAAAACTTCTGAGGTTAAAGCCCTGCGCGATGCTTATGAACAGCTCAGTTTGCAATTATCACAAGAGCGCACTCAGGCGGCAGCTTCAATGTCTAAAGCTGTGACTTTGAAAATCCATGATTTAGCTATGCCTGAGGGTGAATTTGAAGCTCAAATCGAGCGTGATGAGACTTGTAGGCCTCGCAAAAATGGTCGCGATAATGTCAATTTCCTCTTTACGGCTAACCGCGGTCAGAGCTTACAAAGTCTAGGTACAGTAGCCTCAGGCGGTGAGCTTTCGCGTTTAGCTCTAGCCCTTGAAGTTTTAACCGCCTCAGAAAATTCAATTCCTACTTTGATTTTCGATGAGGTCGATACGGGTATTTCAGGTCGTACTGCATCAGCTGTAGGCGCTTTATTATCAGAGCTTTCACATAAAGTGCAGGTCATTACCATTACGCACTTACCGCAGGTAGCCGCTTGTGCTGACAGTCATTTCCTTGTTATCAAGCAAAATAGCGCCAATAGTACGTATTCAGAAGTTAAGCTTTTAAATCATGAGGAGCGTATCTTAGAATTAGGGCGCATGATGGGCGGTAATATTGTCACTAAAGCCACCTTAGAGGGAGCATCGGCCTTACTTAATGAAAGGAAGTAGACTGCGCTGGGCGCGTGTGGACGATGCTCAGAATATTGCTGTTTTAGAATTAGCCTCCGCTGAGTATGAAAATCGCCAGATGCCCTTACTCTTTAGTGCGGAGGATTTTACCGATATTTGGGTCGAGCGTATCCGCTCTGGGCAATATCAGACCTTAGTCTGTGAAAAGGATGGCGTTCTTTTAGGCTTTTTGGCCTTTTATCATCAATTAAAGCGCGGGGAAATTTGCTGTCTTTATATAAGCCCTAAGTACTTTAGGCAGGGAGTAGGTAAGAAGCTGATGCGGGCAGCTACCTTGCTTGTGCGCAAAGCTCATGGCAAAAAGCTTCAAGTTGAGGTTGAAGTGCTCAATTATGGAGCACAGGCTTTCTATCGCTCGTTACATTTTAGGTCACAAAGTGTAAAATTGACACATCTTATTGTAATGATAAAGGAGTTATAAAAATGCTGAAAATAGGCATTGTCGGTTTATGCGGCCGCATGGGCCATGCTCTGTATGAATGCTCTTTAGGCAATGATGGCACTAAGATTGTCTGTGGTATAGATACTAATGCCACCGCTATGCCTGTAGGTTGCAATGCTGAGCTTGTAGCCTCTCCAGAGCTCTTATCTCAGGCTCCCGACATGTTTATCGATTTCTCCCGTCCGCAGTGCTCGATGAATATCTTAGAGTACGCCAAAGATCATGGCAGTGCCGTAATCTTAGGTACTACCGGTTTTGATTATGCTCAAAAGGACAGAATTAAGGAAATCTCCCGTCAGATCCCGATTGTCTTATCGGCTAATTTCTCCATCGGTGTCAATGTATTGTTAAATTTAGTACAAAAAGCCGCCGCCATCATGAACGATGCGGATTTAGAGATTGTCGAGGCACATCACCGCTATAAGGTCGATGCACCCTCAGGCACCGCTTTAGCCTTAGGTGAGGCTGCCGCCGCAGGTCGTCATGTAAGCTTAAAGGATGTTATGGTCTCAGGCCGTAACGGTATTACCGGTGAGCGTCAGTACGGCACTATCGGCTTTTCTGCCATCCGCGGGGGTGATATTGTCGGTGAGCATAATTGCATGTTCTGCTCTGAAGGTGAGCGCTTAGAATTAAAGCATGTCGCCACTTCCCGTCAAAACTTTGCTCGCGGTGCTTTCAGAGCCGCCTTATGGCTTGAGGGTAAAGCTCCGGGCTTATACTCTATGAATGAGGTTTTAGGCTTAAATAAGCTTTAATCTTTATGAAAGAGCGGATCTGTTTTTGAAAGCAGATCCGTTTTTGGCTTATAATTCCAAGGATAAAAGCTATCCTTGGAGTAATGCCGTGAAATTCAGTGTAATTCTGACCACCTTTAATCGTCCTTCTGTTCTAGGCCTCGTTCTTAAGGCTTTAAATTCTCAAACTTATAAAGATTTTGAAGTCATTATTGCCGATGACGGCAGTGGTGAAGAAACGGCACAATGCATCAAGCGCATGCAAAAGGAAGCCTTCTATAAGATTATTCACGATTGGCAAGAGCCTAATGGTTTTAGAGCTGCAAGGGGCCGCAATTTAGCTGCCCTTAAAGCTAGTGGCGATTATCTTATCTTTTTAGATGGAGATTGCATTCCTAGGCATAACTTTATTGAAAGTCATTATAAGCTTGCTCAAAAAGGCTATATGGTCGCTGGCAATCGTTGTCTTTTAAATAAAGAGCTTACTGAATATTTAGAAAAGACCCAGACTGATCCGGGAAAATTTGGCTTTGCTCGCTGGATCTGTGAATACTGTAAGCGTCGCGTCAATCGTCTACTTCCGCTTATCAATCTCTCTTCTATAAACTTCTTTCGCTTTTATAATAAAGAAAGTTGGAAAAAGGTGCGTACCTGCAATTTAGGCGTATGGATGGAGGACTTTAAAAAGGTCAATGGCTTTGATGGTCTCTATGTAGGCTGGGGTTATGAGGATTCAGATTTAGCCGTACGCCTTTTAAAGACTGGCATTAAGCGCAAAAGCGGTATTTTAGCTACGGGTGTTTTACATATGTGGCATGAAAAGGCCGACAGAGCCTCATCTGATGATAATTTCAAGCGCCTGCAGGAGCGCTTGCACGATAATACCATCCGTGCCGTTAGCGGTTTAGCAGAATTAGCAAGCGAGAAGGAGAGCTCCATCCATGAATAAGGTTCCAGTTTCCATTGTTCTCATCGCTCGCAATGAAGAGCATAATTTAAAGGATTGTTTAGATAGTTGTGCCTTTGCTGAGGAAATTATCCTTGTTGATGATAATAGTATCGACAAGACCGTGGCGATTGCTCAAAGCTATGGCGCTAAGATCTATACCCGCGCTTTAGCTGGCAATTGGGGCGCACAGCAGACCTTTGCTATTGAAAAAGCCACTCAGCCGTGGATTTTTCTTATCGATGCCGATGAGCGCTGTTCTCCGCAATTAGCTGAGGAAATTGTCAAAACCGTTGAGCGCGGGGAGAAATATGCTTATTTTATCCGCCGTGAAAATCGCTTCCATCACAATCACGCCACTCATGGAGTATTGCGCCCTGACTTAGTCAGCCGTCTTTTCCCTAATGAAGGGGTCACGGTTGAAGGTTATGTGCATCCGCAGATTAAATATAATTTTAAAAAGCGCGTTTTAAAGAGCCCTTTATACCATTACACCTATACCTCCTGGGATCAGTATTATCGTAAGCTCAATCAATACGCGAAATTAGCGGCACAAAAGCAATTTGATAAGGGCCGCAAGTGTAATTTCTGTTTAGATATCATCATAAAGCCATTGTGGGCCTTCATTAAGGTGTATTTTTTAAATTTAGGCTTTTTAGATGGCAAGATGGGCTTATTATTAAGTCTCAATCATTATTCCTATACCCTGCAAAAATACGTACGCTTATACACCTTACATAAATCAGGTGGCAAGCTTTAAGGAGAGAGGATGAAAATTGCTGTAGCTTGCAATCGCTTTGCCGCCTCAGGCGGTATGGAGCGTTATACCGTCGATATCGTGCGTGAGCTGATAGCCTTAGGGCATGAGGTCGTCATCTATACTAAAAAGGCTGACAGAAGCTTAGATTTAGCCTCCAAAGTTACCCTTAAAATCAAAAACTGTGCCTTAGTGCCGCATAAATTGCGCGATTTTGCTTTCTCACGCTATTTAAAGCAGGAATTTAAAGCAGAGCATTATGATCTTACTTTAGCTTGTTGCCGTAATGATGCCTGCGATATCGTCCTCTGTGGCGGTACCCATAAGGGCTTTGTTAAGGCAGTCAAGGGCGCACCTAAACTCTTTGATAGATTGTGGTTTAGATTAGAAAAAAGGGAATTTACTCACGCTAAAGTCTGCGTGGCGCATTCAAAGCTTATCGCCTCTGAAATAGAAAATCTCTACGGTATCGATAAAGCTAAGATTAAAATTCTCTATCCCCCGACTTCTACAACGAGATTTTCTGAAAGCTCAGATAGTGAAAAGCGCGCCTTTCGGCAAAAGTATAACTTACCTCTTGATAAGACTTTATTTCTCTTTCCAAGCTCCTCGCATTTGCGCAAGGGTTATCCGCTTTTAGAGCAGGTATTTTCACAATCTTCTTTAAATATGGAATTGATCGTAGCTGGCAGACCTTTAGAGCGTGAGGCTAAAAATGTCCGCTATATAGGCTATATCAAGGATATTGAAGAACTCTATAAGGCCTGTGATTATGCCATCTTAGCTTCAATCTACGAGCCCTTTGGTCTTGTCGGTATTGAAAGCACTCTCTGTGGACGCCCCTGTGTCTTAGCTGAAAATATCGGTTGCTGTGAGGTTTTAGCCTCTCCGGCACTGCAGAGCTTTAAAGCACAAGATGCTGAGGCTTTAACTGAGCTTGTAGAGCGCTTAGTAAAAGAGCCGGTGCATTTAGAGAAGCCCTATACGCAGTATTTACAGGCTGATTTAAGTGTAAAAAGTCATGTTGCAGCTTTATTAGCGCTAAAGGCATAAATACAAGCGTGAAGATAAAAGTGTAAGTTAAACTTATACTTAATTTTATTTTTTTATTTAAAAGTTTTTTTTTTGAAGAGCTTTAAATTTTAATTTAAAAAATAATTGTTTTTCAAAAACTTATTTAATGATTTAATCAAAGTTTTAGAAAAAAATCCCCGGACAAGTCCGGGGAGAGAACAGCTTAAAGATCAAACTTTAGCCAATAACCTCTTAGGAGAATAGCCTTTAGGTTCAGCTTAGAATCGACAAGCAGGAGGTTAGCTTGCTTGCCGTTCTCGATGCTTCCGACCTTATCTAAGATCTGAAGCGAACGAGCCGGGTTATAGGTGGCACAGCGGACAGCGCTTTCAAACGGGATGCCCATCTGCGTGATTGCAATCTTCATGCAGTCAAAAAGATTAGTTGCAGAGCCGGCAATAGTGCCACTTTCTAAGGTAGCCTTGCGATCTTTGACAATTACCTTTTGACCACCTAATTGATACTCACCATTATCAAGACCACAAGCCATCATCGAGTCTGAGATTAAGATCATGCGCTCATCGCCATAGAGCTTAAAGGCTACTCTGACAGCGGCGGGGTGAATGTGAATACCATCGCAGATAATTTCAGCTTCACACCATGAGGCATCGGCACCAGCGGCAATGGGGCCGGGGTCGCGATGATGGATAGGGGGCATGGCATTGTAGAGGTGGGTTAAACGGGTAGCACCGGCGATGATGGCCTCAGAGGCGATATCATAAGAGGCGGTGGTGTGGGCGATACAGCATAAAACCTCATCCTTTAAGGCTTTAATGGTTGCAAGACCATTAGTTGTCTCAGGAGCGATGGCTAAGAGTTTAATTAAATTGCCCGAGGCGGCATTGGCCTTACGGAAAAATTCAGCACTCGGTGCTACGACAAATTTAGGATTTTGTGCACCGACTCGATTTTGTGAGACAAAGGGGCCTTCCATATTGATACCGACAAGCTCAGCTTCTTGTGCTGAAGCTTTAAAGTTGCGGGCATTAGCGCAGGCTTTAACTATATCCTCCTCGCCCATAGTCATGGAAGCTGGACAAATGGAGGTAACACCGATACTAGCTTCATATTTAGCGATAGCGCTTAAGGCCTCAGGGGTGCCATCCATAAAATCAGAACCTACAGCACCGTGGAAGTGGGTATCGATGAGGCCAGGAATTGCGTATAAGCCCTGAGCATCGATGATTTCATCATTAGAGCTTTCAGAGGTGAAGGTCGTGGCGGTAACACAGATATCTTTATTTTTGAAAGTAAAGTCAGTATCAAAGACCTGAGCATTGATAATTTTCATAAATAGCGCTGCCTCCTCTTTAAAGTGCAGATACTACAAAAGGCTAGACTTAGCTAAAAGGAATCGTAGCCGTAAGTTTAGCCTTTAAAATAAATGTGAGTATTGGAATCTATTTTACTTTACTAAGGATAAAGCGGCCTCATCTGCCACTAAGATGACATCCTGATGTAGCTGTAAGACTGAAGCTGGTACCTGCGGGGTAACCGGGCCGAAGAAGGCTTTATAGACAGCCTCAGCCTTATCTGCGCCTGAGGCAATCAATAAGATCTTGCGGGCATGCATGATGGACTGAATACCCATGGTATAAGCCTGACGCGGCACATCGTCAGCTGAGGCGAAGAAGCGTTTATTAGCCTCGATGGTGCTCTCGGTGAGATCTACGCAGTGGGTATTACGCTCAAAGGCAGCTCCTGGCTCATTAAAGCCGATGTGACCGTTACGGCCGATACCTAATAATTGCATATCGATACCGCCTAATTTCTCCATGACACGCTCATAACGTTCACACTCAGCCTGCGCATCAGGGTTCTTGCCATTAGGGATATTGATATTTTCAGGATCGATATTGATATGATCAAAGAAGTTATCGCGCATGAAGTAGATATAGCTCTGATCGCTCTCGATACCTAAACCACGATACTCATCTAAGTTGACGGTCTTGACTTCAGAGAAGTCTAAATCGCCCTTCTTGTACCACTCGATGAGCTGTTTATAGGTGCCAATAGGGCTAGAGCCGGTGGCTAAACCTAAAACGCAGTTAGGCTTGATGATGACCTGAGCGGATAAAATATTAGCGGCCTTGCGGCTTAAATCTTCATAATTCTTGGCACGATAAATACGCATTTTTATCTCCTAAAATCAAATAATTTTGAAACTTACTCAATGTGGGCGCGACGCTTGAGATTGAAGAGGGCGCCTAACATGCCAGCGTCATTCTTTAAGGTGGCAAACTCAATTTGTGTAGCCTCAACAACTAAAGGACGCAGTTTTTTGCTTAAAAGAGCGGCAATCTTAGGGCGCATATAGTCAGAACGAGCCATAATGCCGCCACCTAAAATCACCATATCGGGATTCTGTACACAGATGACATTGCTAATGCCGTCAGTTAAATGCTCTAATAAAAGATCGATAGCTTTTGCTGCAGTTGCATCTCCAGCTTCAGCTCTATCAAAAATAATCTTGCCATTAACCTTATCAATGCTCTCGCCAATCATGTCGGCATAGGTTTTTACCAGATAGGTAGTTGAGGCTAGCTCATGCATAGTGCCGCCTTCAATACGCATATAACCGATTTCACCGGCTGCATTTGAGGTACCGTGGATGAGATTGTCATTGCAGATCATAGCTCCGCCTAAGGAGGTACCAACGGTCATGCAGAAGACGGAGTGTTTACCCTTACCTGCACCTAACCATAATTCACCCATAGCCGCGCAATTGACGTCATTTTCAACATAGGCTTTGAGCTTAAATTCTGTAGCGATAATGTCGCGATAGTTAACCCCTGTATAGTCAGGGATTGATTCAGGCATGGAGTAGATGATCTCACAGCTTTCCGGATCTACCATTCCGGCTGTAGAGATAGCGACATATTCAATATCAGCGTATGAGCTTAAAGCTTCACGGATAATGCTTTTAACTTTAGATACAATGCCAGGGCCCCCATGAACTTTAGCTGCGGTCGGCATTTCTTTTTTGTAGATAAAGTTACCGTTGAAGTCAGCTACACCATACTTAATGGCGGTACCGCCGATGTCGATGAGAATGCAAGCGCTGTGTGACATGATTTATACCTAAGGTTAAAAACGTTATGGAAATCAAGGGCATGGAAGCCATGCCCTTTGAGTTTTAATTAGTCTTTAGTTGCAGACATGAAGGTAGAACCTTCAGGAGCAACATACTCTTTACCAGTAATCTTGCTCTGGATGAGGGAGACTACGATACCAACTACAGTAGTAGTGAAGATGGTGATCATAGAGTAAGACCAGAAGTTAATGGTCGGAACTTCATACTTGCAGTAGAGAACTGCTAACATGGAGACGATGAAGCCTACGAAAGCACCTAAGGCAGAGGTCTTCTTGGTGAAAGCGCCCATGACGAAGATACCGGCGAGTGCACCTAAGGCTAAGCCTAAGAAGGAGTTGAAGAGCTCGTATGCAGACTTAACGTCAGAGCGGGCTAACCACATGGCGACAACGATAGCGAAGATACCAATACCTAAGGATACGTACTGAGCGATCTTAGTCTGACGCTTGTTGTCCATATTAGGAGTAATCTGAGACTGAATATCTAATACCCAGGAGGTAGCAACAGAGTTAATACCAGTGGATAAGGTAGACTGAGAGGCTGCATATAAGGCAGCTAACAGAATACCGGTGATACCAACAGGAACCTGATAGGTCATGAAGTAAGCGAATACTAAGTCACGACGGTTAACGATCTCTGAGGAAATCAGATCCGGGTTTTGGGTGTAGTACAGGTATAAAGCGGTACCTACAAGGTAGAAGACGGAAGCGGCGAAGATAGAGAGAATACCGTTGCCGATGGTCATCTTATTGAGCTTCTTGATATCAGTAGTAGTGGTGAAACGCTGTACCACGTCCTGAGAGGAGACGTAGGAGCAGAAGGTAGTGAAACCGCCACCAACTAAGGTTAAGATTACAGAAGTAGATAAGAGTGAAGACCAATCAATCCATTTCTCATTGTCAGCTAAGAAGCGACCGCCGGTGGTTAAGGACTCAGTAATATCAGAGAGACCACCATTTAAAGAGCAAATGATATAGATGAGGGTGAGGGTAATACCGCCGATGAGAATTACACCCTGAATGAAGTCAGTCCATAAAACTGCCTTTAAACCACCAGTATAAGAGTAAACGATAGCGATAGCACCCATAGCGATGATGAGTATATCTACGTTAATGCCAGAGAGATAGGCTAAGGCTAAGCACGGTAAGTACATAACGATAGACATACGGCCTAACTGGAAGATAACGAACATCAAGGCACCTAAGATACGCAGACCACGGGAGCCATAACGGATCTCTAAATAATGGTAAGCAGTATCGATACCAAGCTTAGCGTAAACGGGTAAGAAGAACTTGATGGTTAAAGGAATGGCAATGATCATACCGATCTGAGCAAACCATAACATCCAAGAACCAGCATAGGAGTTACCAGCTAAGGCTAAGAATGAAATCGGGGATAATAAGGTTGCGAAAATGGAAACGCAGGTAACCCACCAAGGCACTGAACCGTCGCCTTTGAAGAATTCCTTACCCTGCATTTCTTTATTAGAAAAGTATAAACCGGCTAATAAAACGCCGACCATGTATACAACCAGAATAATAGTATCAATCCAGGTAAAACCTTCCAGATTACTAAAATCCATAATTGTTGGCTCCTTAAGTGTATAATAGTAAGTGATCCAATTTCCCAAGCTCTATTATTTAGGGAAATGATTTAAAGGCGCCGGCTCTAACGGCGCCATTTTTTTAGTTAAGATCTACGTTTAATTATTTGAAATACTTAGCGTAAATCTTCTTAGCACCCTCGATCATCTCCGGGGTGAACTCGCCCATAGGCTTGCGGCAAACGCCAGCTTCAACACCAGCTTCCTGTAAGCAGATCTTTAAGGTGCCATATAAGCCATTCTTTAAGACGTCAGTGATGAAGTCGTTAGTGATGTGCTGAATCTCTAAGGCTTCCTTGATCTTGCCTTCCTGAGCTAAGGTGAAGATCTGACGGGCACGTACGCCGTTGACGTTGAAGGTAGAACCGATAGCGCCATCAACACCTAAAACGGTGGCCGGTAACATCATCTCGTCAAAGCCGGCAAAGATTAAGTGCTCCGGGAAGGCCTTGCGTAAACGCTCTAAGAGATAGAAGTCAGCTGCGGTGAACTTAACACCGACGATCTTCTCGTTCTTGAATAACTCAGCAAATTGCTCGACAGAGATGTTTACGCCGGTTAGGAACGGAATGGAGTAAACGATCATTCTGTTATCAACACCCTCGAGAATGGTGTTGTAATAATCCTTGATCTCGTTAAAGGAGAACTTGTAGTAGAAAGGAGTTACCGCAGATAAAGAGTCATAGCCTAACTCGGTGGCAAGCTTTGCTAAGTAGCAGGACTCTTTGATATTTAAAGAGCCAACCTGAGCGATTAAAGCGATATCATCCTTAGCCTCGTCCTTAACGATTCTGAAGATCTTCTCTTTGTCTTCAGTTGCTAACATGAAGTTCTCACCGGTAGAACCGCCAACATATAAACCGTCAACGTGGTTAACGTCGATGTTATAACGTACTAACTGGCGAATACCCTTCTCATTGATATTGCCATCTTGGTCAAAGGAGGTTAATAAGGCAGAATAAAGGCCCTTTAAGTTACGATTAGTCATGATGTTTTCTCCGTACTATCTTATAAACTTATCTGTTTGTTTGTTTTGTCAAAAAATTAGTCCTGCTTTGGCAGAGCATCCATAAACCACTGACCGATAACCTGAGGTCTGGTGATGGCAGAACCGACGATGGCACCATAAGCACCAACCTCGAAGGCGATTCTTAAATCATCAGGAGTATTGATACGACCCTCGGCAAATACCGGGATGGTTAATCTGTCAGCCATACGGGCTACAAGGCCAAAGTCCGGGCCGTGAAGCTTCGGGGTATAGGGGGTATAACCGGATAAGGTGGTGGAAACAGCGTCAAAGCCAATGCGCTCGGCGTTGAGACCTTCCTCATCGTTTGAGATATCAGCTAAGGATAAACGACCGGCATCTTTGATCATCTTGACGAGATCTTCTAATTTCTCATCATGAGGACGCTTTCTTAAGGTGGCGTCTAAGGCGATGATTTCGCAACCGCAGTCGATGAGTTCCTGCACTTCCTTCTTAGTGGCAGTGATAAAGATATCGCTGTCATCATAATTGCGCTTGATAAGACCGATTACAGGTAAACCGGTAACCTTCTTGATCTCGATGATGTCAGGAACAGACTGACAACGAATAGCTACAGAGCCAACCTGCTTTGCAGCTAATGCCATGCGACCCATAATGAAGTCGCTGTGTAAAGGCTCATTAGGTAAGGCCTGGCAGGAAATAATTAATTTATTTTTAAATTGCTCAAATAACATTTGATGCCTCATGTTTTCTCAAATTTCTTTAAACACAAAACTATATAGTTTTAATCAAAACTTTATAGTTTTAAGTTTAGGGGATCCCGGCTTTACGCCGGGATCGAGATTTAATAACCTTCAGCTCAATTAGAAGGTGTACTGAACGCCAACACGGAAACGGGTCTGACGGCCGCTCTTGTCAGAAGTACCAGGGGCGGCGATATTACCGATTTCAATGTACGGATTCCAGTTGCCCATACGGTAATTTAAAGCTACGTTGTGCTCGTAGTTGTAGTTGTGACCGTTGTAAACGTGACGCTTATTGCCTTGATCATCATCGTCTAAAGCCCAGAAGTGGGTATAGTTGTAGTTGATGCCGAAGTTGCCATACTTATAGCCTAACCAAGCATCGATACGAGCGTTCTGCTGATCATCCTTCTCGCCGTCATAACGCCAATAATCAAAGCGCGGACGTACGGCAGCCCATAAACCGAAGTCGGTGTCGTACTGTAAACGAACATACGGCTTATAACCGGTGGTGATGGAGGTAGACTCAGTGATGAGACCTGGGGTTACAGAGAAGCCAGAGTTCTCAAACTTGTACTTCCACCAAACGCTCATCTCAGTGGCATTAGTACCAAAGTCGCCCCACTGACCGTCGTGGTAGTTAGCCTCACCTGGTTTTACAGAACCCCAAGAGTGGAAGGAAGAATCAACATAGAAGCCCATGCCGTTTTCAAAGTTAGCGATAAGGCAAATACGATCATAGTTTTCACCGTAATGATCGCGATAATCGTGACGATAGTCAGCAGTGAAAGTAGCTGCCATGGCGCTACCTGAAACAGCTAAAGCTAAAATAGCAGCTGAAAGTTTTGTAAATCTCATTTAAAATGACCTCTGAAGATAATATATTTTGGAGTGGTTCTTACGCGGATTTTGTAAGTTTTTTATGACACGGCAATCCGCTAATATTAAAAGTCCGA
>USBR01000003.1 GCA_900552905.1 uncultured Succinatimonas sp. | reverse complement strand
ATTTTAAATCTTTAAATACAATTGTCATAAATAAAAGCTAAAAAAGCCTGATATTTAAAATCAGGCTTAGGCTTTAATTAGAGAGCAATTAGTCTTTTTTTAAAATATAGCAGGGCTTATATTCACGCTCAGATAATAATAAGCGCTTTTGCTTGATATAGTCATTTAAAAGCGTTTCCATGCTCTCTAAGATATCCGGATCACCATGTAAGGTGAAAGGACCATCTTTAGCTACCATCTTGATACCTTGCTCCTTAACGTTACCGGTGACGATACCAGAGAAGGCGGCACGCAGGTTAGCGGCAAGCTTCCACGGCTCCTGATCGCGATGGAGATTGAGCGCGGCCATCGAGGCATGATTGACCTCAATTGGATGCTGTAATTCCTCAGGAATAGTGAGAGCCCAGTTGAAGCAATAGGAATCGTGAATGATGGTGCGATGATCATAGACAGTGTCTAAATGCTTCTTAACCTCAATTGCCACTGCCTTAGGATCGTTGATAATGAGCTTATACATGCGGGTGATGTCCTCACCAAAGCATTTAATTAAGAAGCTCTCTAAAGCCTCAAAATAAGGACGGGATTCCTCATTACCCGTGAGGATCAGGGGCAGTACTGTACGGCGATTCTCTTCCATAAGCTTGATACTGAGAATATATAAAAGCTCTTCAGCAGTACCCGGGCCTCCTGGGAAGACAATGAGCACATGGCCTAAGCGTACGAAAGCCTCTAAGCGCTTTTCAATATCAGGGAGGATCACCAGATCAGAGACCATAGAATTAGGCGGCTCAGCGGCGATGATGGAAGGCTCGGTGAGACCTATAAGGCGGCAGCGATGGGAGGCACATTGTTGCGAGTGACCGACCATACTACCCTTCATCGGCGCTTCCATAATGCCCGGGCCACAACCTGTACAGATATCGATCTTACGCAGACCTAATTCAATACCGACTTCATAGGCATAATCATATTCACAGCGACAGATGGAGTGACCGCCCCAGCAGACGGCAAGATTAGGCTTGGTACCTGGCTCCATGACCTGTGCATTGCGCAAGAGCATGAAGATCTTATTGGTAATATATTCACCTTCTGAGCCATAGCGTTTTTTGACAGTATCTTCGATGGTATCTCTATAGATCTGGATCTGTACGAGATCGCGTAAGACCGCATAGAGGTGATTGCGCAAAGTTTTGACGATATGGCCGTCGACAATGGCCGATTCAGGCGGATTGATAAGCTCGATCTTAAGACCGCGTTCGTTACGTAAAACGTTAATCTCAAAGCTTTCGAAATTTTCTAATAGCTCTTTGGAGTTATCAGTGAGGTTGCCACTGTTTAAAACAGCCAAGGAACAATTACGATAGAGCTCATAGAGCTTGCCTCTGGAGCTTAAGGAAATGCTGTTGGCCTCGCTTTGTGTCAACAAGGCCATCATACCTGAGGGCCATACTTCTTGAATACTCATGTAAACTCCTGTTATTTATTCCTTTTATCCTATGCCTATACTTCAAAATATAGTTCAAAAATAAGTAAAGTCTAAATAAATTAACAGCTTAGTGAGATGTGTTTAAGGGGACTTAGGTCCCCTTAAATTTTATTGACGGTAACTGCGGAAGACGTTTTGTGGAATTAAGCTTAGATTAGATCTGACGGGATTGATGTCGATGCCACCACGACGGGTAAAGCAGGCGGTAACGGTGAGTTCCTGCGGCTTGATAAAGGTCATGATATCAGCGTAGATCATCTCCACACATTGCTCATGAAAGCCCTGATGATGACGGAGACTACAGAAATAAGCAAAGAGGGCTTGACGGTCAATTTCGCGGCCTCTATAGCTTATAAAGACTGTGGCATGATCAGGCTGTGAGGTTACAGGGCATAGGGTACGGACGACATTAGAGCATAAAGTCTCATCAACTTCCTTTAAAGAGGCACATTTTAATAAGCGCGGATTATAGTTATATTCGACACTGTCTAAACTTACCTCTTTATCGATGAGAAGGCCCTGAGCTGAGGTAATAGGGAAAGCACAGACATCAAGTTCAAAGAGTTTGACTTTGACCTTAGTTTTCAATAATGCACTGAGATCATTTTTGATAATGGCGGCAACTTCATCTAAATTTGCAAATTTAGTCATAGTGAAGGAGCCTAAATAGAGCTTTAGCGACTTACTTTCAACGATATACTCACTTTGAGCATCAACGCGGATATAACCCCAAGCGGTTTGCGGAATACCTTTAGCGTTTAAATAGCACAATTCATAAATACGCCAGAGATCAAAGCCTGAAAATTCCTTAAGGCTAAGGCTGTGACGGCCTAAAGCGCGGGGAATTGGCTGTAGCAGTGAGGGACTGTATTCCTCATAATAACGGGTAGATTTACCTAGAACTAGATTTTGCGTATCTAAGTTTTCCATTAGAGATCTCCAAAATGAGCGCCTAAGACGCAGAGGGCCGCTAGGGCCGCAGTTTCGGTACGTAAAATGCGTGGACCGAGGGTGACACCGACAAAGCCACAATTGCGGGCGGTGATAATTTCTTCATCAGAAAGACCACCTTCAGGGCCAATTAGCAGGCGAATTTTACCTTTAATCTTTAGATCCTTGATCTTGCATTGAGCCTTGGGATCTAAGGTGAGACTTAAAACCTCGCTATCTTGCTGTTCACACCAGGTCTTTAAATCCATGATGGGATTAACCACAGGCACAGTACTGCGATAGCATTGCTCGCAGGCGCTATTGGCAATCTTCTGCCACTGACTGAGCTTTTTATCCTGACGCTTGTCATCAAGCTTGACGCCACAGCGACGGGAGTAGAGAGGGGTAATCTTGGAGATGCCCAATTCCACGGCTTTTTGAATGGTAAATTCCATCTTCTCACCACGGCTTATGACCTGTCCTAATTCCACCTCTAAGGGCGATTCATTATCTCTATCAATTGCCTCTAAGCAGATGGCGGTAGCGGTCTTTTTGACCTCGAGAAGACGGGCATTATATTCATGTCCATGGCCATCAAAAACCACAAAGTCATCGCCTTCTTGAAAGCGTAAGACCCGGCATAAATGCCCAAAGCCGTCGTCACTGAGCTTAAAGTTTTGGCCTAGGACTAAATTAGCCTCGCCTTCATAAATACGTACTGTTCTCATTTAACTTTTTTACATTTAGCGGTTACAAAGGGATTGTCATTGCCTTGAATTTTAGCAATTTCCTGATTGCGTATACATTCGTTACGAGTAGGAGGATAGGCTTTATTCCACTCATTAAAGAGACCTAACTCAGCGCGACTTAGCGGTACTTGATAGCGCTCATGCATGTAAAGATAAGTGCGGGCAATAATACCGCGGGAGCGCGGGGGCGGGGAGACGCGCTGACGCTTAGTGTCAATACGCATCTCACATTTGCCATAATTATGTGGGGCCTTGACGTCTTTAGCAAATTTAAAGTTAGCGCGATCGCTATTGATTTCACCTACTGCCGGATAGAGATTGTGCAGATCGCCTTCGATCTCTTTATAAACTTCATCGGTGCGGGCGCAATTTTTACGGCCACCTTGCTGCCAACATTGAAGATTATGGGCAAATTCCCAAGCACTGACAATATGCTCAGCTTCAAGGCGTTGCGCGCGCTGTCTACTTGCTCTGATTTTATAGCCACAGGAGTCTAAATCTACATCATAGCCATTGCGTTTAAATTTAATATCGCAACCACAATAGAGAGTTTTAGGATTATCGAGTTTTTTAAAGATGAGCGGAAGTTTCTTTTTAGCCTGAGAGAAGCTTAAATTATTGTCTGCAATCTCCATAGTAGCAGTTTTAACTGCACCATCGGCACTCAGTGTGCCGTTTTTTGGCGTCTCTAAATTTTCAAAGACTTCATGGAAATCTTTTTTGAGTGGATTTAGACCTAAATTTCCAGCATTGACTTGACCTATGAACAGCGAGGTTAAGACTAGAGCTTGGGCAAAGATTTTTTTTAAATACATAATTTTTTACTAAAAATGACAATACTTATATAAGTATACAAATTTTATAGGCTTAATTAAAACGTGATTTTAGCTGATAACTACCTAAATTTTCTTGATTTGTTAATTGCATAAGCCTTTTTTTAAAAGCTTTCAGGTAAACTAAAGAAAAAGGCTTAAGCCTTAAAAATTAAAACTTTTTTCGGAGTATTTATGGAAATCGATCTGCGTTCGATGGCAACTTTCGGTGTTGCTGGCAATTTCACCGGACATTTAGAGCAGGCTGGTGAAGCTCGTGATTTTACCGCCGTCAAAACCGCTGAGGCTAAGGCTCCTAAGGCGGTATTCCCGACCTTTATTCCTAATGCTAAAGAGGCAGTACCTGATTATTTAAAAGTCTTCCCCTTTGATGCTTATAGAATCATCTTTCCTAAGGGCGAGACTAAGCTACAAATTGAGCCTGAGTGCGCTATTGTCTGCGATGCCACTTATGAAGGCGATAAGCTTGTAGCTCTAAAGCCGATTGTCTTTAGCGCTTCAAATGACTGCTCTATTCGTAAAGAAGGCGCTAAGAAGATCAGCGAAAAGAAGAATTGGGGTGCTTCTACTAAGGGCTTTGCTTCAAATTTCATCAAGATCGATAAATTTGCCACAGGCGGTATTTTAGATAGATATCGTATTGCCAGTTTCCTCATCCGTGATGGTGAGATCTTCACCTATGGTGAGGATAGTGCCGTCAGCGATTATAGCTATATCTATGAAAAGCTCTTAAATTGGATGATCGACA
Organism: uncultured Succinatimonas sp.; assembly: GCA_900552905.1. GTDB lineage: Bacteria > Pseudomonadota > Gammaproteobacteria > Enterobacterales > Succinivibrionaceae > Succinivibrio. The sequence continues at coordinate 40,369 of USBR01000003.1, read as the reverse complement.
AATTCAATAATCAAAAGAATGAAGGCCCGGCTGAGGATCTACATTCTTATTTAGTCGCTGCCGCACAGCCTGCACGCTTGATGATCTCCATCGGTGCTACTCGCTATACTGATTATGGTGAGCATAACTTCCTGCAAAATGGCGATAAGGCCGTCGTCGTTTTATATCCAAGCGATGTCTATAGCTTTGAAGAGATTAAAAAGCGTGCGCTTAAGGATAATTTAGAGGAAGATGATATCTCTGTACTTATGCAGGATGTAGTGGTCTAAAGGATCTGTTTTGAAATCTAAGGAGGCGTGTTTAAGGCCTCCTTTTTTAGATAAAGACAAAAATACCGCCAGATGGCGGTATTTTTAATAGGTCTTAAAGCATGGCCTTTAAGGCTTCAGCTTTATCAGTCTGCTCCCACGGGAATTCTTCGCGACCGAAGTGGCCATAGGTAGCGGTAGGCTGATAGATAGGGCGTAAGAGATCTAATTGCTTGATGAGACCGTAAGGACGCAGATCGACAACCTCGGTAATCATAGAGGCGATCTTCTCTTCGGAGATAATACCAGTACCATAGGTATTGACAGAGACGGAAACTGGCTTGGAAACACCGATAGCATAGGAAACTTGGATCTCACAGCGCTTAGCTAAACCGGCAGCTACGATATTCTTCGCGGCATAACGGGCAGCGTAGGCAGCTGATCTATCAACCTTTGACGGATCCTTACCTGAGAAGGCACCACCACCGTGACGGGCAGCACCACCGTAGGTATCAACGATGATCTTACGACCGGTAACGCCAGCATCACCAACAGGACCGCCGATAACAAAACGGCCGGTAGGGTTGATGAAGTATTTAGTCTTAGCATTTAAATACTTAGCCGGGATGACCTTTTTGATGATCTCTTCCATTACACCTTCATGCACAGTTTCCTGACTTACATCCGGAGTGTGTTGAGAGGAGAGAACTATGGTATCGATATAATCGATAGAGCCGTCATCCTTATAGGCAAAGGTGACCTGACTTTTAGCATCAGGACGTAAGAAGGGTAAAATACCCTGACGACGGACGAGGGCCTGACGACGCATCAGCTGATGGGCATAGGTGATAGGAGCCGGCATGAGCTCAGCGGTCTCATTGGTGGCATAACCAAACATAATGCCCTGATCGCCAGCACCCTGATCCTCAGGGTTTTCGCGGCTGACGCCCTGATTGATATCAGGAGACTGTTTGCCTAAGGCGTTTAAAAAGGCGCAATAATGACCGTCAAAACCCACCTCTGTGGTGTTATAACCGATATCACAGATGGTTTTTCTGACTACAGCTTCAAAATCAACGTTAGCGGTGGTAGTAACCTCACCTGCAACGAGTACAAGACCGGTCTTGACTAAAGTTTCGCAGGCGACATGAGCATAACGATCTTCTTTTAAGATGGCGTCGAGGACGGCATCGGAGACTTGGTCTGCAACTTTATCAGGATGTCCTTCTGAAACTGATTCAGAGGTAAATAAACGGGACATAAAAAAGCTCCAAAAATAGGGATTAATGTGGGCCTATTATAGGGGAAAAATGGCTTTAATAGAACTGTTTTTTAACATAGATCACACATTTTCTATGCGCAAATTTTTCAAAAAATTGCGATATTTGCGTTAAGCCTTGATATAAATTTCAAATTTAAAAAAATAAAAATTTTTATTCGCGAGTGAGCGCTATAAAACAAGGGGCAGAATGTTTTTTTCATAAAAATTTTTTTAATGTCAAAGTTGCATAAAAAAATAAGTAAAAAATTAGAGTTAGCTCACGTAATTGTAAAAATGCAAACGGTTACGGGATTAAAGTGAAGTACAATAGCGTCAAAACTTATGGGGCTTTAAATATTGTTTAAAATATGTTTAAATTTTTAAAGCTGGTTTAAAAAAAGGAGTTGCCATGCGTTTTTTCATTGATACTGCTAATGTAGAAGATATCCGTAAAGCTAATGAGATGGGCGTAATCTGCGGTGTTACCACCAACCCGTCCCTTATCGCCAAAGAAGGCCGTGACTTCAAAGAGGTCATCAAGGAGATCACCTCTATCGTTGACGGTCCTATCAGCGGTGAGGTTAAGGCAACCACTACCGATGCTGAGACCATGATCAAGGAAGCTCGTGAGATCGCTGCTATCCACCCGAACATGGTTGTTAAGATCCCGATGACTGTTGAAGGCTTAAAGGCCTGCCATCAGTGCGCTAAGGAAGGCATCAAGACCAACTTAACCCTGATCTTCTCTGCTAATCAGGCTTTATTAGCAGCTCGTGCCGGTGCAACCTATGTTTCTCCGTTCATCGGTCGTTTAGATGACATTTCCGTTGACGGCTTAGATCTGATCCGCGACATCGCTGATATCTTCTCTGTAAACGGTATTGATTCTCAGATCATCTGCGCTTCTGTTCGTCACCCGATCCACGTTATGCAGTGCGCTTTAGCCGGTGCTGACATCGCCACTGTTCCTTACAAGGTAATCGAGCAGATGACTCACCACCCGCTTACCGATGCTGGTATCTTAAAGTTCCAGGCTGACTACAAGAAAGTATTCGGCTAATCTAAACGTAATGTTTAAATAGAAAAATAGTGCCGATCAAATATGATCGGCATTTTTTTTGCAAAGTCTTGATATTAAGGATACGCATGCGTAGGAAGTTTTTAGCCACAATAGCTTTAAGCGCTTTTTTGGTCTCAGGTGGTTATCTAGGTGGTGTGGCGGTGACCGCATTATATGTTGATGACGGTATCAATCAGGCTTTAGAATCCTTCAATACGCAATTTCACCATAAGTATGTGCAGGGTATTTTACCTTATCACTTAAGTACCGATTACACTATCAAAAAATCCGGTTTCTTTAAATCTAGCGGCAGTTTACATCTGCGCAATCTCACCTCTCATGAGGAAATTGTCCTGCCAGTAGAGATCAAACATCGCTTTTTAGCAGGTGTCGCTAACATTGATATTCAAAGAATAGTCAATAATCTTTTGGTCTATCCTAATATTTTAAAGGGCGATGTCGTCTCTAATGCCCGCTTAAAATTCCGCATCTTTCCCTCAAAGTTTGAAGTAAAAGCCAATATTTACGGTAATTATGACAGCTCCTTTATCATGAGCGATCCGATGAATTTGTCTTACTTTTCAAAGCGTCAATTAGAGGGCCATTTAAGCTTTAGTCAAAAGAATGGCGAGCATATCGAGTCATCTCTTGATGTGCATAATTTAGCGCTACCGCGTGTTACCGCTAAGCATTTATATGCTGTAAGCTCTGCAACTTTAGATGAAAAATCTCCGCAAAGCACCATGACTTTAGGCGCTGAAGCTCTGTATGCCTTTGATTCTCCATTAGAAAATATTGATAATTTTAAGCTAAAGTTTGATACTACGGTCCCTGATCATAAAGATCACTTCAAAATAAAATATGCCGTAGATATGCAGACCCGTAAGGGCAAAATTAATTCTAAAGGCTCCTTAGGTCCCTTAGATTATAAGGTACTTAGCAATAGATCTTTAGGGGCTTTAACTTTAAACGACATCTTTGCAAAGAATAACATCACCTTTAAAATGGATGATCTCAATTTTGATATCAATTATGCCAATGCCTATAAGCACATCAGTTTTTTAGGCAAAGCGCATGGCAGTATCGATTTTCCCGCTGCGGATAATTTAATTTTTGTGCTTTTAGGCGCAAAAGGCAGATTTGATGTCACCCTTGAACAGGTAAGTCCTGATGTTATGCCATATATAGAGTTTTATGAAAAGCAAGGCGACGCTTATCACGCTTTGATTTCTATAGATTCAGGTATCATCAAAGTTAATGATCATAGTATCTATTTTTAACTCAGAAGGAGTAATCTACAATGACTGAATATAGAGAATTAGCTAATGCTATTAGAGCACTGAGTATGGATGGTGTACAGAAGGCAAAATCTGGCCACCCGGGTGCTCCTATGGGTATGGCAGATATGGCCGAGGCTTTATGGCGTGGCTTCTTACACCACAATCCTAAGAATCCTAAGTGGCCGAACCGTGACCGTTTCGTGCTCTCTAATGGCCACGCCTCCATGTTGATGTACTCTTTATTACATCTCACCGGTTACGATCTCTCCTTAGACGATCTCAAAAACTTCCGTCAGTTAGATTCTAAGACCCCAGGTCACCCTGAGTATGGTGAGGTTCCGGGTGTTGAGACCACCACCGGTCCTTTAGGCATGGGCTTAGGCAATGCTGTCGGTATGGCCATGGCCGAGCGCATGTTAGCCAATGAGTTCAACCGCGACGGTTTTGATATCGTCGATCACTTCACCTATGTCTTCATGGGTGATGGTTGCTTAATGGAAGGTATCTCTCACGAGGCCTGCTCCTTAGCCGGTACCTTAGGTTTAGGCAAGCTCATCGCTTTATACGATTCTAATGGCATTTCCATTGACGGTGAGGTCAAGAATTGGTTTGCTGATGATACTAAGAAGCGCTTTGAGGGCTATCACTGGCAGGTCATCGAGGTTACCGACGGTAACGATGGTGAGCAGATCCGCGCTGCCATTGAATTAGCTAAGTCTGATCTCAGCCGTCCATCCCTCATTATCTGCCCGACCACCATCGGCTTTGGTTCTCCGAACAAGGGCGGTAAGGAATCCTCTCACGGTGCTCCTTTAGGTGATGACGAGATTAAGCTCACTAAGGAGCAGTTAGGCTGGAAGTACGGTCCGTTTGAGATCCCTTCTGACATCTATGCTAAGTGGGATGCTACCGCTCAGGGTGCCGCTTTAGAGGGTGATTGGAACGCCTTATTTGATGCCTATAAGAAGGCTTATCCTGCAGAGGCCGCTGAGTTTGAGCGCCGCGTTAAGGAAGAGTTACCGTGCGACTTTGAGCAGAAGTCCACCGAGTGGATCCACGCTTTACAGAAGGCCGCCGATCCTAAGCTTGCAACCCGTAAAGCAGGTCAGGTCGCTTTAGACTTCTTCGGCTCCTTCATGCCTGAGCTTGTCGGTGGTTCTGCTGACTTAGCTCCGTCTAACCTCACTAAGAATAAGTCCTCTAAGGATGTGCTCCCGGGTGCTTTAGACGGTAACTATATTCACTGGGGTGTCCGTGAGTTCGCTATGTGCGCTGCTATGAACGGTATCCTCCTGCACGGTGGCTTCCGTCCTTATGGTGGTACCTTCTTAATCTTCTCTGATTATGCACGTAATGCTCTGCGTATGTCTGCCTTAATGAAGATCCCGACTCTCTATGTCTTCACTCACGACTCCATCGGTGTTGGTGAGGATGGCCCGACCCACGAGCCTATCGAGCAGATGGCTTCCTTCCGCATTCTGCCTAACTTCGATGCCTGGCGTCCTTGCGATATGATCGAAACTGCCGCCGCTTGGAAGTATATGCTCGAGCGTAAGGATGGTCCGAGCGCTATCGTTTTAACCCGTCAGGGCTTAGAGCAGATGCCGCGTGATGACGCTCAGGTTGATGCTATTGCTCGTGGTGGTTATGTTCTCCGCGATTGCGAGGGTACTCCGGATCTCATCCTCATCGGTACTGGCTCTGAGGTGGCTTTATGCTTCCACGCCGCTGAGGAATTAGAGAAGGAAGGCAAGAAGGTCCGTGTGGTTTCTATGCCGAGCACCGACGTCTTTGATCGTCAGAATGCTGAGTACAAGCAGTCTGTATTACCGTGCGAGGTTACCGCTCGTGTTGCCGTTGAGGCCGGTATGTCTACTTGCTGGTACAAGTACATCGGTTTAGAGGGTAAGACTGTCTGCATCGATCATTATGGTGCTTCAGCTCCGGCAGGCTTACTCTTTAAGCGTTATGGCTTCACCGTTGAGAATGTGGTTGCTACTGCTAAGAGCTTCTTTGACTAATAATTTAAGTTAAAGACTAGAGGCGGGCCCCATTATGGGGCCCGTTTTTATTTAAGGCTGTCTTTTTGTTTTGCTATGCATAAGCACTTGTTGCTTATTTAAAAACTTTAATAAACAAGTACTTCTAAATTTACCCACCGTGATTATTGAAAAGCGTGATTTATATCAGCTTTATAAATGACTTTTTAGAATATACCTATAAGATAAGCTCTAACTTCAGCTAGTAAGTTTGGAGTTTAAAGTAGGGAGTTTAAGTTCTCACCATAATCTTAAGGTTAAACTTTGACAAAGTTTTAGTAAGGTTTGTGAAAATAGTTTTCAAATTTTCAGGGTTTTTTCACTGAAAAATTGTATATTTTAGCTCTTGTGATAAAATAAACGCATCCAGAGTTTAGGGACTAACCCAAAGCTTTGAAGGATGATGAATTAACTTGAGGAAATAAACGTATTATGGCAGCAATTTTAAAGATGGCCGACCTTGACTTAAAAGGCAAGCGTGTATTAATCCGTGCAGATTTAAATGTACCGGTATCTGATGGTAAAGTAACCTCCGATGCTCGTATCATGGCAAGTTTGCCTACCATTAAGTTAGCCTTAAAGAAAGGCGCTAAGGTAATGGTAATCTCTCACTTAGGTCGTCCTACCGAGGGTGAGTATGCAGAAGAGTTCTCCTTAAAGCCGGTTGCTGATTACATCGCTTCTAAGCTTGAGGGTGTTCCGGTACGTTTAGTAAAAGATTACTTAGACGGTGTTGAGGTTAACGAGGGCGAGCTCGTTGTTTTAGAGAACTGCCGTTTCAACCGTGGCGAGAAGAAGAACGCTGAAGACTTAGCTCGTAAGTATGCTGGCCTTTGCGATGTCTTCGTAATGGACGCTTTCGGTACTGCTCACCGTGCTCAGGCTACCACCTATGGTGTTGCCCAGTACGCTCCTATCGCTTGTGCAGGCCCGCTCTTAAGCGCTGAGTTAGAAGCCTTAGGCAAGGTTATGGATAACCCTGCTCGTCCGATGGTTGCCATCGTCGGTGGTTCTAAAGTTTCTACCAAGCTCCCGGTTTTAAACAGCCTCTTAAAGGTTGCCGATAACCTCATCGTTGGTGGTGGTATTGCTAATACCTTCATCGCCGCCGCAGGTCACAAGGTTGGTAAGTCCTTATGCGAGGAAGATTTGATCCCGACTGCTCAGGACTTAGCTAAGAAGACTGCTATCCCTGAGTTCGTTGACGTAGTTGTTGGTAAAGAGTTCTCCGACAAGACCCCTGCTGTTACTAAGGACTTAAAGGACGTTGAAGACGATGATATGATCTTCGATTTAGGCCCGAAGTCCATGGAAAACATCAACAATGCCATCAAGAATGCTAAGACCATTCTCTGGAACGGCCCGGTTGGCGTTTTCGAGTTCGCTCAGTTCGCAGCTGGCACTAAGTCCTTAGCTGAGGCTATTGCTTCTTCTGAGGCCTTCTCTGTTGCCGGTGGTGGTGACACCATCAGCTCCATCCAGAAGTTCGGTGTTCAGGATCAGATTTCCTACATCTCTACCGGTGGTGGTGCTTTCTTAGAGTTCGTCGAGGGCAAGAAGTTACCTGCCGTTGAGATCTTAGAGAAGCGTGCCGAAGGTTTTGAGGCCTAATTATAAGATGCCTGCGCAAGCAGGCATTTTATCGCGTTAAAAAAACGCAAAAATTCAGCAGAAATAATCATTTAGTTAATCAAGGAAATTTTTAAATGACCAAGATTTTAGACGTTGTAGAGCCGGGTGTTGTTACCGGTGAGAACCTCCAGAAGCTCTTCGCTGTATGCCGTGAGAACGGTTATGCCTTACCGGCTGTTAACTGCGTTGGTACCAACTCTGTTAACGCTGTTTTAGAGGCAGCTCAGAAGGCTAAGTCTGCCGTTATCATTCAGTTCTCCAACGGTGGTGCCGGTTTCATCTCTTCTAAGGGCTTAAAGCTCGACATGCCGCAGGGCAATGCTGTTTTAGGTGCTGTTTCTGGTGCTTTACACGTACGTAACGTTGCTAAGTACTGGGGCGTTCCGGTTGTTTTACACACCGACCACTGCGCTAAGAAGTTATTACCGTGGGTTGACGGCTTATTAGACGCCGGTGAGAAGTATTTCGCTGAGCACGGTGAGCCTTTATTCTCCTCTCACATGATCGACCTCTCTGCTGAGGGCTTAAAAGAGAACGTTGAGTTATGCTGCAAGTACTTAGAGCGTATGTCTAAGATCGGTATGACCTTAGAGTTAGAGCTCGGCGTAACTGGTGGTGAGGAAGACGGTGTTGATAACTCCGATAAGGACGAGTCCGCTTTATACACCCAGCCTGAGGATGTAGCTTACGCTTATGAGCAGCTCATCAAGATCTCCCCGAACTTCACCATTGCCGCTTCCTTCGGTAATGTTCACGGTGTTTACAAGCCGGGCAACGTTAAGTTAAAGCCGACCATCCTCCGCGATTCTCAGGCTTATGTTGCAAAGAAGTTTGGCTTAGACTCCAATAAGCCGTTGAACTTAGTCTTCCACGGTGGTTCAGGCTCTACTCACGAGGAAATCTCTGAGGCCGTTTCTTATGGCGTTATCAAGATGAACATTGACACCGATACTCAGTGGGCAGCTTGGAACGGTATCCGTGAGTACTACGAGGCCAATAAGGCTTACTTACAGGGCCAGTTAGGCAACCCTGAGGGTGCCGATGCTCCTAACAAGAAGTACTACGATCCGCGCGTCTGGTTACGTAAGTCTGAAGAGAGCATGGTTAAGCGTGTAATGGAAGCCTTCGAGGAGTTAGGTTCCGTTAACTCTCTGTAATTGATTAGTTTCAATTAGTAAAAGCTATAAAGGACGATCATATGATCGTCCTTTTTCATTTTAAGACCACAATTTGCGGGCCAAAAAAGGCCACCTTGCGGTAGCCTTTAACTTAAAGAATAAATCCTACTCTAAGAGATGCTTGTGGATCTCAACGAGGGCAGCGACTGCCTCATCGGACTTTAAGAGGAAGCAGAGGTTGTGGTTAGAGGCGCCATAGCAGATCATACGTACAGCATAACGGTTGATGGAGTCAAAAGCCTGAGTGGTGATACCCGGGAGATTGGACATCTCATTACCGATAATAGCAACTAAGGATAAACCAGTCTCAACCTTAACATGGCAGAAGCGGCGTAATTCCTCGAGCATGCTCTCGGAGATGGAGCTTTGACCTGAGGTATTAGTACCGGCATCTAAGGTCACAGCAATGGACACTTCGGATGTAGAGACGAGATCGACTGACTTCTTGTATTTAGCAAAGACAGAGAAGACTGAGGCTAAGAAGCCTGAAGCACCGACCATCTTCGGGGAGGCTAAAACGATCAGGGTCTGATTTTTACGTAAAGCTACAGCACGGAAAGCGGGGTGGGACTCAGTCTTAGGTCTAACCCAAGTACCGCCCTTTTCAGGCTCACGGGAAGAACCAACATAAACCGGAATGCCACGACGTACAGCCGGAACTAAGGTGCTCGGGTGGAGGATCTTAGCGCCAAAGGTAGCCATCTCGGCGGCCTCTAAATAGGTCAGCTCGCTAATGGGCTTAGCATGCGGGACTAAACGCGGATCGGTAGTATAAACACCCGGAACATCAGTCCAAATGGAGATGGTAGCGGCATTGAGGGCCTCACCTAAGAGGGCGGCAGAATAATCGGAACCGCCACGACCTAAGGTGGTGGTCTGGCCTTCAGAGTTAGCGCCGATAAAGCCCTGAGTGATGACAATGCTCTCACCGTCTGCATATAAAGGCAGGAGCTTTTCCTGACACTGAGCTTTGAGAACCTCAACTAAGGGGGCGGCACAACCGAAGTTAGAATCGGTGCGCATGATATTGCGAATATCAAACCACTGAGCCTTAGTGCCCATGAAGTTGAATAAAGCGGTGAAGATATAGGTAGACATCAACTCACCGTGAGAGACGATACGATCGGTAAGTTCGTCAGAACGGCCCATATTGGCTTCCTGAGTTAAATCGTAGATCTCCTTTAAGTGAGCCTCTAAATTGGCCTTCAGATCGTCCTGATTATCAAGCTTCTCGATAATTTCAGTATGAATGGAACGAAGCTTAGCTATGAGCTCCTCGGTCTTCTGAGCTGAGCAAGCACCGGAGGCTAACTCAACTAAAATATTAGTAACACCAGAGCAGGCGCTGATGACTACTACACGAGTATTGGGGTTGGCAACTACTACTTTGTAGCTTGAAAGCATGGACTCAAAGTCTTTAACAGAAGTGCCACCAAATTTTGAGATATCCAAATTTTCCATAAATAAGAAGCTTAAATAAGTAAAACAAAATAATTAAGGTATTAGTTGAATATAGATGTAGCTAAACCCTTGTGCAATAACAATATACAATTTAACCAAAATGGTGCATAATTTCCACCCTATGGAATTGTATAGCTTTATTTTCACTTTTTAGGTCGAAATCGTGACTAAGTCAGAATTGTTTTGTTTAGGCAGTAAGCGCGCTATTCCCATTGCGCTTGGATATATTCCGGTAGGTATAGCTTATGCCGTCTATGCCGGTCAATCCGGTTTTAGCCCTTTAGAAATTATCTTAATGTCGCTGACCACCTATTCAGGCTCAGGACAGTTTTTAGTTGTGAGTATGGCAAGCAGTCATGCGGCTATTCCCGTCTTTATGTTCGCCTTATTTTTGATGAATTTTAGATATTTCATCATGAGCACCTGTGTCTTTAATCTCTTCACTAAGCTATCTACCATCAAGAGATTGCTCTTTGCGCATTTAGTCACCGATGAGACCTTTGCGCTCTTTACTACTTCAGAGAAAGAGGTAATCGGCGTCCCGTATTTTTTAGGCCTCTTTTGCTCATCGTGGGCTGCATGGGTTGCAGGTGCAGCCTTAGGTGTACTTGCAAGTTCATTTTTACCTTATGAGCTCACACAGGCTTTAGGTATTGCGCTCTTTGCGCTTTTTATTGCCATCTTAGTGCCAGCAGGTAAGAGCGATTTTAGAATGGCCATCTTAATTATCGGTACAGCCGTTTTAAATACCTTTCTCTATAAAGTTATGGCCGAAAGTCAGGCTATTGTCATCTCTACTGTGGTGATGGCCGTTTTAGGAGCGCTTTTAATTAAGAAAAAGGATGGCAAAGCGTCCAAGGATTCTAAAAAGCTACAGGAGGGCGTCTGATGGATAATTATTTATTGGTGATTTTAATCGCCTTTTTGGTCACCTATCCGGTACGTGCACTGCCGGCAGTGTATTTTTCCAAGCTAAAGCTCAACGCTTTTTTCCAGCGCTTTTTAGATCTAATCCCGTATACTGCGATCACAGCTTTAGTCTTTCCCGGTATTTTTATGTGTATTGAAAATAACGCTTATGTAGCTTATGCCGGTACTGGAATTGCGATTTTATGTTCTTTATTTAAAGCCCCTTTGAGTGTGACGGTAGTGGCGACGGTGATTGCCGTTTATCTTTTACTCATATTCTAAAAACAATAAAGGCCGCAATTGCGGCCTTAAGTTTAAGCATCTGTCCTCTAATCGAGGCTGCTCTCATCGGAGGAGCTAGAATAGCCCTGAGAGGATAATTCCTCGTCATTGCCAACTGAGCATAATCTGTGGAGGTGACGCGGCTTAATCACAGTTAAGTACTTTTTGAAGATCTTAGTCTTCTGATCGGTGATAACTTCATCAGACTTAATCTGCTCTACGAACACCTTCTCGGCCTCATCTGCAGGTTCACGGACGCCATTGTAAAGGTCCATCATTGCAGATCCGCATTTCTCTAAAATCTCAGACTCTCTGATGGTGAAGTCGCCGCTACGACGGATGCCGCGGGCGAAGTGCTGGAAATCATTAAACGGCTTTTCAGACTCAAAGCTCATGGTGTATTAACCTCAAATTGTAAATAGGTATCAGCCCTTATTTTAACGTCATATTTTAGCATTTTTTTTAAGTTTTGCGTCTGTATATTGATTTTGTGTAAAAAAAGATATTATGTTAAATAAAATTATTTTAATTAAGTTATTGATAATAAAAATATTTATTCTGATAAAAATAAGAAAAAATTGAGTGTAAGGCCGGGGTTTGTTATCATTATTAAATTATAAAATTCCATTTTGCTTACGGAGTCAATGATGAGTGACAAGGCTGTCGCCGCAGAAAAAATTCCGCGTAATTTCATCACCGATATTATTGATGAAGATTTAAAAGAGGGTCGTACTGACCATGTAGCAACTAGATTCCCGCCGGAGCCTAACGGTTATTTGCATATAGGTCACGCTAAGTCCATATGCTTAAATTTCGGTTTAGCTCGCGATTATGAGGGAACTTGCAATTTGCGCTTTGATGACACCAATCCTGTCAAAGAGGATATGGAATATATCAATGCCATTGAGCGCGATGTGCAGTGGTTAGGCTTTAAGTGGAAGAGCATTTGTCATTCTTCTGATTATTTTGACAAGCTCTATGCTTTTGCTTTAGAGCTTATCGATAAGGGCTTAGCCTATGTTGATGAATTATCCCCAGATGAGATCCGCGAATACCGCGGTACTCTGACCTCCCCAGGCCGCGAGAGCCCGTATCGCAATCGCAGTGTTGAGGAAAACCGTGCACTCTTTGAGAAGATGCGTGCAGGTGGTTTTGAAGAGGGTAAGGCTTGTCTGCGTGCTAAGATCGATATGGCCTCGCCATTTATCTGCATGCGCGATCCGGTCATCTATCGTGTCCGTTTTGCCACTCATGAGCTCACCGGTGATAAGTGGTGCATCTACCCTATGTATGATTTCACCCACTGCATCTCTGACGCTTTAGAGGGGATTACTCACTCTATCTGCACCTTAGAGTTCCAGGACAATCGCCGTCTTTACGATTGGGTTTTAGACAATATCTCCATCGATCATGAGCATCGCCCGCATCAGTATGAGATGAGCCGTTTAAACTTAGAGTATTCCATTACCTCTAAGCGTAAGCTCAATTTACTCGTCGAGAAGGGCCTTGTTGATGGTTGGGACGATCCGCGTTTGACCACTATCTCAGGTTTACGCCGTCGTGGTTATACTCCAGCTGCTATCCGTGAGTTCTGCCGCCGTATCGGTGTGACTAAGCAAGATAATGTCGTACAGATGAGCGCTTTAGAGTCCTGCATCCGTGACGATCTCAATGCTAATGCTAAGCGTGCTATGGCCGTCTTACACCCTTTAAAGCTTGTCATCGATAATTTTGGCGAAGAGGGCGTAACTGCTACTTCCTTTGAAGTACCCAATCATCCCGATAAGCCTGAGTTAGGTACGCGTACTGTATCCTTTGGCAAGGAGCTCTATATCGACGCTGCCGACTTTAGAGAGTCAGCTAATAAGCAGTACAAGCGCCTAAAGCTTGAGCATGAGGTCCGTCTGCGTTATGCCTATATCATCAAGGCTGTAAGCTGTGAGAAGGATGAGAACGGCAATGTAGTTTTAGTCCACGCTGTCGCTATTCCTAATTCTGTCGGTGCTAATGTTGAAGGTCACAAGCCTAAGGGCGTCATTCACTTTGTCAATGCCAATGACTGCCTGAGAGCTCAGGTCAATCTGTACTCTAATCTCTTTAATGTACCGAATCCGGCAGCCTCTGAGGATTTCTTAGCTACAGTAAATCCTGATTCTTGCCAGATTATCTCTGATGCAGCCTTAGAAGCATCGCTTAAGGATGCAAAGGTTTCAGAGTGCTTCCAGTTTGAGCGCGAGGGTTATTTCTGTGTAGATAGCCGTCACTCGCAACCGCAACAGCCGGTCTTCAATCTGACCGTAGCTCTGCGCGATACCAATAAAGCCACTGTTTAGCTTAAGGAGCAAAGCATGTCCGATATTGAAAACGATGAAGTCGCTAAAAAAGACGAAAACTTAGCCCCGCCTCCTGGCTCTGATTATGAGGTGGCTTTTACCTTACACTCTGATACTCAATTAGAGCGTGCTTATGATAAGGCTGAGCATTGGGTTAAATCCGGTGTACATCCCGATAAGATCTTCTTAGAAGATAGATCTATGGGGGTCATCAATTTCCGCAAGGTAATGCGCGATCCGCTGTTAATTCAGGCCGGTGTCGAGCGTATGATTGATTTCCGTTGCTCTTTAACTCTCTCTGATACCGATGTTGACGCAGTATTCTCATCTGTTTGCTATTATGAGCCTAACACTGAGCCTGCATATATCAATCAGTATGATCCAGAGTTAAGCTCTATTAAAGAGGTTTTAAATATGGTCAGCAATAATTTATTTAATTATCTGCGCAAGCCTCTTTTAATCAACGACGGTCAGGATTAGAGAGTAAAACTCTCAGATAAGGAGACAATCTTGAATTTACAAAGATTTTCGCAACTGACAGCTTTAGCGGTAGCTATTACTACCTCGATGAGCATGTTAGGCGGTTGCACCACCGTTAAGGATTATTATCAGCGCTATACTGGTGAACTTGATGAAAGTGGTCGTGAGCCTACCGGTTATTATCAGCATACTGATATCAAACAAAAGGTCGATCCGGTTGTAGTTCCGGATCCCTTAGCTAATCCTCCTATCAATAAGGATCTCACCGTGCCGCCTATGCCTGTCAATGCAGTCAAAGGTCCTATAGGTGAGGAGATGGATATCCGTGCCCCGCGTGCTCCTTATCGTTCTGAAAGCGGCCTGCATACACAATGGTCTGCAGGTGAGGCTATCTTATGGTTTGATAAGAACGGTTCGCATGGTATTTACTCTGAGCAAGATGCCTGGAATCTCTTAGGCCGCGTCTTAAAGAGTTTAGATATCAAGGTCGGCGAGGAAAGTGCGGATAATTATGAACTCACTACGGCCGCGCGCGATTTCAATGAGTTCGGTCAGCCCTATAGTCCTGCTGATTTAGCCGCCGGTGCCCCGCGCTATCGTCAGATCTACAGACTGCGTATCGGTCGTAATTATGATGATTCCTTAGGTATCGCCACTCAGATGATTGGCTCTATGACCATGCTCTCCTCAGGTTATCTGATGTCGGATTTATTAGATCCAATTGAGCTGCAGCGTTTTGCCATGGGCTTTTCAAATCACATCATCCATGTGATTGACGATCAGAATAAGGCTAAGGTCCAAGGTCCTGAGGAGCTCAGCGTGATCTTAGATACCGATAAGAATGGTCATGCGTGCTTCGTTGTCGATAGCTCTTATGAGACCACCATGAATATGCTTCGCGATCTCTTCCCGCGTTATGAGTGGGTAGTGCTTGAGGACAGTGTCAATAAGGCCTATTTGAAGTTAGAGACTGAGGAAGAGGATGCTGATTTCTATCATGAAAGAGGCGTAGATTCCTTTGCCTTAGAGGATGGTGAGTATTATGTCCGCGTCGGTGTCGATGGCGATAAGAGCATTATTACCTTCTATGATGATGACGATATGCCTCTGCCACAGTCGACTCTCAGCCGTATCTACAGCGGCTTCTCACAAGCCCTCATCAAGGAATATCAAAATTACTCCTCACTAGAGGTTGTAAGTTTAACTAATTAAAAATAAGGCGGGGCAACCCGCCTTTTTTCAAGTCTTAAAAAATGAAAGCTTTATTTATTACGGGTACCGGTACTGATATCGGTAAGACCTATGTAAGTGCAGCTCTAGCCCGCGCTTTAACCTCTAAACATCTCAATTTAGCTTATTATAAAGCCGCCGTCAGTGGCGCTTGCAGCATTGAAAGTTCAGATGCCGGTTATGTACGCCTGCATGGTCATATTGTGCAGACAACGCCGTCGCTTCTAAGCTATCTCTATAAGCGTCCGTTATCGCCGCATCTAGCTGCCCGCCTTGAAAATAATTTTGCCTCCTTAGATAAAATCAAGGCCGATTTTAAAGCCTTAAGCTCTTATGATTATGTCCTAGTTGAAGGCGCAGGCGGTATTATCTGCCCGGTAGTGTGGGAGCGCGATCAGCATCTGCTGTATACCGATATTATCAAGGCTTTAAACTTAAACGTAGTCATTATCGCTGATGCCGGTTTAGGTACCATCAATCATACGGTTTTAACTATCAATTATTTAAAGACTATCGGCATCTGCGTTAAGGGCGTGATTTTAAATCGCTATGATGAATCAAGCCTCATGCATCGTGACAATCTCTATATGATCGAGCAATTGTCCAAAGTGCCGGTCATTGCTACCTTAGGTAATGACAAGCAGGATTTAGTGTTTTTAAAGGCAAGTGCGGAGACTTATTTTGAAGAGTGCTAAAAAAATAGTGGCGCTTGATAGCGAGTATATCTGGCATCCGGCCTCACAGATGAGTGATTATGTGCAATATCCGGCCTTACCTATTGTCAAAGGTGAGGGCTCCTATCTCTATACCGCTGACGGTAAGCGCATTTTAGATATTATCAGCTCTTGGTGGTGTAATCTTTTAGGTCACTGCAATCCTGAGATTTCGCAGGCGCTGTCACAGCAAGCGCATACCCTCGAGCATGTGATCTTCGCCGATCTTACCCATCCTTATGCGGTAAAGCTTATAAAGAAGCTCCTTAAGATCCTCCCTGAGGGCTTATGTCGTTTTAATTTTGCTGACAATGGCTCCTCTGCCGTAGAGATGGCTTTGAAGATTGCCTTTCAATATCAGATGCAAGTTGGGCATAGTCAGAGAATTAAATTTGCCTGTCTCTCTGAGGGTTATCACGGTGAGACTATAGGTGCGCTCTCAGTTGGCAGTATGGATCTCTACAGTCGCATCTATAAGCCTATGCTTATGGACAATGTGCATATTGAAGCGCCAGATTGCTTCCGCTGTCCTTATGGCTGTAAGCGCGGTCAATGTCAGTGCGAATGCCTCAAAAAGGCCCGTGAGGTCTTTGAGCGTGAGGGGGAGAGCTTAGCGGCCCTCATTGTCGAGCCCCTCTTACAGGGCGCAGCCGGCATGCGTATCTATCCTGAAACCTATTTACAGGGCTTACGCTCTCTTTGCAATGAATTTGGCGTATTGTTAATTGCCGATGAAATTGCCACCGGTTTTGGTCGTACCGGTCAGATGTTTGCCTGCACTAAGGCTAAGATTTCCCCTGATATTATGTGCTTATCTAAAGCGATTACCGGCGGTTATATGCCGATGTCCTTAGTCTGCACGACTAAAGATATCTATGATGCTTTCTTAGGCAGTTATGACAGTGCTAAGGCCTTTATGCACTCGCATACCTATGCCGGTAACCCCTTAGCCTGTGCCTGTGCTCTTACCGTCTTAAAGATTTTAAAGCGCGATGAGATTTTAACTAAGGCTAAAGCGCAAGCTTTGTATCTAAGCTCTCGCTTTAATGAGACCTTCTCTGATATTAAAGAAGTCGGTGAAATTCGCCATATCGGTCTTATTCATGCATTAGAGCTAGTCAAAGATCGCGACAGTAAGGAAGGCTTTGATAGCAAGATGCGCTTAGGCTACAGGATCTACCGTGAGGCCTTAAATCAAGGTTTATTATTGCGTCCTATTGGCAATGTGCTCTATTTCAACCCGCCTTTAAATATTGCTAGGGAAGATTTAGATCTAGGATTGAATATAGCTCACAAGGCGATAAAAAAGATCCTCTCTGAGATTTAATTAGCATTGCCTAACTTAAGGTGGGTAGGCTATTATTCATCAGATTTGGCTTTTTTTGAGGATTATTCCATGCATAAATTTGTACGAGTATTTAAGGTAATGCTCGCCTCTGTTTTAATGACCTTGATGTTTTCCTGCAGTGCCTCGTCACTCTCAGGTAAGAGCTTTGTCGGTACCGATCTTATCGAAATGGTGATCGACGGGGCACAGCATTTAGATCAGCAGGTGCGTGGATTTGGCCGTCGCGGTGGTTTTGGTATGAATTTTGGCGGTAATGGTAAGGGCGGTGCTAGCAATACTGTCAATCGCAATAATACCGCCACGAATACTAATACTAAGAATAATACTAATGCCACCCCGCGCCGTTCAGGCTTTTTAGGCTTCTTAGGTGGCCTAGGCATGTTCTCATGGCTGTTATTAGGCGCCGGCCTTTTAGGTGGAGGCTTTTTGATTTACTTTTTAGCTATGCTCTTAATTCCGCTGCTTATGGGGATGTTTGCTTCAAAGCGTCAAAATGCCGCAGACGATCTGCCATCGTCTCAATATTCAAGTTCGGAGCTTTTCAAAGAACCACCACAGGATCACAATCAACGCAAATTTTAAGCACTAACCGGGGACTTTCCCCGGTTTCCACTTTTAAAATAGCTTAAAATTTTTAAAAAAGTCTTTTTTTGCTTACAATTTAGTAAGAGCACACAGATAAAGGCTGAGGTGGCATACTGTAGTTAGATTGAGCACAGTAGTCTTCATCTTAATTTAAAAAGTTTTACCTAAAAAGGAGAGCGGGGACTATTTCTGTGCTGACAGAAGTTCAAGCTCCGCAGTTCTATGAAATTAGCTAAAGTAATTGTCAATAAATTTTCTAAGTTTGAGCGCACTTTTATCGGCACTCAGAACGCGGACGTCCTCACGCCTAAGGAAGCTTATCTTGAAGCTAAGAGCTATATTCATGAAGCTAAAGCTGAGTTTTTAGCTAAGCATGAAGTCACTTTAAATATGGAGCAGGCGCTTTATTATCTATATTTAGCCCGCTCTCTGCCAAAAGCTTCAGAGCGCTTACACGATCTTATCGCGCTTATCTGTGATTATTCTTTAGGGGAAATCGATAAGCGTTTATACAAGCGCTATGATGCTCACTTTTTTGTCGCTGATGATGCCTATGCAAAATTTAAGCTCACCGAGGCGCTATCGCATATCCGTGACGATCTGCAGACACAGTTTTTAGAAAAGTCTCCGACAGTCATGCCCCCAGCGGTTTTAAGATATATTAAAAATGAACTCTTAGAGGACGATCTCAATCGCCTAGTAGCTCTATCCCATCAGCACGATGAGATGGCTTCAAGCTTTGATTTAGAGAGCGATCTCTTTGAATGCTTTGCTGAGAGCTTATTTATCTTTGAGCATGATGACGAGCGTTTTGATGCTTATGGCTTGCCTTCAAGCGTAGCGATGCGTTTAGCTCAAAGCTATCTTTCCGGTATCGATGTCCCCTGTGATAGAGCGCGGGCGAATTTCTTTTTATCCTATGCCCTCATGACCGGAAGCCTAGCTTCCTATACCATCGCCCCTCTCTATCTTTTCTCCTTAGATCTCACTGATGATAGGGAAATTTTTAATTTACAAAAACTCTTTTTAAACGGTTTTTGTCTCTATACCTTTAGCCGTGAGCGTAGCGAGGTTGCGTCTTTATACCTTTTAGATAGCAATTATAGTTATAGATTTGATAAGACTAAGGGCAATATTGGTGATGATCTGCTCTATAACTGTCTTTTAACCTTAGATTATTTCCGTTCAAGCTTTAATATCGATGCAGATACGCAGGAGCTGACAGAAGATGGTTTTAAAGAGAACTATGAAGATGAGACTAAATATTTATTAGCCTCAGCTAGCGCTTATCTCTGTCATCGCCTTGCCGATAGGGATGCCTCTGTCACCGCTTATGCGGCTTTATTGGTGGTCTTAAATCTATTGCCTGAAATCTGCGCTAGCGATATGCATAAAGTCTTAGTCTCAACTAAGGTTTTAAGTGCAACTACGCCTGCGGATATACAGGCCATTACTTTAGCGCTCTTAGATAAGAATCCAAAGCGCGACAATTATTATGCCAATAAGGCCTATATCGAGAGCTATTATTTCTCCCTAAACGAGAAATCTTTACCGCAAGTGCAGTATTTAGCCACTTTTGGTGATGGTCGCGCATCTTTACGTCTAGGCTCAATGGAGGTTGAGGAGTTTTTAACTCATAATGAAGGCAAAACTCCCACCTCAACGTCTTTATGGGAGCTTGGTGTTGAGGCTTATGACGGTTTAAGCTGTTTTAATCGGGCCTTATGCTATGCTAAAGCTTGCGCTTACGATAAGGCTATTTGCAGTGCTAAACAAGCCATCAAGTGCAATATTGGCGCAGCTTATTTTATTCTCTATCAAAGCTATCTAAAGAAGGATAAGGCTTTAGCGCATACCTATTTGCGCCTAGCTAATAATTACCTTCTAAAAGAAGGACGCATTGAGCTTCAAAAATTAAAGACTAAGCAACAATATAGTCCTCTGCCCTATATGGAGATTATCGAGCATTTAGAGGAAATATCAGAGTATTCACCAGCGGCGGCTTTACAATTAGCGCTCTTTTATTCTAAATCGGGAGTTTTGCCCGCCGATCCCTTTAAGCATTTTGAATATATGCGCAAATCCATCAGCTTAGGTATGGGACGCATGCGCAATATAGTCGCAGATAGCTATAAGATGTTCTTTGGCAATTGCGATCTCTATCTAAATCGACCTTTAGGCGGTATCTATGAAAATTTAACCTCAGTCTATAAAGGGTCGCGAATCAATCAGGATTTTGTTGATGTAGAAAAGGATGAGGCAGAAGTTACAAAGCTTATGCATAAGCTCTATAACGCCCTTAAAGCCGGTAAGAGCGATTTAGAGCGCCATGCCTTTGCCGCTTTAGTCGATAATGATGATTTTGCCATCTGTAATGGCCGCCCGCCGCGCGCTTTTGAGACTAATTATAAGCGCGAGCTTTTGGATCTGCATATAGTACAGCTCTTTACTTGCTTAGAAAATGATGCCGCTGGGGCTGACTTAGAGGTACAGCTTTTTGAAAATTATACTTTGCGTTTAGCTCTCTTAGAGGATCTTAGCTTATATTATAATGAGAGCGATTTTGAGCCAGATTGGGCTTATGTACGCGCGCTTAACGCTTTGCGGCCACTGTCAGTGCCTGTAAACTATAAGCTCTATCGTGAGCAGATTCAAAAGGCCGGTAACGCTTATATAGGTAAGTCAAGTTATCTCATGCGTCTGTGTACCGATGCTGGTTTTGCATCTTTTGATAGGGTGAAGACTTTTAAGGCTTCATCTAAGATTGCATCTGCAAATATAGTTATAAATACTGATATTCAATAGAGGAACACATGCAGTATTTACTTAAAATTACTCTCAAGGATACCCCGATGTGGCGTCTTATCGCCGTCGATGGGGATACCGATATCTGCCATGTCGCACACTTGATGAATTTAGCCTTCGGTTATGAGGATGAAGCCTCACAGGCCTTGATTGTCAAAGGTGAGACTTTTAAAGCCGGCACTATGGGTAAGCCTCAAAGCCTCAATGATCTAAAGCTCTTTGATAGCTTTGAACTTAAAGCAGAAGATGAATTTGTCTTTATCCACGATGTCGCTTTAAATTTAGAGCATAAGGTCTTAGTTATGAAAGCTGAGGAGCATCTGTGGTGTCTTATGCCCTCATGCCTCGTAGGCCAGGGCGCCTTAGTGCCTACGCGTCCTTTAAGCTATGAGCTAGTGCGGGAGTATTTAGATGCTGATGATACTCCAAGCTTAGATCTGCGCGAGGTTACTAATCGTCTGCGTGCCTATGGCGCCTTGCGTAAGGATAAAGAGCAGGCTTTAAAGGATTTAAGTATCAGTCCCTTAAATTTTCAAATTAAATAAAGTGAAGAGAGAATTATGTCATTAAAGCTTTTAGAAGAGGTTAAAGTACCCGTCGACTTTAACTTACCGCTTGAATTAAATGCCGAGCAATTAGCCGCTGATGCGGAACTTTATGCTAAGGCTAAGGCTTTACTTATAGAGAAAAAGGCTTTTTTCATCGCCCATTATTACTGCAGTCCCATTATTCAAAAATTATGTGAGGAAGTAGGGGGCTTTATCGGAGATTCCCTCGAGATGGCACGTAAGGGCCGCGATTGTAAGCAGGATCTCATCGTGGTGGCCGGTGTACGCTTTATGGGACAGACGGCGAAGATCCTCTCGCCTCAGAAGACTGTACTCATGCCCGATCTCAATGCGGAATGCTCCTTAGATCTCTGCTGTACTGTCGAGGCTTTAAGAGAGCAAAAGGCTTTACATCCTAAGGCTACGGTCGTCGCTTATGCTAATACCTCAGCTGAGGTTAAAGCTGAGGCCGATTGGATTGTCACCTCTTCTTTAGCTGTAGAGTTAGGTAAATACTTAGCCTCTTTAGATCAGGAAGTTTTATGGGTACCTGATCGCCATTTAGGCTCCTATATTGAAAATAAATCTAAAGCTGCGGTGGTCTCGTGGCCGGGTAAGTGCATTGTGCATGATTCTTTTGCCCTCGATCTCATCTCAAAACTCAAAGAGCAATATCCTCAGGCTTTATTATTAGTTCACCCCGAATCACCCGCTGAGGTGGTCGCTGCCGCTGATTTTGTTGGATCAACTTCACAGATCTTAGCTTTTGCTAAAAAGTCTGAAAATCAGGAATTTATCATAGCTACAGAGCATAATATCTCCTATAAACTGCAACAGGCTTGCCCGGAAAAGACCTTCTTAGAAGCACCAGTTTTGTGCAATGCCTCCTATAATCGTAGCCGTCCGTCCTGCCCGTGGATGGAGCTTAATACCTTAGCAAAACTCATTGAAGCCCTAGAGAAACCTGAGGCTCATGAGATTTTTGTTGAGGAAAATCTGCGTCTTGGCGCCATGAAGCCTTTAGAGCGCATGTTAGGCTTTGCTCAGGATCTCAAAGAGCTCAAAATAACTATCGCATAAAATGCAACATATACCTTATTGTTTTTCATTTTGTGCTTGACAAAGTCTTTATTATGGTAATAATTACCATATAAAGAGATGACAATCTTACCCGATTGCATCTTTATTAACATTTAACCGAGCGCACCTAGCTCGGTTTTAGATAGATCCAAAATGGCGCATCTATCTTGAGGTTGGCAACCTTACAATCCTCGTCGACCTCGGGCAAAAAGACCCACCTTAGTTATATCTATAACTAATAGAGAACAAATCAATAATTTATAAAACTTTAATCCTGTATTAGGATGCGGAGCATTTGTCATGACAGGCAGTCTGATATTTTGTATTTGCTTAGCATATTTTGTGTTAGGTTATTTCGTTTATGGCGGTTTCTTAAAGCGCCTTTTAGCAATCGATCCCAAACGTCCGACCCCGGCTCAGACCATGATGGACGGTATTGATTATGTACCGACCCCGCGCATTGTGCTTTTTGGTCATCACTTTGCTTCTATCGCAGGTCCAGGCCCGATTGTAGGCCCGATCATGGCCGCTTATTTCGGCTGGCTCCCGGCTTTAATTTGGATCTTAGTCGGTTGCGTCTTCGTCGGTGCTTTCCACGACTTTGCCGCCCTTGTCATTTCTGTACGCAATAAGGGTCGTTCCATCTCCTTTGTCATGGAGAAGTTGATGGGCTTATCTGGCCGTCAGCTCTTCTTATCCTTCTGCTTACTGTGCTTAGTCTTAGTGGTGGCTATTTTCACTTTATTAATTGCCAACCTCTTTGTCTCGACCCCGGCTGTAGCGACTGCATCTTTACTCTTTATTTTATTAGCACCTTTATTTGCTTTAGTTACCTACAAAGGCGGTGTTTCCTTACGCAATGCTTCCTTTGTCTTCGTACCTTTAGTCTTCTTCATCGTCTATATTGGTGCTATCTGCCCCTTAGACTTAGGTGCATTGTTTAATTTAGAGACAGGCTCTGTCCGCAACATTTGGATCGCTGTTTTAGCTATCTATATTTTCGGTGCTTCAGTTTTACCGGTTCAGTACCTTTTACAGCCGCGTGATTATCTGAATTCCTGGCTCTTATATGCCATGTTGCTCTTAGGCTTTGTCTCCATTCTCTTCTTCAATCCTGAGATTAAGATGGATGCTTTTAAGGGCTTTAATGCCGTTACCGCTGATGGCAATATGACCGCCTTAGTGCCGGCACTGTTCATCTTCATCGCCTGCGGTGCTTGCTCAGGCTTCCATGCCCTCGTGGCCTCAGGTACTACGTCAAAGCAGTTAAAGAGCGAAGCTGATGCCTTACCTGTAGGTTATGGTGCCATGTTAATTGAGGGTGTTTTAGGTGTTATGGCTCTTGTTGCCGTAATGGCTATGCAACCTGAGAGTTTCTCTGAGTTAGGCAAGAACCCAGCTGCCGCTTTCGCTGTCGGTATCTCCACCTTCTCCGGAGCCTTAGGTATGGATGTTACCTATGCTAAGATCTTCATCTCTCTGGCCATCTCTGCCTTTATGATGACTTCCTTAGATACCGCTACCCGTTTAGGCCGTTTCCTTTTACAAGAGCTCTTTATGCCACGTGCTAAGTCTGAAAGCGCTGAGGACGAGGCTGTAGTTAAGAACCTTAACCCGGTAAGACGCTTATTTATCAATAAGTATATCTCTTCTTTAGCTATGGTAGTGGTCTCCGTCTTTATGGCTTTATCCGGTGAGGCAGGTTCCTTATGGCCAATCTTCGGTGCTTCTAATCAGCTGATGGCCGCTTTAACCTTCTTAGTCATTACCTTATGGTTATTAGCCCGCGGTGCTAACTTCTATGTCGCTTTAATCCCGATGTTCTTCATGATGTTCATGAGCTTATGGGGCGTCATTCAGGTAGTACAGCAGCAGTGGGGTCACAATACTGTCCTCGTAGTTATGGGCGTTTTACTCACCATTATGTCCCTTATGATGGTAGCTTTAGGTCTGAGCATTATCTTGCAGCGTTTAAAACAGCACGCTCGCGGTGAGACTGTAAGCGAGCTTTAAAGCTCAATTTCTAAATACTAAAAAGGGCCGCAGCATTGTGGCCCTTTTGGTATTTTTAAAAGGACCTTTTTGCTACAATAGCTTTAGAGGTGACTTATGCACGGAATTATTACAACCATCGATCCTAAGACGCAGTCAGGCCGGATTCAGTCCGATGACGGTCGTATTTTAAGCTTTGCACTTTCTGATTTAAAAGCGGAGGTACCACCTGAAGCTTCAATGGAAGTGCTATTTGAGCTTAACTCTGAGGATGAGGCGGTCAATATAGTTTTGCGTGTCGCTGAGGACTTCTATGAAAGCAAGATCTTCATGACTGAGCCTGAGAAAATTGGCCTGTGCCGTGAAGGTATTCCTGATGGTTATGAGCTTGTCGATAGAGCCTCGCATTCCATTTCCACTGAGCATCGTAATCTCACAGCAGCTAAATGGGCGCTCATCAACTTTACCCACGAATGCGGGGGTAATGTCGTTTTAAAATTTAGCGAGACTAAGTTTATTAAAAACTCTATCGGTTTTAGTCTCAATTATTATCGTGTTAGCGGTATTCCCGCTATTATTGGACATCGTGTCGCTAATGCTGAGCTCACACTTTACGATCTAAAGCGTCGTCTTAATCATAAAAAATTAGATGACAAGCATAATTTAGAGCTTAATGTAAAATTAGGTAAAAAGATCATCACCATCATCGGCGGCATTTTAATGATGATCTTTATTCTAGGCTTTTTATTTACGCTGTAACATTTTGGATCTTAGAGCAAATAGCGCTTGTAGTTTTTAGAAAAAGTCGTTAGCATATGCTAACACTTACTAAAACTAGGAGTTTTTATATGCTATCTAAGATCGTACTCTATGTCATTTTGGCAGGAGTAGTTTTATTAACTTATTTTGGCTTAAGAAAAATTTTTAGAACTTTTTCCCATAGCTCCGCTTGCTGTTGTCATGATAGTAAAGTTAAAAAGGGCGCATGCTGTGATCATGAAGAAGAGACCCCAGTAAACGGGCAAAAAAAGTTCTAATCCCACTTATTAGAAAATAAAATTCTTTCTTAAGTCTTGAAATTATTTTTTTTGCCTCCATATTAAATGTGCATGACAACTCTTAAGAAGGCCAAACATGGACGAGAATACCACCTATAGCGTCGGTACCCTAACTGACGACACTTTGCGCAAACTTGAAGCTAGTGGTTTGCGTATGACTGTGCAACGCCGCCATATCATTGATATTTTAACTAATAGTCAATGCACTTCCCCTAAGGAATTATGGTATGAAGCACGACAATATGTTCCTGATTTAGGTATCGCCACAGTCTATCGCCTTATCAATCGTTTAGAGCAAATCGGTGTAATCTCTAAGACCCGCAATTTAGGTATGCAGCCTTTAACTCCGACTATTGGCACGGTAACTGATGGCAAGGGCCGCAGTATTATGAATGGCGCGAAGTTAGATTTAACCGAGCTTGTGCGCTTAGGCATGATTTCTAAAGGTGCTTTAGGGCATAATAATAAAATACAGCTGACATTAGTTGGCGACAAACTCAACGTTTCGGTGATTAAGTAGATAATTAGAATAAAAAAAGCAAATGATGAAGACAAATCAGGCACCTTCAGCTTTAGAGGCTGTTCCTGAGCCTTTGCCTCCGCGTACAGGTGCTATTGCAGAATCAGGTGAAAACTATTTAGAAACCATCTTAGTTTTAAAGGAAAGACGTGATGGTGGCTTAGTGCGCGCGGTGGATATTGCCAATGAGCTACGTCTGAGCAAAGCCTCGGTAAGCCGTGGTTTAGGCCTTTTACGTGAAAAAGGGCTTATCCATATTGCTGACAGTGGCGATCTGGAATTTACCCCAGCGGGCCAAAAATTAGCGCAAAATATTTTCCACACGCATCAGGTTCTCACTGTACTCTTTCAAGAAATCGCCAAGGTACCCTTAGATGTGGCCGAGCGCGATGCCTGTCGCATTGAGCATGTAATTTCTGATGAAACCCTGCAAGGTATCATTAGATTTTTACATGAGCGCAATCTTAGCGTCTAAATCAATTCCCAAATCTACATTTAAGGCCGCAGTTGCGGCCTTGCTTATTCTTAGTGTTCCTTATGTTCAAGGAAGTCGCCGACTTTAGCATTGAGAACTGCTATGAGATCCTGAGGCTTTAGACCAACAGAAAAGCCGCGACGACCGCCTGAGACAAGGATTTCCTCATACTCTAAGGCACTCTCCGCAAGCAATGTGAGGGTACGGCGCTTTTGGCCAAAAGGGCTAACGCCACCGATGACAAAACCCGTAATGCGCTGAGCGGTAGCCGGATCGGCTACCTCTAAACTCTTAAGGCCCATGATTCTCGCGGCATTTTTTAAGGAGATCATGGCATTGACGGGAGTGATGGCGGTGACATAGGTCTTATCGTGACAGAGCAAGATGGTCTTAAAGACAATATTTTCATCTAAGTTTAAAGCGTGGGCGGCAAATTTACCAAAGTCATGATCGACTGTGCAGTCATAACTATAGGTCTTATAGGGGATTTTATGTTGATTTAAAAAAGTCTGTGCCGGAGTAATCATGATATAAGCCTTAAAGACTAAAGAAAAAGGGCTAGGGGCAAACTAAAAGCGCTCCTTAAGGAGCGCCTATGACTTAAAGCTTTAGAGCTTTGAGAATTTGGGTCTGACACTCAGGGGTGCCGGTGAAGAGATAAGCGTGCATACCGCGGGACTTAGCTGTCTCGATATTGTGGATATTATCATCCATATATAAGCACTCCTCAGGATTGAGGTGATAGCGCTCAAAGAGGGTGAGGAAGATACCCTTTTCAGGCTTAGTCATCTTTTCCTCGCCTGAGACCACAATGCCCTCAAATTCCTGTAAGAATTTGAAATGCTCAAAGGCATAGGGGAAGGTTTCAGCTGACCAATTAGTCAAGCCATAGATGACATAACGGCCACTCTTTTTTACCGCATCTAAAATCTGCATACCGCAAGGGATTTCGCCGTTGAGCATAGAATACCAGCCGCTCTTATACTTTAAGCAGGCATCGGCAAATTCAGGGTATTTAGCTGCAAGTTCCTGAGTGCATTCATCGAAGGTGCGACCGCGATCCATCTGTGCATTCCACTCAGAGGTGGCGATATTCTGGAGAAAATATTCCATTTTCTCATCATCTTTAAAATAATCTTTGTAGAAATAACGCGGATTCCAGTCGATAAGTACACCGCCTAAATCGAAAACCACATTTTTGATCGCCACTTTTAACTCCCGTTAGCAATTGTTTTAGTTAAACTTAATATTAGATCAAAACCTTCAGGGCTTGAAACAAAAAAATGTGAAATGAAAAATATTTGTAAAATTTCTTTTAGATTTCACCGAGAAAATGCTTTTTGGTAGCATTTATGTCTTTGTTTGTGCGTCGGTAATTGCTACAATAGCGGCAACAAAAGCGTTCTTTGAGAAATTTTCTTTTGAAGGGCGCATCCTTCATTGCAGGAAGAGTGAAAATGTTTAAGAAATTTGCATCTGCGGCCGCCGTTTGTGCTTGCGCCGTCTTCTTTATGGGTACAGCTAGTGCTGAGCAGGTTTTGCGTGTAGGTACTGAGGCAACCTTCGCTCCTTTTGAGTTTATGGAGCAGGGCTCTGACGAACCTACTGGTTATGATATTGATATCATCAAGGCCATTGGTGCAGCTGAGGGCTTTAAGGTTGAAGTTGTCAATATGCCTTTTGACGGCTTAATTCCGGCTATGTTGACCTCTCAGATCGACGCTGCCATCGCTGGCATCACCATTACTCCTGAGCGTGCTAAGAAGGTTAATTTCTCTGATCCTTACTACAATTCAGGTTTATCCGCCGTTATCTTGGCCTCTAATACTGATAAGTACAAGAAGATCTCTGATTTAAGCTCATCTCGTATCTGCGTTCAGATCGGTACTACCGGTGCTAAGAATGCTCAGCGCATTTCCGGTAAGGTCGGTGCCTTCAATACCGTTCCTGAGGCTTTCATGGAGCTGAAGGCTAAGGGCTGTGAAGCTGTCATGAACGATCGTCCGGTCAATCTGTATTTCTTATCTAAGATGCACTCTGACGAATATGTTGAAATTCCGGAAATCTTAGATGGCGAGCAATACGGTATTGCCGTAGGCAAGAACAATCCTGAGGTTTTAGAAGCCATCAATAGTGGTCTTAAGAAGATCCGTGAGAACGGTACTTTCGCTGAGATTCACAAGAAGTGGTTTAAAGTTGCAGAATAATTCTGCGAGTTAGTAACTTAGGACATACACCAAGGTGTGTGTCCTTGTTTTTTCCCTTAATTAAATACAAGCACTTATGCCATTCCCTTTTGATTTAGAATTGATTTGGACATCATTACCGCTTTTAGGTGTTGGTGCCCTCGTTACTATTGAAATTTCTGCTGTAGCTGTTGCCTGCGGTGTTCTTATCGGTTTATTTGTCGGTATTGCCGAGCTCTCTAGCTACAGATGGTTACGTATTCCCGCTAAGGTTTATGTAGACTTCATCCGCGGTACGCCGTTACTCGTTCAGATCTTTATCATCTACTTTGCCTTACCTACAGTTTTAGGTATGCGCATCGAGCCTTTCGTCGCTGCTGTTACCGCTTGCTCCATTAACTCCGGTGCGTATGTAGCCGAAATTTTCCGTGCTGGTATTCAGTCAATCGATAAGGGCCAGATGGAAGCCGGTCGTTCCTTAGGTATGACTTGGAATCAGACCATGCTCTATATCATCATTCCGCAGGCTTTCCGTCGCATCATTCCGCAGTTAGGTAACGAATTTATCGCTATGCTTAAGGATTCCTCCTTAGTCTCAGTCATCGGCTTTGAGGAATTAACGCGTAAGGGACAGCTCGTCATTGCCTCTACCTATGGCTCCTTAGAGATTTGGAGTGCCGTTGCCATCATTTACCTCATCATGACCTTATCTATTTCAAGAATAGTCTCCATGCTTGAGAAGAAGTTTAACCCTAAGCGCAAGGCCTAAAATTATGCATATGATTGAACTTAAAGATCTGCACAAAAGCTACGGCAATAATGAGATCATCAAGGGTGTTGATTTATCCGTAGAGAAGAGTGAGGTAGTAGTTGTTATCGGACCGTCAGGCTCCGGTAAGAGTACTTTATTGCGTTGTGTCAATTACTTAGAGGTTCCGACCTCAGGTTCTGTCAGCATCGACGGTGAGATTATCAATCGCAAGTCTAATATCAATACCATCCGCGCTGAGGTGGGCATGGTATTTCAGCATTTCAATCTCTTCCCGCACATGACTGTAGGTCAGAACATCACCTTAGCTCCTATCAATGTCCGCCATCAGACTAAGGCTGAGGCTGAAAAGATCGCGCGTGATCTTTTAGAGCGTGTGGGTCTTGCCGATAAGATCGACGCTTTCCCCGATGAGCTTTCAGGTGGTCAGCAACAGCGTGTCGCCATTGCCCGTGCCTTAGCTATGAATCCTAAGGTCATGCTCTTTGATGAGCCGACCTCAGCTTTAGATCCGGAAATGGTTAATGAGGTTTTAGATGTAATGAAATCCCTCGCCGAAAGCGGTATGACCATGATGGTTGTAACTCACGAGATGGGCTTTGCTAAGCAAGTAGCCGATCGCGTCCTCTTTGTGGATCAGGGCATTATCTTAGAGCGAGGCTCTCCTGAGGATATCTTCGATCATCCCAAGCAAAAGCGTACTCAGGAATTCTTAGCTAAGATCCTCTAAAAACATTTCACACCTTCCTCATCAAAGCCCTGACTGTGTTCAGGGCTTTATTCTGTATAAAGCGCGAATTTAAGCCTTTAACAGAGACTTTACGGCGCTGTCAATCTTGTATGCATGAAAATTTGCTCTCACGCATATAAAGGTAATTGAGCTTTCCTAAAATTTGATTATAATCACACAAATCACTAGTTTTAGGGAGATATTCCTATGCAGGCAGCCGCTCCGCAATTTCAGCGCTCCTTATTTTCTATAAGCTGGCCTATCTTTATCGATTTAGGTATGCACTTTGCCACCTTGATGATCAATATGGCTATGGTGGGTATGGTTTCGGTGCAATCAGTAGCTGAGCTTACTGTCGGCAATCAGGTTTTCGATCTAGGTCTAATCTTATTTAATTTCATCAATATCGGTGTTTGTGTCAGCTGTGCACAGGCTCTAGGTAATGGCAATCGCCGGATGTCGCGTCGCATTGTGCATATGGCCCTAGGCCTTAATCTTATCTGGGGATGCATTATCTCTGTAGGCGTCTTTTGCTCTTCAGGCTTGATTGTCAATCTGATGCAGGTACCCTCTGAAATTGCAGAGAGCTCGCGCAATTATCTTATGATAATTTCCCTAAGCTTCTTGCCTGAGGCTTTATGTCTGTGCGCAGCGCAAATTCTGCGTGCCCATGAATGCACCCGCGACTCTATGTATATGGCCATTGTCATCAATATCATCACTGTGATTGGCAATGCCTTATTCCTCTTTGGCTTGTGCGGTGTTCCTAAGCTTGGGGTTGAAGGTGTGGCCATAAGTACTGTCATCGGCCGTACCTTAGTGGTGATCCCCTTTATTTGGCTGATTATCAAGCGCACTAAGGTAAGAATTATCCCGCGCTTTATGTTTGTCTTTAAAAAGAAGATCTTAAAGCATATCTTAAGTATTGGCCTGCCGGGAGCTGGTGAGAATCTATCTTGGCATAGTCAATATATGTTTATGACGGCGGTCATCGCCTCCTTAGGGGCTATTCCTTTAGCAACCCATGGTATCTATTTTCAGATGTGCATGATCCTCATTCTCTTTTCAGCCTCTATCGGTATGGGAACGGAGATCTTAGTTGCTCATTATGCCGGCGCCATGAAGCTTGATTTAGCCTATAAACAACTCATGCATTCAGTTAAATTAGGCATGCTTATCACCGCTATCTTAGCCGTTACCATTCCGCTGTTTTCAGGCAAAGTTATTATCAGTTTATTTACCGATAGTCCTGAGGTCTTTGCCTTAGCTGCACCGATGTTTATGCTTTCAGTTGTGATGGAGCCAGGACGCATTCTCAATGTCATCATTATCAATTCGCTGCGAGCTGTAGGTGATACTAAATTTCCGGTGGTGATGGCGATTTTATCGATGTGGTGCGTAAGTGTGCCTTTAGGTACCTTCTTAGCTTTATATACAGATCTAGGCCTTTTAGGTGTATGGATAGGCTTTTGTGCTGATGAATGGATCCGCGGTATTGCTATGTATAGTCGCTGGCGCTCTAAAGCCTGGGTCAAAGCCTGCAAGCGCAATTATCGTTTGAACTTCAAGGGTCATGGTAGTCGTAGTGCTTAAATTTAGATCTTTAACAAGTTTTTTTTAACATTTCTCACATTGTGGTATAGTTGTCTTACTTTTATTATTTTTAATAGGTGAAACTAATGTTCTTTGAGCGTATTGAAGCTGCTCCTGCAGATCCGATTTTAGGTCTTACTGATGCCTTTAAGAAAGATACTAATCCTGAGAAGATTAACTTAGGTGTTGGTGTTTATCAGAATGAAGAAGGTAAAACTACCGTTTTAAATTGCGTAAAGGCTGCCGAGAAGACTTTGCTTGAGACTGAGACCTCTAAGTCCTATCTGCCTATTACCGGTTTACCTGAGTACGGCCGTTTAGCTCGTGAGCTCATCTTCGGTGTTGGCTCTGAGTATGTCGACGGTGGTCGTGCTGTCAGCTGCCACTGCCCTGGTGGTACCGGTGCTTTACGTATTGGTGCTGACTTCATCGTTCAGCAGAATGTAGCTCAGACTGTATGGATCTCCGATCCGACCTGGGCTAACCACTATCAGATCGCC
Source organism: uncultured Succinatimonas sp. (assembly GCA_900552905.1). GTDB lineage: Bacteria > Pseudomonadota > Gammaproteobacteria > Enterobacterales > Succinivibrionaceae > Succinivibrio. The sequence continues at coordinate 8,074 of USBR01000003.1, read as the reverse complement.
AAGTCTGCTGGCTTAAAGTTTGAGCGTTATCCTTACTATGACAGAGCTAACCACTGCTTAGCTTTTGACCGTATGTTAGAGACTCTCTCTCAGGCTCATGAGGGTGATGTCGTTCTCCTCCACGCTTGCTGCCACAACCCGACCGGTATTGATCCGACCCCTGAGCAGTGGGATACCTTAGCTAAGTTCTTAGCTGAGAAGAAGTTATTACCGTTCATCGACTTTGCTTATCAGGGCTTTGGTAATGGCATTGAAGAGGATGCATTCGGTGTTCGTACCATTGCCAATCACTGCTCTGAGATGTTAATTGCCAGCTCCTTCTCTAAGAACTTCGGTATGTATAATGAGCGTGTTGGTGTGCTCACCATCGTCAGCGCTGACAATGCTACTGCCGCTAATGTTTTGTCACAGATGAAGATTGCCGTCCGTACTGCTATCTCTAACCCTCCAGCTCACGGCGAGAAGGTAATTACCACTGTGCTCTCTAACCCTGAATTGCGCAAGCAGTGGGAAGAGGAATTAGCTGAGATGCGTACCCGTATTCATGAGATGCGCGGCTTATTATCCTCTAAGCTCAAAGAGGCCGGTGCGGGTGACTTTGATTTCATCAACTCTCAGTACGGTATGTTCTCCTTCTCCGGTTTAGATAAGGAGCAAGTTGAGGCTTTAAGAAAGGACTTCGGTATCTATATCGTAGGTTCAGGCCGTATCTGTGTTGCTGGTATCAACCACAAGAATATCGACCGTTTAGTTGAGGCTATTGCTGCCGTCAGCAAGAAATAGTTTTAATTAAATTTAATGAAAGAGGGCGCTGTGAGCGCCCTTTTTTCATCCCATCTAAGACTGCTCATTATCAAATTCATTTTGAATGAGCTCTTTGAGGCTTTGTACTTGTACAGAGCTACCTAGGCCTAAGGTACCGGCAGTAGCAGTACCAGCCGCCACGGCAGTCATCGCTGCACTCTTAATATCCAGATGCTCAATATAATCAGCCACAAAGCCTGAAATCATCGAATCTCCCGCACCAACTCTATCGATAATGTCAGAATTAGGTGCCTTGATATGTAAAGGTTCACTGTGGGTGCTGACAAAGACTGCACCACGAGAACCTAAGGATACGAGGACATTGCGAGCTCCTGCTGAGAGAATATCGCGGGCCGCTTCAATGATCTCATCGGGATTGTCAGGAGCACAGCCACTATAGGATCTTAAATCGCGTAAATTTGCCTTAAAGAGGAAGGGCTCATGCGGGAGAGCATCACGCCATAATTCCGGGGGACAATCCATAATGACGGATACTTCCTTATGTTTTACCTGCTCAATACAGCGAGTATACATATCCTGCGGCATTGACGGCGGAATGATACCTGAGAGAATTAAAAAGTCTCCGTGAGTTAAATCATTGAGACGGCGGATAAGATAATTAGCATCATTGTCAGAGACTACCGGGCCTAAACCATTGATGCGGGTAAATTCACCGTCTTGATCTTTAAAGCGCAGATTGATGCGGGTACGACCCTTACGCACGCGGATAAAGCCAGTCTTAATGCCGGCCTCAGCTGTAAGACGCATCAATTCATCACCGGAAAAACCTGCGACAAAGCCTAAGGCGGTGGAGGGATGGCCTAAATTTTTAAGCATAATCGAGATATTGATACCACGACCGCCAGGCCTTATTTCCTCACTATCAGCTCTATAGGTACCACCGCTTTCTAAGGTGGAGGGCAGAGTCATTAAGAGATCGAGAGAGGGGCTAGCAGTTAGGGTATAGATCATTGTCTCTCCTTAAAAAAATAGGTTGAACTTTGAGTTAATTATAGTTGAGTAGGGAATTTTAATATCATTATTAGTGATAAAATTTCATCTGCATAAATGGCGCTCAGGAACGGAGCTTGATAAAAATTTCTTTCCCTCAGAGTCTTTATGCGGTACCTTATAGCCATTGTGCATTTGCATTGTATGCTGTACAAATTATCTAAACCCAAATCTTGGGATAAGCTTTTTGTGAATTTAAAATAGGAGCTGGCGTTTAAGCTTCTAAACGCCGTCGAAATTTAATGAATTATTCTACAGATTGTCTAATCATCGGTAGTGGTGCTGCAGGTTTAACCTTAGCCCTCGGTATTGCTGACAAAGCCAAGGTCATTGTGCTCTCTAAGGAGGATGCCTGTGCCGGCTCCACCAATTATGCCCAAGGTGGTATTGCCGGTGTCTACAATCTCAAAGACGATGATGATTCTCTCAAATCCCACATCCGCGATACCTGTATTGCCGGTGCTGGCCTTTGCGATGAGAATACTGTTGAATTTGTTGCCCGCAATGCCCACGATTCTATTCAGTGGCTCATTGATGTCGGCGTTCCTTTCGATATTAAGGAAGAAGAAAAGGAAGAAGGTCAGTCTCCTTACCACCTCCACCGTGAAGGCGGTCATTCCCACAGAAGAATTTTCCATGCCGAGGATCATACCGGTCGCTCCATTCAAGAGACCTTGATTGCTAGAGCTCAGGAACATCCTAATATCACTATCTTAGAAAACCGCAATGCTATCGATTTAGTTACCACCACTAAATTAGGCTTACCTGGCAATCGTGTTTTAGGTGCTTATGTTTTAAATGTCGAAACCGGTCATGTTGAGACTATTAGAGCTAAGTTTGTCGCCTTATGCACCGGCGGTGCTTCTAAGGTCTATCAGTATACCTGTAATCCTGAGGTCAGCTCCGGTGATGGTATTGCTATGGCCTGGCGTGCTGGTTGCCGTGTTGCTAATATGGAATTCAATCAGTTCCATCCGACCACCCTCTACAATAATGACGACAGAAATTTCCTTTTAACTGAAGCTCTGCGCGGTGAAGGTGCACAGTTAAAGCGCCCTGATGGTTCTCGTTTCATGCAAAACTATGATGAGCGTTTAGAACTAGCTCCGCGTGATATCGTCGCCCGTGCTATCGATCATGAGATGAAGCGTTTAGGTGCGCCGTGCATGTACTTAGATATCTCCTTTAAGACTCCTGAGTTCTTAAAGAAACACTTCCCGACTATCTATGAGCGTTGCTTAAAGGTGGGTATTGATATTACCAAGCAGCCAATTCCAGTAGTTCCGGCCGCTCACTTCACCTGCGGTGGTGTCATGGTCGATAAGAAGGCCCGCACCGATATCAATGGTCTCTATGCCATCGGTGAATGCGCCTATACCGGTCTTCACGGTGCTAACCGTTTAGCCTCAAATTCGCTTTTAGAGTGTGTAGTCTATGGTAAGGCCGCCGCTACTAATATCCTCAAGCATTTAGATGATGAGGATGGCGATGATTATCGCATTCCGGATTGGGATGAAAGTCTGGTCGATAATTCCGATGAGGAAGTCATCATCACCCATAATTGGCATGAGTTACGTCTTACCATGTGGGATTATGTCGGTATCGTCCGTACTAATAAACGCTTAGAGCGTGCCTTACATCGTATTGAGTTACTTAAAAAGGAAGTGGGCGAGTATTATGCAAACTTCAAGGTATCTCGCAATTTATTGGAGTTACGTAATCTCTTAGTAGTCGCTGAAATTATTGTAAAATCCGCTCAGGCTCGTCATGAGTCTCGCGGTCTGCACTATAATTTAGATTATCCTCATACCGATGAGGTCGCTATGCCTACTATTTTAAGTAATAATCAGGCACAATAAGAAGATATTGGGGATCCTCAGATCCCCTTATATCAGCTCACAATAAGGATGAACACATGACTTTTAATAAATCCAAACTTAAATATGCTACTGCCTTTGTCGTGGGTGTGTATGCGGTGTATTTAGCGGCAGTGGGTCTTATCAGCTCACCGTCTTCTGAGCTTTACACTCCACCTGTATTAGATGAGCAGGCAAGCGATCATGATAAGGCTTTGATCATGGCTACAGCTTGCACTAAGGCCTTAGACGATGAGTTGGGCTCCTTATTTGGCTGGTTACCAAACGATCTGATGTTAGTACCTGCTATCATCGATAATACTACTGCTTATCAAAAGGGTGTCATCTATGCCACTCGTCCCGCTTCCGATATCTTAGCTAAGACGGTCGCCCGCTTTGGTAATAACGATACTACCGATCCGCGTCTTGCTGATGCTACCTCACGCTTCTTTACCTATAGTGAAAAAGTCTGGGGCTTTTGGTTTGTTTATGATGCCGAAGGCAAGTATAAGGCAGGTATTAAAAACTGGTTATCCTGGGCTGAGAGTATCGGTACTCCGGCTAAAAATGCGGGTATCTATAATGTTAAATCCGATGATGTCTATCTGATTTTAAAATACTGCGATAGCATGTGCGATTATGCCTTAGGTATTTTAAATGATGATAAGACCGGTCATTTTGATGCTGACGATGATATTTATTATGTTAAGGGCGTAGCGGCGGTTGTCACTAATGTTTTACGCGGTCTTATTGCTGTCGATAATTCCATTATCGAGCGCGGTGGTAAGGAAAATGTCGATGAGTGCCTAAAGCGCTTAGAGTACATCAGCGAATTTAACCCGCTCTATGTTGTCGCCGGTGGTAATGCTCTAGGTGATGCCATGCTACCAAATCACATCGCGAGCTTAGCTCGACACTTTGATGTGGCTAATAACCGCATTGAAGACATTATGGAAGCTATGGCTAAATAGTCATGGAAAAACTTTTACGGTGGTTTGAAGGCTTAGTACCACCGTTTCCTGAGGAGGACAAAGGTCCTCCTCCCTCAGGCCTCATAAAGTTTATCTGTTTTTATACCCGTGGTTTATGGAAGTTTTTATTAGCCTTAGGCTTATTAAATTCCACCATTGCTGTGGGTGAGGCCTTATTCTTTATCTGTTTAGGGCAGCTAGTCGATTGGACTACTGCATCATCCCGCTTTGACTTTATGCAAGAGCATGGCACTAAACTTGCCATGATGCTGACGATTGCCGGGGTCATTTTGCCTATAGCCTCGATCTTGCATTCTTTATTATTGCATCAAAGTGTATCCTCAAATTACACCATGCAGATCCGCTGGCAGGTGCATCGCTATCTTTTAAATCAATCCTTATCTTTCTTTAGCGATGAGTTTGCCGGGCGTGTGGCTAATAAAGTCATGCAGACGGCGCTAGCGGTGAGAACGGCGGTGTTAAAGCTCATCGATGTGGCCATCCACCTTTTAGTCTATATCGCCACCATGCTGTGGATGCTCTCGAGTGCAAGTTTATGGTTATGCGTACCCTTAGGCATTTGGCTTGTATTATATAGTGCCGCCTTATTTTTCTTTATTCCGCGTCTGCGTAAGACTGCCGCATCTCAGGCCGATACCCGCTCTGATATGGTCGGTCGTATTGTCGATAGTTATGCCAATATCGCTACAGTAAAATTATTTGGCGGTAAGGGGCGTGAGGCTATCTATGCTCAAAAGGCTATGGGCGATTTTATCGGCTCTGAATATAAAGCCCTGCGCATTTTGACTTTATTTGATGTCAGTGTGCAGCTTATGAATTATACCTTGCTCATAGCGCTCATTATGACCTCACTGTGGCTGTGGGCTGCCTATCTGATTACCCCCGGTGTTATCGCTATTGCCGTAGCCATCGCCATTCGCATGATCAATATGTCGCGTTGGATCATGTGGGAAGTGGGGGCTATCTATGAAAATATCGGTACTGTCTATGACGGTATGCAGACTATATCCAAACCCTTAACCCTCAAAGATCCTAAAGATCCAAAGCCTATGTCAGGCTTTAACGATAAGATTGAGTTTAGAGATCTAAGCTTTGCCTATAACGATGGTCCTTTGGTTATTCATAACTTCAATTTAACCATTAAAAAAGGCGAGCGCGTGGGTATTGTAGGCCCCTCAGGTGCGGGTAAATCAACCTTAGTAAGTTTATTATTGCGCTTTTATGATCCGAAAACAGGAGCGGTCATGATCGACGGTAATGATCTGCGCGATCTTAAACAAGATGAAATTCATGAGCTCTTTGCTATGGTTTCACAAGATCCTTCTCTCATGCATCGTACTATCGGTGAGAATATCATCTATGGCTGCGACAATGTGCAAAAAGAGGCTTTAGAGGAAGCGGCTAAACTTACCGATGCTTTAGGCTTTATTGAAAATCTCTCTGATTATCGCGGCGGTAGCGGCTTTGATACCATGGTCGGTGAGCGCGGCGTTAAACTCTCAGGCGGTCAAAGACAGAGAATTGCTCTAGCGCGTGTGCTTGTGCGCTCCTCGCCAATTTTGATTTTAGATGAGGCCACCTCAGCTTTAGATTCGCAGTCAGAGAAGATTATCGAGCAAAATCTCAATAAGGTGATGCAAGGGCGGACGGTAATTGCCATTGCTCATAGACTTTCGACTTTAGCTAAGATGGATAGAATTGTGGTTATCGATAATGGGGTTTTAGTTGAAGAAGGTAGCCATCAGGAGCTTTTAGCTAAGCGCGGACTTTATTACCGCCTGTGGAATTTGCAGACTGGCGGCTTTTTAGGCGATTAGGCCTTAGGATTAGTTTCAGGATCTTCGCCTGACCAACCGAGATTGCCACCGATAGCATCGATAAGGGCGACATCCTCAGGCGCAAGTTCAAGCTTATAGGCATCTAAATTGCTCTGCATTCTCTCTTTATGGCTTGATTTAACCAGTGGCACAATCTTATGAGCATAGCAATAAGCGATGCAGAGCTGTGCCACGCTAATTTGATATTTAGAGGCCAGGGCTTTTAGTCTATCATCCTCTAAAACACGGCCACGCCCTAAGGGGCTCCACGCTTCAACGACAATGCCATGAGCCTTGCATAATTTGACAGTATCGTCTTGGGTATAGCCTGGATGGAATTCAAGCTGATTGACCATGGGCTTAATCTCACAATCAAGTAAGGGCTCTAAATGAGGCACGGTAAAATTAGAAACACCGATAGCCTTGACGCGACCTTCTTTATAAAGATGCATGAGAGCTTTCCATGAGGAAAGATTTAACTCTTTAAAATCTGGATACTTAGCAACTACAGCAGGCCAATGGATTAAGAAGAGATCTAAATATTCAAGACCTAAGCGCTTTAAACTCTCATCAAAGGCCTTCAGGGTTTTGTCATAACCACGCTCAGTATTCCAAACTTTAGTGGTCACAAAGATATCCTCACGCGGAATTGAGGATACGCGTATACCTTGACCGACAGCTTCTTCATTTTTATAGAGATAGGCGGTGTCTATAAGTCTAAATCCCTGCTCGATAGCATCACGTACTGAGTTTACACATTCGCTGTCATAAAGCTTATAAGTACCATAGCCTATAGAGGGGATAGCCTTGCCGTTTAAAAGCGGATAAGAGGTGCAATTTGCCATAAAAAACTCCCAAAAATTTATAAAGCTTTTTTTATTATACGCAAGGGTGGGAAGTATGTTTTCTCAAAGCTGAGCTTATGAAGAAAAATTTTACTAAGAGTATGCAATGCCTAAGTTAGGCATTGCATAGAGAGCTTTAGGCAAAGTCGATAGTATCAGGATCGCGACCGGTCCAACCTAAATTGCCTGAAATAGCATCAAGGAGAGCTACATCTTTAGGATCTAAGACTAAATCAAGAGCTTCTAAATTGCTCTGCATTCTCTCTTTATGGCTTGATTTAACTAGTGGCAGAACCTTGTGAGAGAGGCAATAGCTAATGCAGATTTTAGCGGCTGTAGTTTCATATTTTTTAGCCATCTCTAAAATTATGGGAGCTTCCATTAAGGCGCCACGACCTAAGGGACTCCAAGCTTCGACAATGATGTCATGACTTTGACAGAGATCTAAAACCGTCTTTTGCATATAGCCTGGATGAAATTCAATCTGATTGACCATAGGCTTAATTTCACAATCAAGCAAAGGCTCTATATGGTGGCAGAGGAAATTAGAGACACCGATAGCTTTAACTAAACCTTCCTTATAAAGATGCATGAGTGCCTTCCATGAGGAAAGATTTAATTCCTTAAAATCAGGGTATTTACGCGGAATTGCCGGCCAGTGAATTAAATAGAGATCAAGATAATCAACCCCTAAGCGTTTAATAGTGCCCTCAAAGGCTTTAAGGGTCTTGTCATAACCACGCTCGGTA
>USBR01000002.1 GCA_900552905.1 uncultured Succinatimonas sp. | reverse complement strand
TGTTGCCGTTCTTCTTAGCACTCATCATCGTGCTTGTGATCGTCACCTTAGTTCCGGCCTTATCTCTGTATCTCCCGGATGCAGCCGGTCTTCTTAAATAAAGTTGATAGCGGCCTTTAAGGCCGCTTTATCATAAATGAAAAAGCCAGACTCAAAGTCTGGCTTTTATGCATTCTATCAAGGCTATTTAGTGCATTTATAGACTTTATAGCGCGGATTTTCTTTGACGATTACAACGTGGCTGAAGGCCTGTTTTAGGTATTTGTCATAACCTAAATGACCGTTAGCGACTAAATACATCACACCTTGATCATTAAGATGCTGTGGCGCATCGGCAATCATCTTTAAGGTCGGGGCGGTAGTAGTAACAAGACCGCGATGGAAAGGCGGATTGACTGCAATCATGTCAAAGCTACCGAGATCTTTGAGCATGTCTGAGGCTAAATACTCAATACCGTCAATGCCATTGAGTTTGGCATTTTCCTGACTTAAATATAAAGCCTGAGCGCTGACATCGGAGGAGGTGACATGGAGATGACCTAAGCTCTTAAGGCATAAACCCACAATGCCACAACCACAGCCTAAATCTAAGGCCGTGTGGACAAGTGGCGCTTCTCTTAGAGCATATAAAAGCATAGCGGTGCCTTCATCAAGACGCCCCTGAGAGAAGACGGCTGGATCTTGATAGAGCTTAAATTTTTCGCCACAAGCGCCCACATTTATAGGTTCTTTTTGTTCAAAATCGGCAAAAGGATTTTGGTATTGAGCCATAAAGAGGGTGCACTTACGAGCTAAATCGAGTTTCACGCACTCGCCAGTAGGTTTTAAAAAGCTATTAGCACTCTTACCGCCGCCAGCATTTTCTCCGGCAATATAGATATGCGCCACGATCTCTAAGAATTTTTGCAATTTAGCTAAGAGCTTTTGCGTTAATTGCTTATTCTTGCCTAAGATGATTAAGAGGGTGTCGAATTTATCTAATGTAGCTAATTCAAGGGCGCTAAAGCAAACCTTGATATGCTTATATTCAACACTCTGACAGAGGCTGTGCTGCTCAAATTTCTGGGCTAATAAAGCGGCCATAGATTGTGCGGTAACAAAATTATCCACAAGCACAGTGGCGCTGTGGGTATAGCGGGTAAGCTTTAGTAACTGTTCATCTAAAACATCGCCACAGATTAAGAGGCGACGCTCTGCAAAGCGCTCTTGTGAGCGCTCTAAAAGCTCAAAAATAGGGGATCCGCTCATTAGTTTTCACCTCGGCTCTTTAAAGCTTTGGCCAATTCAATATATTGAGCGACACTCAGATTTTCAGCACGGGCAATAGGATCGATATTGAGTTTTTGTAATTCCTCTTCAGTGAAGATCTTACCTAAAGCATTGCGCAGAGTCTTACGGCGAGCACCAAAGGCGGCAGTGGTGATGGTATTTAAGGTTTCAGCTAAGCTCCGCTCTTCTTCTGAAAGCTGTTTAGGAATAAGTCTGACTACAGCTGAGGTAACCTTAGGGGCCGGCCGGAAAGCCTGTGGCGGTACTACGAGCATGGGGATGACATCGGCGTAAAACTGTGTCATGACTGTCAGACGACCATAATCATGACCACCAGGACCTGCAGCTAAACGCTCTACCACTTCCTTTTGCAGCATAAAGTGCATATCGATAATGCCTTGCTGCTTTAACAGATGGAAGATAATAGGGGAGGTAATGTTATAAGGCAGATTACCAAAGACGCGTAATTTACCTGCACCGGGCAGGGTGGAAAAATCGATCTTAAGGGCGTCAGCGGAAATGAGGTTGAGGCCCTTTAAGAAAGGATCGTGACTTAAAATTTCGACTAAATCGCGGTCAAGCTCAATGGCAGTTAAGCTTTGAGCGCGCTCTAAGACCGGACGGGTGAGCGCGGCGTGACCTGGGCCAATCTCGATGAGATTGTCACCTACTTTAGGGTTGATGGCATCAACAATCTGGCCGATGATATAGTCATCGACTAAGAAGTTTTGTCCAAAGCGTTTACGCGCCCGCATATGCGGTGAGGGCAGAGCCATTATTTACTCCTATTAAAAGCCATCTTGATGGCTAAATCGACAGCGGTATATAAAGAGCCCGGATCAGCAATGCCGCGACCGGCAATATCCAAGGCGGTACCATGATCAACAGAGGTTCTGATATAGGGCAGACCTAAGGTGGTGTTATAGCCATGATCAAAGCCGATGTATTTTAATACGGGTAAGCCCTGATCGTGATACATGGTTAAGAAAGCATCCGCATGTTCAAGATTATGGTGGTTGAAAATAGTGTCAGCCGGGAAAGGGCCTTCAATATCCATACCTTCTTGACGCAATTTCTCAAAGGTCGGGATAATGGTGGTGAGCTCTTCCATGCCTAAATGGCCGTTTTCACCGGCATGCGGGTTAAGACCACAGGCGAGGATCTTCGGCTGCGCACAGCCAAATTTAGTTTTAAGATCGTGATTTAAAACCCTACAGATTTCCTCTAAACGCTCAGATGTGATCGCAGCACTGACGGCACTCAAAGGCAGGTGGGTGGTCACTAAGGCGACATTAAGCTCACGGCAACCTAAGAGCATGACTACAGTTTTAGTATGGGTACGCTCTTGTAAATACTCAGTATGTCCGGTGAACTCTAAACCACAGTCAGCAATGACAGCCTTACTGATAGGTCCTGTAATCATGCCTAAAAATTCACCCGCTTGGGATTTGTCAGAGGCAATATCAAGGCATTTGAGAATATATGAGGCATTGCGCTTATCTAAAACTCCGGCCACAGCACGGGCATTTAAATCGACATTTAAAATGCATAAGGTGTCCTTTTTTGAGGGAGTTTCATCCTGAGGATCATAATCGATAAGCTCAATATCCTTGCCGTCAGGGAAGATGCTCAGGCGTTCACGGATAAGCTCTTTAGAGCAGACTAAGACGAGTTTTGCCTCATAATCACGCTGAGCTAGATGATACATAAGTTCAGGGCCGACACCGGCCCCTTCACCTGGAGTTACGGCTAAACGGATCATTTATTTATCCTGTTGTAAGTTAATGCCACGGCTTAAAAGCTCTGGATCTAAAACGTGAATATAGGCGCTAGCGCGTAATTCACGCTCCCAGCTTCTAGCGGCTTGGGCAAATTCACGCTCATAGATGATGGCGCGGGCGCGATCACGATAAGCCTCATCGGAATTATTATCGACCTTGATGTCTTTAAGGTAGATAAGGTGCCAACCAAAGGAGGATTTGACGGGTTCGGAAATTTGACCTGGCTTTAAGGTCACCATGCCACGGGCAAAGGCTGGATCATATCTATCCGGTACTGAGTAACCTAAATTACCGCCCTCGATGGCTGAACCTGGATCCTGAGAGTAGCGCTTAGCGGCCTCAGAGAAGGAGATCTTGCCTGAGATAATATCCTGACGTAATTGTGACAGCTGTGCTTTGGCAGCTTCATCTGAGAAGATGATGGAAGTCTTAAGCAGAATATGGGCGGCATCATAAGTGCGGATGGGCATAATGGCATTATGATTGATATCGAAGATCTTAAGGATATGCAGACCTGAAGGCGATCTGAAAGGACCTATGACATCACCCTTTTTCGCCTTAATTAAAGCCGGAACAAAGGGAAGCGGGATCTGACTTTCAGGCATATAACCTAAATCGCCATTGCCGTCAGCGGGGTATTTAGCTAAAGCCTCGTTAAAGCTCATGCCAGAGCGCAATTTAGCGATAAGATTGCGCGCCTCGCTTTGAGATTTACGATATTCGCTCTCACTAGGATTTAAAGATAAAGGCACAATGATCTGCGCTATATGATATTGCGGCTCGACACTGCCTTGATTTTTAATATTCTGCGCTAAATTGTCGATTTCAGATTGTGAGACATGGATGCGGCTTCTGACGCGGGAATTGCGCAATTCATTGATGATGAATTCATTTTTAAAGTTAGCACGCTGTTGAGCTTCGGAGGCATTAGGGCCAAATTGCTTTAAGATCTCTTTGACAGAGGTATTATTACGCTCAGCAGTCTGAGCTAAAGCTTGATCGACCTGCATATCATTGAGATCAAAACCCTGTTGCTCGGCAATCTGTAATAAGATGGTTCTGGTGATTAAATTCTCCATAGCCTGAGTACGGGCGGAGATGTCATCGAGTTTGACGCCTTTTTGAGAGGCAATCTTTACAATGCGACTTTCCTCAGCATTAAGTTCACTTTCTAAAATAATACCGCTATTGACGATTGCAGCAGTACTATCGAGTTTGACCTCAGCGGCATAGGCCTCAGACAGAGTAAGCGGGGCCTGAATGATCATGCCTAATAAGGCTAAGCCTGACAGCTTACAGCTTAATTTTGAAAATCTCATAACACAGTTCCTTGTTTTAGCGGTTGAGGTTAACCGGATCTGTTGACGGTATATAGTGAGTATTGGTAGATGACGGATTGTCGATACCATGAACATTGATGGTATAGAAGCCCTTAAGCTCAAATTGTAAGCCTATGACTTTATCGCTGTCATGCTTGCCTGAATTCCAATTCATCTGCATGTAATCCTCGTACACTAAGGCTACAGAGAAGCAGCAGTCCTGATAACGCAGGGCAAACTTTTTATCGATATTATAGTTTTGCTTAGTATCGTAATACATGGCGGCATCGAATTTGATGTTATTAGCCACAGGAATCGAGAGCTCACCGCCGATTTGATTTAAATCCTCAGGGGTACTAGAACCAATGATGATATTGCCATCGCGGATGAAGCGATGAGAAATACCGGCTAAGAAGCCATTGTTTTCATAACGCAGAACAGAGCGTATAGCATCAAGCTCGTTTTCATTGGTGTCATAAGAACCTGAAGAGTGGAATTTAAGGTTATCAAATAACAGCGTATCAAAGGTATAGACGAGTTTAGAGCGAGCGTCCTCTTCCTCTTTATTTAAATATTTAAGATTGACCTTATTAGGCTCAAAGCTATGAGCCTGCGCGACACTCAGACGCATGATCTCGCGATCATGAGCATCGAGAATACGGGAGGTTAGGCCTACAGTTAAGGTATTGAGATTAGCAATACGATCTAAACCGGTAAAACGTCGATGAGAGAATAGAGTATAGAAATCATCTAAGCGATCGGTAGTATCGTAAAGCGGAATATCATCCTGATTTTCATAAGGAATATATTGATACTTAATCTCAGGCTCTAAGGTCTGAGTATGATTCATATCGATGACCTTACGCTCAAAGGTAGTCTTACCGCGCATCTCTAAGAGATAAAGAGAACGGTTTTTGCTTGTAGCGCCTTGCTCATAACCAAAATAATTGCGATCCCAAGCGGGTATAGAATTGACGTCGCTTTGATCATAATGGGTATAGAAGAAGCGGGCGCCAGCATCGAGGGTAGTACCACGCTGATCGAAGACATGGTATTTAACATAAGGCTCTAAGTGGGAGCGTACTGCATGGAAAGTTTCGATGTTCTTAATTTCGCTTTGTTCAAAGCGGCTGATTTCAGAATCGATGCCAAATAAGAATTTATCGTAGGTATCAGAATAATTAGCATTGAGGCGTGGCATCAGCGCAAAAGGCGCGATGACCTCAGCGCGGGGATCGATAAGGCTTTGATATTTACGCGCTTCAGCTTTGAGCTGTACCGTTTCACGGGTATAGGTGGCAGCTAAAGATTGCAATAAATGATCGTCAGTTACCGAGGCATTTTCATCGACAATATCATCTAAATAATTGTAATCAGAAGGACGGACGCGGGAATAATCTAAACTTATATTTAGATCTTTATTTAAAAAGTCCATGTTCTGCTTGATATTGAAGAACCAGCGCTTATCTCCAGAGGGATTAGCGTAATTATTATCACGCCAGCTAGGATCGCTTGGCAGATAAGTGAAATTGATCTCGCCTGAGACATTTTCAAAGGGCATATAACGGAATTGATTATCAAATTTCCATTTATGCTCACCTTCCCAAGCTGGGGTAAAGGTCCAGTCATAATTAGGCGCTAAGTTAAAATAGATCGGCAGATCTAAAGACAGGCCATCTGAACCTAGAGAGAAGCTAGGATAGAGAATACCGCTTTGGCGCTCTGAGGTGATAGGGAAGCGGGCGTAGGGGAAATAATAAATCGGAACCGGACCTACCCATAAAACGCCATTCCAAAATTCACCAAAGGCCTCATCTTGATCGATAGACACCTCAGTGGAACTAAATTTCCAAGAGCTATCGTCGATGGGGCAAGAGGTTAAGAGCGCGTCTTTAAAGACATTGCTGTTTTCTTTTTGATCGATCACATGCTCTTTAGCCTCAGCACGAATGTAGGAACCATTCATCTGAATGCTAGTATTGGTAAATTTGATAGTCTGTGAGGTCAGATTTGATTGCACCGGCTCCTTAGTGGTGACGGTGTATTCAGGATTATGTAGTACGGTATTACCAGAGAGGTTAATATCGCTATTTTTACCAGTATATTGAGCCTTATCGGTAGTGATGACCTGATCGGCCTGAGTGATGACGACATTGCCACTATAGATAAGATCATCATTGAGTTTTTCTAAGTCGCCGATGACTTTATCACTTTCGACGGTGATCGGGGTGGAATTATAATCAAACTTAGTCGGGGTTTGATATGAGGGCACTCCATAATAACAGCCTAAATCATCAAGGCTGATGCCGTGATTGGGGGCACTGCGCCATTGATTATTTTTCTGTATAGATAATAAACGATAAGGAAAGGTCGAGCTGTCAGCTAGATGGCGATTTTTTAAATACAGCTTTGAGCCCTGAGCTTCCATGATATTTACAAGCTTAGTGCTAAAGCCTTCAGTCTTAGCTAAGCGTTGCTCGGAGCTGTTGTTGACTGTAGTGGTGGTGATATTGAGAGTTTCACCATCAGCTGTGGTCGCACAGGCGCCAGCTTTTACGTAGAAGCTAGCCACAATAGCCGAAGCTAAAACGGCCGGATAAAAATGTTTCCTTGTGATCATCAAGGCTTATTCCTAATTTTTAATTCTCTGGTATATGGCGTTTGGGTAAAGTCGGATCGTCAAGCAGTTCAGCGTCTTCGTCTTCATTAACCGGACGGCCTTTAATGACGCGCTCTTCAGAGGCCCAAGCACCGAGATCTAAAAGCTTGCATTTTTCAGAGCAAAAGGGTCTAAAAGGATTTTTTACATCATAGACCATAACTTTGCCGCATTGCGGACAGCGGCACTCGATAGTTTGTGTCTCCTTAGGCAAGCCTTCGGTGATTTCATCGAAGGTTCCCTGCGGTAATAAATCTTTTAGACTCATTGTAAATTACTCTTTATTAAGGCAATTTTAAAGTCAATGTCACCTACTTGTGCACCCTTTTTATAGGGTAAGAAGCGGACATTAAAGCGTGATTGAAAACCTGAAACTAAAGGGTAGCCCTGAATATCATCGGCATATTGCACACTGATAATATCGCAATTGTCGGCACTTTCTTGTAAAAAGCCACATTTAGCGGTACGGTCTTGATAATCAGCACAGATACGCCATAGATAGAGCACAGTTAAAATCGGAATGCGCAAGCAATCGAGTTCATGCAACCATTTTTGGACACAAGTGAGCTTTTCTTCGATATTTTGTCTAAGCCAAAATTCAAATAAAGGCGTATCAAAGCAGTTGATACCGCTAGGAGTAAAGAAGCGTGGTTTGATGCTTTCAATGATCGGATCGTCCTTTAAGACGGTACGCTGGCGGGTGAATTTATCAAGCTCTAATCTTGCAACTTTAATCTGTTCTCTGAGATTGATAATAGCCTCAGTATCGCAATCAGGATGCTTCTGCCACTGCAAGAGCTTAGAATCGCAACGGTCTAAATCTTTTAAAAGCTCAATTTTAATGGAGCTAGCGCCATCGACTAGATCCAAAAAGTCCACAATGGAATGCATTAGATACATTACCTGTGGGTCTGAATTTAGATCGCGGCACTCCTCAACACGCTTAAAGATCTGCTCAAACTTAAGATAGGTTCGAGCTTTAGGGCTGAGGGGAAAATCGAAATTATACATGACGTTAGGTGGTTAACTCTGTTTGGCCAAATAGAGATATTTTTCATGTAATTTTACCACGGACTGACGCATTTTCTCTATTGTCAGTAGATCGGATTCAATTAAATCATGAGCCTTTTGACGACGCTCGGCGCGAGAAACCTGACTTTTGAGCATAGCTTTCGCGGTATTGAGGTCAATTTTATCGCGTACTGTGAGACGCTCTAACTGTACTTCTTCTTTAGCATCGCATACTAAGATGCGATCGCATAGATATTCAAGCTTATGTTCAAATAAAAGCGGTACCACAAAAACTACATAGGGATAGCTTTGCTGTAAATAGAGCTCTTGTAAGCGGCCGATGATAGCCGGATGCATAATGTCATTGAGAATTTTGAGTTTAGCGCCACTTTTATCGCTAAAGACTAAAAGCCTTAAGGCGCGGCGATCAAGCTCACCTGTGGCGGTGATGATTTCTTCACCAAAGGCCGCTTTTAATTGATTTAAGGCCGGCATTGTAGGCATGACTACTTCACGGGAGATGACATCAGTGTCGATAATTGGTACTCCAAGCTCCTTAAAGGTATCGGATATTACAGTTTTGCCACAGGCAATACCTCCTGTAAGGCCAATTCTTAACGCTTTTGTCATAAAAAATCCCCTATGCTTTTTTTATTATTACTATTGTCTATAATAGACAAATTATCAGCACATAAAATTAAAAAATACGCTAAAATTTAACAAAAACTCTTTTGGAATAAAAAATTGAAAACTATCGCCCTTGTAGCCGCGGTTGCGGCCGTTGTTTTAAGTGCTTGTTCTGCAAATGAAAATGAAGAGAACTTAAAAATTGAAAGTGTTAACGCTTTATATCTGCGCGGTGAGATGAATGATTATGCAGTCTCTGAAACCTATAGACTGCGCGAGAGCGCCGACGGTTTATGTACACAAGCGACATTACGCTCTGATTGGTCCCCATATAAATTCAAATTTGCCGACGCTAGTTGGTCACAGGGCCAGAATTTTGGTTATTTAAATCCACCTGGAGCTTTACGTCTGCATGCAGCGCCACAAAAGCTCAATCCTAATTCTCATTTTGAAGATTTACGCTTTTATCCTGAAAAAGATGGCGTCTATCGCTTTTGTCTCTTAAAAAAGAGCGACGGTTTTTATGCTACGGTCACTTTAGAGAAGCAAAGCGCGATTAAGCCTTTATTATCTGAGATTACCGCCTCTTTATCTAAATAGTCATGAACACAAATCATGAACGTATCTTAAAGCTCTTTTCTGATTATCTTTTATTAGAAAAGGGCTTAGCTCAATTAAGTATCCGTGCTTATGTCTCTGATATCACGATGTTTTATAATTATTTAGAGCGTTGTGAAATTGAAGATCCTTTTACTTCTTTAGATATTGAACACTATCTGCGCGATGGCGATGACAATGAAGCTAGTTCAGCGGCGCGTTTTCTCTGTTCTTTAAGATGCTTTTGCAATTTTTTACTTTTAGAAAAGCTCATCGATACAGATCCCACCTTACAGATCGAAAATCCTAAGATCTTGCGTCATCTCCCAGCGTCGATGTCGGAGTCTTGTGTCGATGCTTTTTTAGAAGCTCCGGATATCAGTAATCATACTGGTATGCGCGATAAGGCCATGCTCGAGACCCTCTATGCTACGGGACTACGTGTAAGTGAGCTTGTCAATTTAACTTTTGAAAACCTCAATCTTATCGATGGCTTTGTGATTGTGCATGGTAAGGGTGGAAAAGATCGTTTAGTGCCCCTAGGACAAAATGCTTGTTATTGGCTAGCAACCTATATTTGCGATAAGAGAGCTTCACGCGATCCTAAGCAAAGCTGTAAATTTGTCTTTTTATCGGGAAAGGGGGTACAGGGACTGACGCGGGTAGCCTTTTGGTATCGCATTAAGGTTTATGCTAAGGCTTTAGGTATTCGTGAGGATATCTCGCCACATACTTTCAGGCATGCTTTTGCTACGCATCTTTTAAATCATGATGCCGATCTGCGTACCGTACAGATGCTTTTAGGGCATTCAAGTTTGACGACGACACAGATCTATACTCACGTAGCGACAGCGCGTATTCATGAAGTTTATGCTAAAGCGCATCCGCGCCATTAACTAAAAAGCCTCCATAGTGGAGGCTTTTGTGACTAAGTCAATTTAGTCTTATTTCTTTTCTTCTTTAGCCTCGAGATCGCCGGCGAGCTTGTGCTCGAGGTAATGGATGCTGACGCCACCCTTAATCTCTTCAGGATCGGTTAATAAATCCTTATGGAGCGGGATATTAGTCTGAATACCCTCAACGATGAGTTCATCTAAGGCCTCTAAGGCACGCAGACGCGCTAATTCGCGGTCGTCATCGTGAACGATGAGCTTACCGATAAGAGAATCATAATAAGGCGGTACACGATAGCCCTGATAAACATGGCTATCCCAACGGACACCCGGACCACCGGGTACGTGTAACCACTTAATTTCACCTGGGGATGGTAAGAAGGTCTGCGGGTTTTCGGCGTTGATACGGCACTCAAAGGCGTGGCCTTTGATCTTGACCTGACTTTGATCGATAGATAAAGGAATACCGGCAGAAACAGCGATCATCTCGCGGACGATATCGATACCGGTAATCATTTCGGTAACCGGATGCTCTACCTGAACACGGGTATTCATCTCGATGAAGTAGAAGGCGCCGTTTTCATATAAGAACTCAAAAGTACCAGCACCGCGATAGCCGATGTCGATACAAGCCTGAGCACAGCGCTCACCGATAGCCTTACGCTGCTCGGGGGTAATAAAAGGAGCCGGAGCCTCTTCTAAAACCTTCTGATTGCGACGTTGCATGGAGCAATCACGCTCTCCTAAATAAACAGCATGGCCCTGACCGTCAGATAAAACCTGGAATTCTACATGGCGCGGGTTCTCTAAGAACTTTTCCATATAGACTGCCGGGTTATTGAAGAACATGTCAGCCTCACGCTTAGTTAAAGCGATGGCATTTTCAAGTTCAGCTTCAGATCTGACTACGCGCATACCACGACCACCACCGCCACCGGCGGCTTTGATGATGATAGGGTAGCCGATATCAGCGGCTAATTTACGGTTTTCTTCAAAGTTATCGCTCAAAGTGCCGGCAGAACCTGGAACGCAGGGAACACCAGCTCTTTGCATGGCTTTTTTAGCGGAGACCTTATCACCCATAAGACGAATGGTATCGGCAGTCGGGCCGATGAAGATAAAGCCGGATTTCTCAACCATCTCAGCAAAGTCAGCATTCTCAGATAAGAAGCCATAACCAGGATGGATGGCGCTAGCACCAGTAGATTCAGCTGCAGCGATAATAGAAGGAATATTTAAATAAGAATCCTTTGGCGCTGCAGGTCCAATGCAGACGGTCTCGTCAGCTAATTTAACGTGCATAAGATCGCGATCGGCTGTGGAGTGCACAGCGACGGTCTTAAGTCCTAACTGACGGCAAGCGCGGAGAATACGCAGAGCGATTTCGCCGCGGTTGGCAATAAGAACTTTTTCAAATTTCATGGAAAAAATCCTTTAATTATTCAAACTCAAAGAGCGGCTGATCAAACTCAACAGTGGAACCGTTTTCAACTAATACCTTCTTGATGGTACCAGCACGGTCAGCTTGGATCTGATTCATCATCTTCATAGCTTCGATGATGCATAAGGTATCGCCTTCCTTAACAGTCTGACCAACCTCAACGAAAGGATCGGCAGTCGGGGAGGCAGAGCGGTAGAAGGTTCCAACCATAGGAGAGGTCATAAGCTTAGCCTTATCCGGGGTAGCTTCAGCAGTTGCTGCCGGGGCTGCGACCGGAGCTGGGGCGGCAACCGGGGCTGCGACTGGGGCTGGGGCGGCAGAGATGACAGTTGCAGTCGGAACTGCAACAGTTGCCGGGGCAGTGCGAGAGATCTTAAGCTCCTCTTCGCCTTGCTTTAAATTGATTTCGGAGATGTCCGACTTAGAAACGATTTCGATAAGTTTTGCGATCTTATGAATGTCAATTTGCATGGAAACTTTCCTACTTTATTATTTAGAGTTTATAACTTGTGCGCATTGAGCTTGTTAACGGCGCCTCTGAGGGCGAATTCATAACCGTCAAGACCAAAGCCAACGATGACGCCTACGGCGATATCGCTGAGATACGAATGATGTCTAAATTCCTCACGACGATGCACGTTTGAAATATGAATTTCAAAGAATGGAATATCAATACCGGCTAGGGCATCACGGATGGCCACACTAGTATGAGTATAGGCTCCGGCGTTGAGTAAAATGAAGTCAACCTGTTGGCGTGCTGCTTGGATTTTATCCACGATAGCACCCTCATGGTTTGATTGGAAATGCTCCAAACTGACGTCAAGTTCCTCAGCTACACGGTCCAAACGCTCATCAAGGTCCTTTAGAGTTTCAGAGCCGTAAATCTGCGGTTCACGAGTACCTAAAAGGTTAAGATTAGGGCCATTGATGACGAGAATCGAATATTTTTTCAAAATCAGACTCCGAAAAGAATGGATTTTCCTATTTTACCTTTTTTTTTATTTCAATGCTTATTTTTACTGAAAAACATCAAAAAATCTGTAAAAAAATGGTGATTTTATGCATTCTTATGCGCTTTTTTTATTTTTAAATTCTTATATTTGTAGTGATTCTACGCACAAAATATCTAATTTAGAGCCTAAAGCTACCGATGAGCGGCCGGTAAGTCAGCCATTTCGATTTTAGGCAGTCTTTAGGCATTTATTAGGGAAAATATGTAAATATGAGAAGTACACTACAAAAAATGCTAAAATAACCGTGAATTTTAACTTGGATCTGCAAAAGCAGGTCCTTAGGCTTACCGAGGAATACTTCAATGAGCTTCATTAACAAAGCTAAGTCCATTGCCGAATACGATACTGAACTGTGGTCTGCAATTTCTGCTGAAAATCAACGTCAGGAAGATCATATCGAATTGATCGCTTCTGAAAACTATGCCTCTAAGTGCGTCATGGAGGCTCAGGGCTCTCAGTTAACTAACAAATACGCCGAGGGTTACCCTCACAAGCGTTATTATGGTGGTTGCGAGTATGTTGACATGGTTGAGCAATTAGCAATTGACCGTGCCTGCAAGCTCTTCAACTGCGAATACGCAAATGTTCAGCCGCATGCCGGTTCTCAGGCTAATGCTGCTGTATATCAGGCTTTATGCAAGCCCGGTGACACTGTTATGGGCTTATCCTTAGCCTCCGGTGGTCACTTAACTCACGGTTGCCCGGTAAGCTTCTCCGGTAAGTTCTATCACGCTGTTGGTTATGAGGTTAATGAGCAAGGTGAGCTTGATTATGATTCCATCTTAAAGCAGGCTCAGGAATGCCAGCCAAAGATGATCATCGCCGGTTTCTCTGCCTTCTCTGGCATCGTTGACTGGAAGAAGATGCGTGAGATCGCCGATAGCGTCGGTGCTTACCTCATGGTTGATATGGCTCACGTTGCCGGTTTAATTGCCGCTGGTGTCTATCCTAGCCCTATCGATTATGCCCACGTTGTAACCTCCACCACCCACAAGTCCTTAGGTGGCCCGCGTTCTGGCTTCATTCTCTCTAACTGCCACGATGAGACTATCTATAAGAAGTTAAATTCTGCTATCTTCCCGGGATCTCAGGGCGGTCCTTTAATGCACATCATTGCCGCTAAGGCCATTGTCTTTAAGGAGGCTATGGAGCCTTGGTATAAGGAATATCAGACTCAGGTCGTCAAGAACGCTAAGCTCATGGCTGAGGAAGTTATGAAGCGTGGTTACAAGGTTGTCTCCGGTGGCACCCACAATCACCTCTTCTTAATGGACTTCATCGGTTTAGAGATGACCGGTAAGGATGCTGAGGCTGCTTTAGGTAAGGCTTTCATCACTGTTAATAAGAACACAGTTCCAGGTGAGACTCGTTCTCCGTTTGTAACCTCTGGCTTACGTATCGGTACTCCAGCTTGCACTCGTCGTGGCTTTAAGGAGCCTGAGATCATCGAGTTAGCTAATATTATCTGTGACGTTCTGGATAATTATCAGAACGACGAGGTAATCTTAAAGTGCCGTGAGCGTGTTCAGGCTCTGTGCGCTAAGTTCCCTGTTTATCAAGACTAAATGCTCGAAAATAAATTTTCAAAGCAAGACAGACTCTACATGGGCGAGGCTTTGTCCCTCGCCCGTTGCGGTCTGTATACAACCTACCCCAACCCGGCGGTAGGTTGTGTTTTTGTACGTGGCGGTAAAATTATCGGTCGCGGCTATCATCACAAGGCAGGTCAGCCCCATGCAGAAATTATGGCATTAAACGATGCTAAAAATGATGTTAAGGGCGCGACTTGTTATGTCACCTTAGAGCCATGCTCGCATTATGGTAGAACGCCACCTTGTGCTAAACGCTTAGTTGAAGCCGGTATTAGCCGCTGTGTGATTGCCACAGGAGATCCTAATCCACAGGTTCACGGACGTGGCATTGAGATTTTAAAGCAGGCCTCAATTGAGGTGTGCTATCCCTTATGTGACGATAAGGCACGTTTTTTAAATCGTGCTTTTATGAAGGCGATTACGCAAAAGCTCCCGTATGTAAGCTTAAAGATCGGTATGAGTACCGATGCTAAGACGGCGCTTGCTAACGGTCAGAGCAAATGGATTACCTGTCAAAAGAGCCGCGCGCAGGTGCAAAAGTTGCGCGCTCTGTGTGATGTTATTATCACAGGCTCAGGCACAGTTATCTCCGACAATCCGCTTTTGAATGTACGCTATGATGAGCTTCCGAAAAAGACCCGTAAGGTTTTGCCCCGTGAGGAATTACGGCAACCTTTAAAGGTGATCTTAGATTCTCATGCAAGGCTTGTACCTGAGCACTTCCAGATTTTCTCTAAAGGTCAGGTTTTATGGGTAGTGGGAGCTACTACTGACGAATGCCGTGAGGAAATTGTCGATGAGCATGTCACTAAGCTCTATCTAAGCTGTGATCAAGACGGACACGTCAATTTGCGTAAGGTTTTAGAATATTTAGGTCAAAAGGATTATCGTCATGTTTTCGTCGAGGCCGGTAGCCTTTTAAGCTCTGCTTTTGTGAAAGCCGATCTTGTCGATGAATTCTATTTCTTTATTGCCCCTAAACTTTTAGGAAAGAGCTCCCGCGATGCTTTAAGACTTGAAGAGCCTTTAGCTTTAGATGATTGTCTTAAGTATAAAATCGTGAAGACTAAAAAATGTGGCGATGATGTACTAATCCATGGACTTATTAAGGAGTATTGATGTTTACAGGCATTGTTGAAAGTACCGGTACGCTCAATTCCCTAGAGCCACGTGGCCGCGGTTTTCATATCAGCATTGAGACTAAAGTGGAGTTTGACCTTTTAGCTAGAGTCAAGCTTGGCGATTCTATTGCCTGCAATGGTGTCTGTCTTACCGCTACCGCTCTCAATGGCACTACCTTTGAGGCTGATGTTTCAGCTGAAACCGTAAAATGTACCGCCTTTAAGAATTATCGTCGTGGCCGTTTATTAAATTTAGAGTTAGCCTGTACGCCGTCTACGCATTTAGGTGGTCATATTGTGCAGGGACATGTCGATGGCATTGGCACTATCATTTCAATTGATAAACTTGATGATGCGCTTGATGTCAAAGTCAGAGCCCCTTCTGATATGCTACGTTATATTGCCCCTAAAGGCTCAATTACCGTTGATGGCATTTCCCTGACGGTAAATGATATCCACAAGGATGTATTTAGATTGACCTTGATTCCGCATACGCAAAAAGAGGTCAGCTTTGCCTCTTTTAAAGAAGGTGAAGAGGTTAATTTAGAGGCCGATGTATTAGCGCGTTATTTAGAGCGCCTGATTCAAGCTAAAGATAACCACGGGGAGCTGACTATGCAGACCCTGATGGAAAACGGCTTTTTCTAAGAATTTATTTTTTTTGGAGTGATTCATGTCTATAAATAAGATTGAAGGTGTATTGCCCTGTCGCGAAGGCCGTTTTGCCATCGTTGTTTCTCGTTTTAACAGCTTTATCTGCGAGCGTTTAGTTGACGGTGCTTTAGATGTATTAAAGCGCGAAGGTGAGGTTGCTGAGGAGAATATCACCTTAGTTCACGTTCCTGGTGCCATCGAGATCCCTTTAGTTTGCGAAAAGCTTGCTCAAAGCGGTAACTATGATGCCATCATCGCTTTAGGCTGTGTCATTCGTGGTAATACCTATCACTTTGAGGTAGTTGCTAACGAGTGTGCTAAGGGCTTAACTCAGGTTACCTTAATCACGGGTGTGCCGATTGCTAATGGTGTTTTAACCACCGATAACTTAGATCAGGCCGTACAGCGTGCTGGTTCTAAGATGGGTAATAAGGGAGCTGAGGCTGCCGCTTCTGCTCTGGAAATGGTTAACGTAATTAAGCAGATCTAAAGGATATTTCATGATCGATCAAACCGAAGGCGCCGCCACTCCGGCTATGCGTCACAAAGCCCGTCATTTTGCCCTGCAGGCTGTGTATCAGTGGCAGATGACCGGTGATAACCCTGCTGAAATTGAGCGTCAGTTCCGTGAGGATCAGCCAATTCAGGGCGCTGATTTAGATTATATGCACGATCTCATCGCCGGTGTCATTACTAATGTATCTCAGATCGATGAGACTTTTGCCCCGTATTTAAGCCGTCCTTTAGATGACTTAGACGAGGTAGATAAGGCTGTTTTACGTGTAGGTACCTTTGAGTTGATGTTCCGTCAGGAAGTTCCGTTCCGCGTGGTCATCAACGAGGCCATCATGTTAGCTAAGTCCTTTGCCGAAAAAGACAGCCATAAGTTTGTCAACGGCGTTTTAGATAAGGTTGTCCGTCATTTACGCGGCCAAAACTAAAAAGTGAGCCTAGGTGAATTTGAGCTTATCGGTCGTTATTTTAGCCGACACGATAAAGGCGAAGGTGTAAGCCTGGGCATTGGTGATGATTGTGCGCTCTTAGCCGTTCCTGATGGTTATGAGCTCGCGATCACCACCGATACTCTCAATGAGGGCATACATTTTTTTAAAAACAGCGATCCTTATCTTCTAGGCTATAAAACTCTGGCGGTAAATGTTTCCGATCTTGCCGCTATGGGAGCCTCTCCTTATGCCTGCACTCTTTCTTTAACTCTTAATGAAGCTCAACCTGATTTTTTAGAGGCTTTCTCTCAGGGCTTTTTTGATTGTGCTAAAGCTTCCTTAAAACATAAAAGCTTACCCCTTATCGGTGGTAATACCACCAAAGGAGAGCTCTCCTTTACAGTAAGCGCTTATGGCTTAGTTAAAAAAGGTCAGGCCATGTGTCGAGACGGAGCTCGGGTAGGTGATGGTATTTATGTCACCGGTACCTTAGGTCTACCGGCCTTAGCCGTAGAGATAGGTTATGGCAGATTTTCTGAGTATAAAGACGATTTTCATAAGCTTTATGCTCACAGCATGAAACCTGCATCGCGCTGTGATTTTGCGTGTAGATTAGCTGCAATCTGTACTTGTGCTATCGATATTTCCGATGGTTTAGTCGGCGATTTGCGCCATATTCTTTTGAAAAGTAAGCTTGGGGCTAAGCTTGAACTAAGTTCTATCCCGTATCCTGAATACTTCAAAGAGCATAATCTTGATAAAGATAAGGCTTTAAATTTAGCTTTAGCAGGTGGCGGAGATTACGAGTTACTTTTCACTTTATCAGAAGATAAGCGTAAGAAACTTGCGGAAATTGTTGATATTACTCAAACTCCTGTACATAAGATCGGAGAAATAACCGCAAATAAGCAACTAATTTTTACCGAACATGGTAATATCGTTCCACAAAACTTTACTGCCTTTGAACATTTTTATGGCGGTAACGAATATTTGGAGAATACATTTTGAATAAAATTACTAAAAAGTTATCAGCCTTAGCTTTAGTTGTAGCTGCCGCTGTAAGTCTCTCTGCATGTAACGATAAAAAAGAAGCTCCTAAGGCTCAGGCTCAGGCTACTACTCAGGCTGCTCCTGCTATTACCGAGCAGAGCCCTTTTGACAAGAAAGCTTCTTATGCTATCGGTGCTTCTGTTGGTGCCTATTTACAGCACTTACAGGCTACTCAGGAACAGTATATAGGTAAGCTTGATGCAGAGCTGATTAAATTAGGTTTTGCTGATGCTTTAGCTGAGAAAACTGCTTTAGACAATAAGTCCATTGAATCTGTACTGCGCGATTTAGATAAGAAGGTTCAAGAGGCTATGGAGCAGCAGGCTAAGAAAGAGGCTCAGGCTAACTTAGAGGCCGGTCAGAAGTTCTTAGAGGAAAACAAGAAGAAAGAAGGCGTGCAGGTAACTGCTTCTGGTCTTCAGTACAAGATTATCAAGAAGGGCGAGGGTGAGGCTCCTAAGCCTGGTGATACCATCAATGTTACCTATAAGGGCACTACCATTGACGGTAAGGTCTTTGATGAGCAGAAAGATGGTGTAGAGTTCCCGCTTGATAATATGATCCCAGGTTGGGTTGAAGGTTTACAGTTAATGGCTCCGGGCGCTCAGTTTGAGTTCTATATCCCTTCAGATCTCGCTTATGGTGAGATGGGTGCTGCTGACGTCATTAAGCCTAATTCTGTTTTAATCTTCGATGTTACCTTATTAAACGTCAAAGCTGCTCCTAAGGCTGAGGAAGCCGCTCCTGCCGCTGAAGCTCCGGCTACTACTGAAAATGCCCCGGCTTCTGAAGCTTCCAAATAATTAAAAAAGCCTCATTTTAAATGAAGCTTCTCTAAAGGCTCTGTGCGCTAGCACAGGGCTTTTTTAATGCGTGAGCATTTAGTTTTAAAGAGGCTTTAAAAAAAGTCTTAGTGATAGAGAGGAGCTTAAGGGGTAGGGAGTGAGGCTAGGGCTAATAGCTTAAAGCCATCAGCCCCGTTTTAATTATTTAGAAGATACTGTCATCACTGATATTGGAGGTATCAATTTCAGTTTGAGTCTGAGTGTTATTGTCATTATCGCTAGCGGCTCTGATACTGCTACCGCCAATGAGGCATAAATCAGTAGCGCCTTCAGAACTAGTACAGGTTTTTAAATCCTGAGGACGGATAAGATTAGCATTAGGAACACCTGCCTGAGCTAATTTGAAGAACTCAGCCCAAATCGGCAAGGCGGTATAGGCACCACCTTCAGGGCTGACGCGCGACCAACCTAAATTTCTGTCGGTATCAAAACCCATCCAAGCGGAAGCGACTAAATTGCCATTAAAGCCTGAGAACCAAGCATCATGTACTTCATTAGTAGTACCGGTCTTGCCATGTAAATCCTGACGCTTAGTTGTAGTGGCGGCACGACCACCGGTTCCATAATAAGGTCCCTGCAGGCCATTGCCTCCATAGATTACAGATTTAAGCATGTCAGCGACGATATAAGCATGCTCATGGGTTAAAACCTGAGGCGCTATATGCTCGTTATGAGCGACCTTTTCATCTAAGGTTAAGGGAATGGCATTGATGACGCGATTAGGTGCTTTAGGATCAGCAACTTTAGCTTGATAGGCGTAAATTTTCTGACCGTCTTTATAGATAGCGTCGATGTAATAAGGCTCAACCTTAAAGCCACCGTTAGCAAAGGCGGCATAACCTGTGACTAAGGCTAGAGGGGTAGCCTCGACACTACCTAAGGCCATAGATTCTACCTGTTGATAGCGCGGCACATCAAAACCAAATTTTTTGACATGCTCAACTACATTCGGTACACCTACTTGACGGATAAGACGAATGGAGACGACGTTCTTAGAGCGGGCTAAACCTTCGCGTAAGGTCATAATGCCGTCATAGCGATTAGGGGTATTCTTAGGCTCCCACCAGGTGCGAGAACCCGGATCCCAGGTGCGTAAGGGCTCATCGTAGATAGTCGAGTTGATATTGATACCTGAAGCAATCGCGGCTGAGTATAAGAAGGGTTTGAAATTAGAGCCCGTCTGACGCACCGCCTGAGTGGTACGGTCAAACTTACTTTTAGCAAAGTCATAACCGCCAACTAGAGCTTCAACCTTACCATCACGTGGATTTAGGGCCACCAGAGCACCTTCGGCTTCAGGTAATTGTGCTAGCTGCAATACCTTTTTTTCATCAGCATAATAGTAGATGAGATCGCCCTGTTTAAGAATATCGGCAGGTTTTTTCGGATTAGGACCTTGTGATCTGTCATTACGGAAGGGGGCGGCCCATTTTAAGCCCTCCCAGGTAATGAAGAGCTTTTTACCTTCAGTGTTGAAGATTTCGACCTGTTTTTTAGTATTGTCGATATTGGTGACTAAGGCCGGTTTAATGTAATGATAAAGATCGTATTTGCGTAAAAACTCTTGCACCTTATCGGGACTAGCATCAAAGCCTGCGATCTTATTTATATTGTTAAAAGCACCGCGATAACCATGACGACGATCGTAGTTATTTACCCCCTTGAAGATGGCATAATGAGCGGCTTCTTGGGTCTTAGAATTGACGGTGGTATAGATTTCAATGCCATCGGTATAGGCGCTTTCACCATACTTTTCTAAAGCAAATTGACGAGCATTTTCAGCGATAAAGGGCGCATAAGCCTCAAGCGGGGCACCGTGGAAATAGGTCTTATAAGGGGCGTTATCGGCCTCTTTAAATTCCTCTTCAGTAATATAGCCTAAGGTCTTCATGCGTAAGAGCACGAGATGGCGGCGATCACGGGAGCGCTCGGGGAAGGAGATCGGATTTAAAGTTGAAGGGGCCTTAGGAAGACCGGCAATAGTGGCGATCTCAGCTAAAGTTAATGAATTTAAATCCTTACCATAATAGGTTTGGGCGGCGGAGGCTACACCATAACTGCGATGGCCTAGAGCAATTTTATTTAAATAAAGCTCTAAAATCTCATCCTTAGTTAAAACCTGCTCAATACGCAGGGAGATGAAAACCTCACGGATTTTACGCTCGAGAGTCTTTTCACGGGTTAAGAAGAAATTACGGGCTACCTGCTGGGTGATGGTACTAGCACCTTGTGAGGCCTCAGCATTAGAGATAGCGACGACTACCGCACGTAAAATACCGATAGGATCGATACCCGAGTGTTCATAAAAACGGCTATCTTCAATGGCTAAGAAGGCCTGTTGCATCTTTTTCGGTACGTCTGCAAGTTTTACCGGAATACGCTTACTTTCACCATATTCACCTATAAGCTTGTGATCGGCTGTATAGACTTTCATGGGGGTCTCAAATGAAACTTCTTTAAGCTCAGAAACATTAGGCAGAGAGCCTAAGGTTTCGTAATAAAAGGCACTAACAGCGGCACCTCCTAAAGAGGCACACAGAAGACCGCCCCAAAAGACGGTTTTTACGACCTTAATGAACACAATCAAACCTCGTGATATAAAAATATAACTGCGTATTTTATCAAATCTACCGGCTTTAACAGCCGGTAAATTAATTCTTATTTAGCTAAATCTTGTTTTAATGTTTCTAGATCAAAAAGACCTATGTGTTTAGCGATAATGTTTTCGCTATTGTCGGTAAGAATATAGGTGGGGACACCTATGAGGTGATACTTATTGATGAATGCTTGAATTTTAGGATCATTTTGATCGGTAACATCAATACGTATAGGTACAATGTCCGCGCTCAGGCTTTTAAAGTCAGGGCCTTTATAGATCTTGTCATCTAAGCTGTGGCAATTAGCGCACCAAGCGGCACTAAAGGTTAAAAGACAGCGTTTAGCCTTACAGATTTTGAGATCTTCAAGATTATGCGCGGCGATAAAGCCCTCAGGCATAGAGGCCTGTGGCTTTAGCATATAGAGGCTTAAATTAAAGCCTAAGGCAAAAATTACTATAGCTAACAATATATTAACTTGATTATGTACGCCTTTGAGATTTTTTAAACTGATAAAGAGCGCATAGGCTAAACATAGGGCTAAAGTAGCGGCTTTAATATAGGGATAGAGGGCGCCTAAAAGGTGACTGCTCATATAGAAGGCGGCTAAGAATAGCGGAATTGCTAAGAGATTGCGGATAAGTTTACTAAAACGGCCGACACCATTAAAAAGACCACGTCCAAAGATACCAACAAGGACTAGAGGTAAGCCCATACCTAAGCCTATGCAGAGGAATAATAAGGTACCGATGAGGAGATTGCCCTGAGTGGTCACATATAAAAGGGCACCTGCGAGGGGGGCACTTGTGCAAGGGGTAGCTAAGAGGGCACTGAGCATACCAAAGCTTAAAGCAGAGCTGATAGAGCCGCGCTTTGAACTGGTGATTTTATTTTGAATATAGAGATTAAAGCGCGAGGGGAGCTTAAGGGTGACAAGCTCCATACAATCTAAAGCTAAGAAAATAAACAGAGCCGAGATGCAAGCTAAGGTTAAAGGGTGCTGTAACAAGCCTTGTGCGGCGAGGCCAAAGTTAGCAAAGATAAAGCCTATGACTGTATAGGTGAGAGCTAAACCTACAACATAGCTTAAATTTAAAATTAAAGAGTCTTTTAAACTGTGACTTTTAGAGCCTGTGATCATAGCTGAGAATATAGCTAACATCGGTAAGACACAGGGAGTTAGATCAAGACCTATGCCTAAAAGAAAGCTTATAAGCAAAGCTAAGAGCACATTATCATCGATATTAAAGCCAAAGGTATTATTCTCTTCAGACTTAGGGGTATCAGTGAGACTTTGAGCGGTGCTCTCGATTTGAGGAAGGGTTACGGAACTTTCACTTTGAGGATAGCAAATGCCCTGAGCGTCACAGCCTTGATAGCTTAGAGTTAAAAGCGCATCAGCTTGGGCCTGTAAAATTTCTACTTTGACTTGTAAATTGTCATAAAAGACCTCGCGTGTACCTAGAGCATCGCTATGAGGCTCACTTTTTTTATTAAAGCTTAGATTATAGTTAAAGCCTGTACCTGTAACCTTAAGGCTATCGGCATAGATCCATGCCCCCTTATCGATAGTAAATTCAAAGAAAGCGCAATCATCCTTAACATAGGAATAGGCTTTATAAGGCAGAGTTTGCTGTGACTCTATAGGGATGTTAAAGAGCGCCTCCATCTCCGATTGGGCATAAGCGACATAGGGCACATTGAGATTTATGAGGGCGAGAATAAATAGGGGCTTTTTAAGCATAAACTAACCTGATGAGACGTTTTTTTAGAATTTAATTATTTAGTTAAACAATAGTCTCTGCTGAACATATCAATAATTTATGTGTAGTATAACAGATAGAATAAAAGTTCTAAGCGCTTTTAAAATATGCAAAAAATATTTTTATGCTTTGCTTAATAAAATTTATTGTTAACCATCCCTAAAATGGCGCTGACTATGTCACAATGACGCTTTAGGCACTGTATTTAAGCTGAATTTATGGAGTTTTCATGAAGAACATCTTTCTGGCCTTATTCGTACTCTTTATTTTAGAGTTAATTGTGTTAATTCAGGTAGGCTCAGCTTTAGGTGCTTTGACTACCATTACCATTATGTTTGTGGCCATGGTGATTGGATCTTTCCTCGTGAAGATGCGTTTTGCGCAAATTGTCAATCAAATTCGTGAACAGCAGCGCTTAGATTTATCCATCTTTTGGATTCCGCTTGCAGGCTTTCTCTTTATTTTCCCAGGTTTCATCTCCGATATTCTGGCCTTATTATTGCTTTTACCGCCTTTGCAGAACTTTATCGGTAAGTCCTATGCGCACAAGCATCCTAATAATTTTAGCTATCACGAAAGCTATTATTCTTATACTCAAAAGCCTGATGAGCCGCAAAAACAGGGGCGTGTTATCGATGGCAAGGTAGAGAAGGATGACTCAGAATCATAGCAAAATAATCAATAGTTCTAAGCTTCAGATCCACGCTCAAGCACCCCATAAGCCCCATAAGCTTGTGGGGTATTATTTATTGTTAGTTTTAGTGTGTTTTGTCTGGGGTGGTACTCCCGCTAGCGGTAGAACTCTCGTACAGGAAGCCTCGCCCTTTTTAATTACGGGCATGCGCTTTTTACTCGTGGGTATCATACTTTTTGCGTGGTTGTATTTAGTTAAGGGCAAAAAGGCTTTTAAGGTCAGTAGGCATGATCTCATTGTTTTAGCCTTCATGGCCTTATTTGGCATTGGCTTACACAATATTTTGCTTTTTATCGCTCTCACTATTACTACTGCGACGAATACTGCTCTCATTGAAAGTATCGGCCCTACGGTCACCACTATTCTCGCTTTTTTATTTATTGGTGAGCGTCTGAGCGCTATTGGTTGGTTAGGTATTGTCATCTCCTGTATGGGTGCGGTCTGTATTGTGTCGCAAGGCTCACTAGAGGTGCTGTTAGCGCTCAATTTCAATTATGGCGATATCCTCGTAGTTATCTGTGAGGCAATGTGGTCAGCTTATGTCATTGTGAGCTGGAAACTTAGCCGTGAGGTGAGTGCGGTACAAGCTACGGCGTGGACGGGGATAATCGGCGGTTTATTCTGTCTGCTTGTAGGCGGTCTTAGCGGACAGCTTTACTGTCAGAACTTAAGTATGAGTTCGTGGATTTCCTTTGTCTATTTAGTCTTAGCCTCAGGGGTCTTTGCCTTTGTGGCTTGGAATTATGCAGTAACGCATGTTGGTGCCACTAAAGCAGGCTCTTTTGTCTATCTAGTTCCTTTAGCCGGAGCTGTCATCGGTGTGACACTTTTAGATGAGAGCATCAATTTAGGACAGATTTTAGGTGGTCTTATCATAGTCTTTGGCATGCTGATTACCGTCAAAGCTAAGCTTACAGTGAAGCAAAATACTTAAAAATTTCAAAAAATTTTTAAAAAAAAGAGCCTTTTTTTGCGGATCTTTTTTTATTTATTTGAAATATAAAGAAATTAAATTTAAAAAAATTTATATAAAAAGCCTTGAAACCATAAAAAGCGCCCCCATTTACTATTTTGTTAAAAATCATTTTTGTCATAGCGCCTACAAGAGGCGGTATTGACGGGGCGCTAATCGGGCCCTATGCCGATTGCATGAGAAGAATAGCGGTTAGAAAAATAAAACCGTGGAGACACAAATGAAATTAGTTCCTTTGTATGATCGCGTTATCGTCAAACCCATTGAGGAAGAGCAGAAGTCTATTGGTGGCATTATCTTAGGTAACGCTGCTGAGAAGTCCAGCCGTGCTAAGGTTATCGCTGTAGGTCAGGGCCGTATGTTAGAGAACGGTTCCTTTGCCCCGATGAGCGTCAAAGAGGGTGATACCGTTATTTTCAATGAAGGCTACGGCGCTAAGAAAGTTAAGTTAGATGGCGAGGATGTCATCATCCTTTCTGAGACTGATATTTTTGCTGTTGAAGCCTAATATTCTCACACCGATTTTTTTATTTAAGGAAGTATTTTAAAAATGTCCGCAAAGCAGGTATTTTTCGGTAACGAAGCCCGTATTCAGATGCTCGAAGGCGTAAACATTTTAGCTAACGCCGTTAAGGTAACCTTAGGTCCTAAGGGTCGTAACGTTGTTTTAGACAAGAGCTACGGTGCTCCGCTCATCACTAAAGATGGTGTAACTGTTGCAAAAGAGATCGAGCTTGAGGGTAAGTTCGAGAACATGGGCGCTCAGATGGTTAAGGAAGTTGCTTCTAAGGCCAATGATGCTGCCGGTGACGGTACCACTACCGCTACTGTTTTAGCTCAGGCTATTGTCAACGAGGGCTTAAAGTCCATCGCCGCTGGCATGAATCCTATGGATTTAAAGCGCGGTATCGACAAGGCTGTTGAGGCTGCTGTTGAGGAGTTAAAGAAGTTATCCACCAAGTGCGAGGACAAGAAGTCCATCGCTCAGGTTGGTACCATTTCTGCAAACTCTGACGCTAGCGTTGGTAATTTAATTGCCGATGCTATGGAGAATGTTGGTCGTGATGGTGTTATCACTGTTGAGGACGGCCAGGGCTTAGAGGATCAGCTCGACTTAGTTGAAGGTATGCAGTTCGATCGCGGCTTCTTATCTCCTTACTTCATGAACAAGCCGGATACTGGCACTGTTGAGTTAGACAATCCGTACATCCTCTTATGCGACAAGAAGATCGCTAATATCCGTGATCTCGTCACCATCTTAGAGAATGTTGCTAAGCAGGGTAAGTCCTTACTCATCATCGCTGAGGACGTTGAGTCTGAGGCTTTAGCCACCTTAGTTGTTAACAATATGCGTGGTGTCGTTAAGGTTGCTGCTGTTAAGGCTCCGGGCTTTGGTGATCGTCGTAAGGCCATGTTACAGGATATCGCTATCTTAACTGGCGGTACTGTCATCTCTTCTGAGTTAGGTATGGAATTAGACAAGGCCACCTTAGATGACTTAGGTATTGCTAAGCGCGTTGTTATCAATAAGGATAACACCACCATCATCGACGGTGCTGGTGACGCTGAGGCCATTAAGGAGCGTGTAGCTCAGATCAGAAAGCAGATCGAAGAGTCCACCTCTGAGTACGACCGTGAGAAGCTTCAAGAGCGTGTCGCTAAGTTAGCTGGCGGTGTTGCTGTTATCAAGGTTGGTGCTGCTACTGAAGTTGCCATGAAGGAAAAGAAGGCTCGTGTTGAGGATGCTATGCACGCAACTCGCGCAGCTGTTGAAGAGGGTGTGGTCCCAGGTGGTGGTGTTGCCTTAGTTCGCGTAGCTAAGATCATCGCTGGCTTAAAGGGCGACAATCAGGATCAGGACGTTGGTATTAAGGTTGCTTTAGCCGCTATGGAGGCTCCTTTACGTCAGATCGTTACTAACGCCGGTCAGGAAGCTGCTGTCGTTGCTAACGAGGTTCGTTCTAAGGAAGGCAATTATGGTTATAACGCCGCTACTGAGCAGTATGGCGATATGATCGAGATGGGTATTTTAGATCCGACCAAGGTTACCCGTTCTGCCTTACAGTACGCCGCTTCCATCGCTGGTTTAATGCTGACCACCGAGTGCATGATCGCCGATGCTCCTAAGAAGGAAGGCGATGCTCCGGCTGCTCCTATGGGTGGCATGGGCGGCATGGGCGGTATGATGTAATCATGCGCTAAGACGCTATAAAAAACTATAAACAACAAAAGGCTCCTGCGGGGGCCTTTTTTAATGTCTAAAATGAGGCAAAGTCCAAAGTCTGCCGGCTTTTTTCACATTTTTGATACACTTAGCTATGATTTAAGTGAGCAAAGCCTGAGGCTTTAGCTTTATATAGGCTACAATAATTGCACAGTATTATTTTTGGGAAATTTTTATGTCATTTGCGCATCCTGAGCGTATTTTTTTAGTCGGTCCTATGGGGTGTGGTAAGACCACCATAGGTAAAGCCTTAGCCTTATTAAGCTCGCGTCCTTTTTTAGATCTCGATGAGGAAATTGTTGCTTTTACCGGTAAATCGATTCCGGAGATCTTCAAAGAAGAGGGAGAAGCTGCTTTTAGACAACAGGAAACAGCGGCTTTAAAGCGCTCTTTGGCCTATGAAGCGGTGATTGCTACCGGTGGCGGTATTGTCGTAACGCCTGAGAATATCGAGCTTTTAAAAGAACATGGCTTAGTGGTTTATCTTTTTGCCGATGTTGAGACTCAATATCAGCGTACTCTCCATGACAATGGTCGGCCTATGATCTATGCTGAGGATCGCCGCAAACGCCTTATGGATATCTTTGCCTTTAGACAGCCTTTATTTGAAAAGGTGGCTGATATTACCGTCAATAGTGCCGAGATGAGCGTGCGTGAATGTGTAGAAGTTATCCAGAAAAAAATCGAGGAATTAAAATGCAAAGCATACAAGTAGGCTTAGAAGAGCGTTCCTACCCCATCCATATCGGTGCTGATTTAGAGTGGGGTTCTTTAGTCAGAGCGGCTTTAAAGAAGCAAAAAGATCTGTTAATCGTCACTAATGACACTATTGCTCCTTTATATTTAGATAAGGTCAAAGCTTCATTAGAGGCACAAAACTTTAAGGTTGCATCTTGCATTTTAAAAGATGGTGAATGTTATAAGACCGTCGAGTCCTGGATGCAGATTTTAACTACCCTGCTTGAGGATGGCTTTGGCCGTGATGGTGCGATCGTCGCTTTAGGCGGTGGTGTAGTCGGTGATATGGCCGGTTTCGCTGCAGCTTGCTATCAGCGCGGTATTCCCTTTGTACAGATGCCTACCACCTTATTGTCGATGGTGGATTCTTCAGTAGGCGGTAAGACTGCCTTCAATCATCCTTTAGGCAAGAATATGATCGGTGCCTTTTATCAACCTAAGGCTGTGATCATCGATATCAATTTCTTAAAGTCCTTACCTCTGCGTGAGATTACCGCCGGTATGGGCGAGGTAGTGAAGACCGGCATTATCTATGATCAGGACTTCTTTGTCTTTTTAGAGGAAAATTCCCCTAAGGTCTTCTTACATGATGCTGCAACCATCACTCATGTAGTGAAGCGCTGCTGTGAGATTAAAGCTCAGGTTGTGGCACAAGATGAGCAAGAGCATGGTCTTAGAGCTATTTTAAACTTCGGTCATACCTTTGCTCATGCTATCGAGGCTTTCTTAGGCTTTGGTACCTGGCTTCACGGTGAGGCTGTAGGTTTAGGTATGGTCATAGCCTCAGCTTTAGCTTTAAAGCGCGGCTTAATTTCTAAAGCAGAGCATGAGCGCATCGTCACTTTAACGGCTAAATGCAAGCTTCCTATCAGTATTCCTGCTAAGATGACATCTAAGGATTTTATCCACTTTATGCGTCATGATAAAAAGGTTCGTCAGGGCGTAATTCGCTATGTGCTCCCTGAGCATATCGGTAAAGCCACCGTCTTTTCTGACATCTCCGATGCCGAGGTCGAGGCTTTAATTTTAGAGCTTAAGCAAGCCTAAAATCTCATCAGGTCCTACTTGTGCTAGGACCTTTTTTTGGAGGCTTTTATGGAAAGTCCTGATAATTACAGACCGAAAAAGACTACACCTAAAAAGCAAAGTGGCGCACTTTTGTATGTGATTTTAGTGAGTATGGCTATTGTGGCTGCGTGTGGCGTGTCTTTAGCTTTAGGTAAAAATCCTCTGAAGGCTTTTTCTGATACAAAAGAGCTAAATACAGAGCAAACACTAAAGCCTCAGGATGAAGCTCCGGCTACTAAAAAGAGCGAGCCTTTAGTTACAAAAAGCACTCCTGAAGTTAATTATGAGCCTTTAAAACAAGAGAACTTAGATGCCGAACCTTTGGAGATGGTAGAGGTTAAAACACCTGATATCAAGGTTACAGGCGATCATGGTGATGCGGATAAACCTAAGGCTGAACAGGGTATATTGCCTGAAAATCAGCAACAGGGTCTAGAGGTTGAAGGCGAGGCGGCATCAAGTCACAATAGTGTCACACTCAGAGGTGATACCTTAGAGGCTATTGAAAACAGTAGGGCAGATTCTAACGAATCTGACCGTCCCCGGCGTCATGAAGAGTCACTAAAGCCGCATACGAGCTCTGCGATAAAGGTCCTAGAGCGTGGCGATAATCCTTTAGCTTTAAATAAAAAAGCTTCAGCAACTAAAGATAGGGCTGAAACTCAGATTCAGCCTCAGATCGAGCTTGGCAAGATCTATCGCCTCGATGATCCGATCTTTAATACCTACTATAAAGATACCCGCGTAGAATATAATGGCAAAGCCATACCCGGAGGCTCAGATGAGCTTTTAAAGCTCAATCCTAAACACTATACCTTGCAGATTGCCGCAGGACCTAATAAGCAGATTTTAATTGCCAAAAGTGCGTATCTTAAAGGGCGTTATTGGATCTATAAAAGCCGGCGATTTGGTAAAATCTGGTATGCCCTGTGTGTGGGTGATTATTTAAGTAAAAACGAGGCTCAGGCTCAGGTTAAAACCTTGCCTAAAGCTTTACGTGTCGATGGTCCCTTTGCTAAAAGCTTTGGCACTATTCAACAGGAAATGAGAGTTAATCAAATATGACCGAAAAGAAATTTCAAATTGCCGGCTCTATCTTATCTGCTGATTTAATCAATTTAGAGCGTGATGTCGGTGAGGCTTTAGAGTGCGGTGTGGATGTCATTCACTTTGATGTCATGGATTATCACTTTGTGCCGAATATGACCTTTGGTCCAGGCTTCTTAGCGGCTTTAAAGAAAAAATATCCTGAGGCTGTCTTTGATGTGCATTTAATGGTTGAGCCTGTCACTGAGGCTATTGTCAGCGATTATATTAAAGCCGGTGCCGATTGGGTGTCTTTCCATCCGGAAGCTTGTACGCATGTCGAGAGAATGCTGACCTTTATTCAAGATCATAAGGTTAAAGCTGGTTTAGCTTTAAATCCGGCTACAGCGCCGCAGCTTTTAGATTATCTGTGGGATAAGCTTGATTTCGTCTTAGTTATGACAGTAAATCCAGGCTTTGGTGGGCAGAAGGTTTTAAATTCCTGCCTAAAGAAGGTTACCGATGTCAAATGCATGGCTTTTGAGGCTGGGGCTGAGATCTTAATTGAGGTTGACGGCGGCGTTAAGGCTCAGAATATCGGCAATATTGCTGAGTGCGGTGCTAATGTCTTTGTCGTAGGCTCAGCTTTCTTTGGCGCTGAGAATAAGGCTGAGGCCTTAAAGAGCTTACACGAGGGTCTTAAGATCTAATGTTACTTACGCATAAACCGCAGGCTTTGCTCTTTGATTTAGATGGTACCCTTGCCGATACCATTCCGCAATTAGCAAAGGCTGCAAGAAGAACCGCCGAGGCTTTAGGCATTGCGGTGCCTTCTTTAGAGACTACTAAAGGTTATGTGGGTAATGGCATTCAATTGCTCTTATCGCGCATTATCTGTGGGCGCTTTGAGGCGACGACCTTAGATGTTGAGCCTGAGCTTTTAAAAAAAGCGCGTGAATATTTCAATGTCTTCTATACTGAAGGCTTAAAAGAGGATTATGTGCTCTACCCTCATGTAGTTGAGACTTTAAGCTATGGGCGTGAACATGGCATTAAGCTTGCAGTTGTGACTAATAAGCCGCAGATGTTCGCTAAGCCTTTGTTAGAGCATATGGGGATTGCCCCTTACTTTGACTATATCTTAGGTGGCGAAGTTTTAGCGGTAAAAAAGCCTGAGGTTGAACCTTTGCTTTTTGTCTTAGATAAACTTAAGGTTGCCACTTCAGAGGCCGTCATGGTGGGCGATAGTGCTAATGATATGCTTCCGGCTTTAAAGCTCAATATGACCTCGGTATTCTTTACCTTTGGTTATTGCCGCGGTGATATCACGCCAACTCAGCCTACCTACAAATTATCTTCCTATCAGGAATTTTTAGATCTGCTAAAAAGCCTGTCTTAGATCAAAAAAGGGGATCTTTAGGATCCCTTTTGTCATTTAAATCTTATAAAATACTTTTGTTAAATTTTGTTATAAATGGGATCTTGATCTCATGTACGCGTTTTCAAATAAGCGTGTCTCTTAAAAATATTTTATGCTTGCATAATGATGCTAATTGTATTTGGGTTTGAAATATATATTTAATAATAACCGGGAGCAGACTTAGGTCAAGTTTTAGAGTATGGAAGATCAATGTCGAATAGTATCCCGGAACGCTGACGGACGGTTTCGCGTATTGCAGATTACCGATACGCATTTATTTGCCGAGGCTGACGGCGATTTGCTAGGGGTCAAAACCGCGCAGAGTTTTGCGGCGGTATTAGAAGAGATTCAAAGACAGGCGATAGCTTTCGACTTCGTCCTGATGACAGGTGATATTTCTCAGGATTATTCAGTCGAATCCTATCAGCGTTTTGCCAAAATGGTTAAATGCTTAAATAAGCCGGTCTTTTTTTTACCAGGGAACCATGATGATGGTCCTCTGATGTATCGTATCTTCAATAATCTTGGGGTGAGTACCTGCAGAAGCATTATCTGCGGGCAGTGGCTATTTGTCATGCTCAATTCCGAGGTCTATGGTGTAGCTCACGGTTGGGTGCAGCGCGATCAATTAGATTATGCTGAAAGATGCATTCATGAGCATCCGCATTTGCATGCGGTAGTCTGTATTCATCATCTGCCTTTATTAGTGGGTAGTTATTGGTTAGATACACAGACTTTACACAATCAAGACGAGTTTCAGGTCTTTATCCATCGCTTCCCTTCAGTAAAGATGGTGCTCTCAGGACATGTGCATCAGGAAGTTGATGAGCTAAGACAGAATATCCGTTATATCGCCACGCCTTCAACTTCAATTCAATTTGTGCCTAAATCTCAGGATTTTGCCTTAGATTGCAAGGGACCTGGTTGGCGCTATTTTTCCTTTAATCCTGATGGCAGTTTTGAGACTTTAGTGTGTCGCTTAAACACTGATGCCTTCCATCCCCGCATGGATGTAGGAGGCTATTGATGCTCATAGCCTATCTGCATGGCTTTCTTTCAGGACCAAATGCGCTCAAAGCTCAGATCTTTAGGCGCATTTTAAAGGAGCGTTATCCGCAATACGATTTTTTATCTTTAGATTTTCCCGACACCCCTAAAGAAGCTTTAGCTATACTCAAAGATTTTTGTCAAAACTATAGCCCTGACAATCTTGCCTTAGTGGGAAGCTCTATGGGTGGCTTTATGGCTACCGTCTTAAACGGTCTTTATGGTTTTAAAGCAGCTCTCATCAATCCCTGTGTCCATCCGCAGGATTTTTGCGATAAGCTTCTAGGCGCGCAATACAATAGCAGTACTGACACGCATTTTACGCTTACTTTAGAGATGATAAAGCTGTTAGCAAAGTTAGATGTACAGGCACGGCAAACTTTTAAGCCTGAGAGCCTCTATGTGCTCTTACAGACTGGTGATGAGGTTTTAGATTATACTAAGTCTTTGAGTTTCTATCAGGGCTGTAAAATCGATGTTTTTGCCGGTGGCAATCATGCCTTTGTCGATTTTGACGCTGTCGTCCCTCAAATTGTAGATTTTTTAACTAAAAAAGCGTAATTTCCTAAATAGGACAGATTGCTTATAATTTGTCCCTATCTAAGTATTTCCTAATTCTAAAAGTTTATTATTTATATAAATTTCTTGTAGGTAGTATATGCGTATTTTATTAGTTGAGGACGATGCTCAGATTGCACGTGCCGTAGAAAACGGCCTCAAAGCGCGTGCCTATGCGGTAGATTGTTTTGCCGATGGTCAAGAGGCTGAATATGCGCCTGAGGATATCAGCTATGATTGCATTCTTTTAGATTTAGGCCTGCCGGGTATTGACGGTGTTACCTTGCTTAAAAGATGGCGCTCTCACAATGTAAATACCCCAGTTATCATTATCACCGCGCGTGATGCTCTAGATGATCGCGTCAAGGGCTTAGATATCGGCGCTGATGATTATGTCGTCAAGCCTTTTGATCTCTCCGAGCTTTTAGCGCGCATTCGGGCTGTGATGCGTCGTGCCTCAGGCTCATCTCAGCCTACCTTATCAAATGGCCTCTTAACTTTAGATCCAGTTACTCATGAGGTCGAAATTTGTGATGCTGAGGGCAAGCATCGTGAACTTCTGACCGCTCGTGAATATGCTCTATTAGAGTCTCTATTAAGTCGCCCCGGGGCAGTGTTATCGCGTGAGACTTTAGAGGATAAGATCTATAGTTTTGGCTCTGAAGTTGAGTCTAATGCCATTGAATTTATTATCCACAATTTGCGCAAAAAGGTCGGTTCTAGCAATATTAAAAACGTCAGAGGTGTAGGTTGGAAGGTCGCAAAGGGCGATTGATTCGATCGCTTAAGTTTAGGCTCTGTCTCATCCTCTGTATTATCGGTGTTATCTTCACGGCTTTTATCAGTGTGCGCTCCTATGAGAAAACTCTGACAGGTGCGCGTACCTATGTCGATGAGGAGATAACGCAGATTGCCGACATTATTGTCGCTTATAATATGCCCTTACCTAAGCGCTGGTCAGGCCCTGATTTTTTCAATAGCAATATCTACGCCAGGCCCAGGCGTCCGCAACATGGCCTTTATGAGCAATCGCTCTTACAATCGCCATCGCTTTCAGATCTTTTTGAGCGCCATCGTGATATTATCATTGCGCCTTTATACGCCCCTCCTGGTGAGACTATCTATATTCCGATGAATATCGAGGATGGTATCTACTCTATTCTCATCAATGACAATCGCGTACGCTGTTATATTGCCACCAACCGTCAGGGTATTCGCTTTGTAGTAGCGCGCCCCTTATCGATTATCGATGAGGCCGTAGCAAGCGCCTTTAAAGCCTCGATAATCGAATTTTTAATGCTTATCTGTATCTATATTCCAATTGTGCTCTTAGTGGTGCACTTGATGTTTTTAGCGGTACGACGTCTAGCCTCAGATGTCGATAGGCGTCGTGAAAACGATCTTAGACCCTTGATGGCAGAAAATATTCCCTCAGAATTGGATGTTTTTATCGAGGCTCTCAATCGCCTCTTTAATAAAACCT
Organism: uncultured Succinatimonas sp.; assembly: GCA_900552905.1. Taxonomy (GTDB): domain Bacteria; phylum Pseudomonadota; class Gammaproteobacteria; order Enterobacterales; family Succinivibrionaceae; genus Succinivibrio. The sequence goes on along the minus strand of USBR01000002.1, from coordinate 14,332 downwards.
CAGAGAGCTTACAAAATGAACGCCGCTTTATTGCAGATGCTGCGCATGAACTACGTACACCGCTGACAGCTATCAGTTTGCAAGCCGAAGCTTTTACTGAGAAGGGCTTAAGTTTAGAGCAACAAGAACAACTTTTAGAATTGCGTCAGGCCATTAAGAGACAGCGTGATTTAACGACTAAGCTTTTAAATTATGCTCGCTCGCAATGTACGCAGGTTTTAGAATTTAGCGATATCGATATCAAAGAGCTTTTTATCGAGCTTTTAGATGAGCTTGGAGCTATTGCCGATGATAAGAATATCGATTTTGGTATTGAAGGTAAGGCCTCTTGCATTATCCATAGCGATAGAAATCTGCTCAAAACTATTTTATATAATCTCTGTGCTAATGCTTTGAAATATACCCCTGAAGATGGACAGGTGGACTTAAGCTGTGAGGAGCGCTCGCGGGAGTTTATTATCAGCGTGACTGATAATGGTATCGGTATTCCTGAGGATAAACTTAAAACCGTCTTTGAACCCTTCTATCGTGTCGGCGGCGATACCGCTAAGATACAAGGTACCGGTTTAGGCCTTGCTATCGTCAAATCTACCGCCAATGAGCTTGGGGCTAAAGTTAAACTCAGCAATGTTAAGGGTGGGGGCCTTAAGGCTAGTGTCATCCTCAATAAGGCTTAAGACAAAAAGCTCTAAACGAATAAATGCTAGAATAGTAAAAAAAATTTTTAAGATAGAAAAAGTTTCCTATGCAAGAGAAAAATCAAAATGCTTACACTGGTGCCTCCATTGAGGTGCTCAAAGGCTTAGAGCCGGTACGTCGTCGACCGGGCATGTATACTGATACTAGCAATCCCAATCATTTAGGTATCGAGGTTATCGACAATAGCGTTGATGAGGCAGTAGCGGGCTTTTGCAATAAGATTATTGTGACCTTGCATAAAGATCAGAGCTTAGAGGTAGTCGATAACGGTCGTGGTATGCCTGTGGATATGCATCCTGAGGAAAAGATCCCGGCTATCGAGCTTATCTTATCGCGCCTGCATGCCGGCGGTAAATTTACCTCCGATAATTATCAATTTTCAGGCGGCCTGCACGGCGTCGGTGTCAGTGTGGTCAATGCCTTGTCATCAAAGCTTAAAGCTACCGTCAGACGCGGCGGTAAGATCTATGAAATTGAGTATGAAAAGGGTGAGCGTACGGTGCCACTGCATGAAGTTGGTACCTGCGCTAAAAAAGATACCGGCACCGGCATTCATTTTTTTCCTGAAGCTGAGTATTTTGATAGCCCGGCTTTTGATACTAAGCGCTTATGCCATCAGCTTAAGGCTAAGGCCGTTTTATGTGAAAACCTCACCATTGTCTTTATTAATGAAGTTGCGGGTCTACAAGAGCAGTGGAGTTATGGCGGTGATCTCAGTGAGTATTTAAAATCACAACTTGCCGAGGCTGTCTATGAGCCGCAAAGTCCCTATCATGAGAGTGTGAAAACTGAAGATTTTCAGGTGGAATGGGCCGTCTCTTGGGATAATGCCGACAAGAATGGGGCGCATTTTGCTGAGTCTTATGTCAATTTAATTCCCACTGTTGAAGGCGGTACCCACGTCAATGGCTTTAGATCAGGTCTGACCTTAGCTATGCGCGAATTTTGCGATTTGCAAAATCTGCTACCCCGCGGCTTGAAACTTACCCCAGAAGATGTGTGGAATAGCTGTCTTTATGTGCTCTCACTAAAAATGCATGAGCCGCAATTTGCCGGACAAACTAAAGAAAAGCTTTCAAGCCGTCAGATTGCCGGTCAATTAGAGCAGGCCGTGCGCGATCATTTCTCGCTGTGGCTCAATAGCAATGTCGATAAGGCTAAGACTATCGCTAGCATTATTATCGCTAAAGCTCGCGAGCGCGAGAGTCAAGCTAAGGTAGTTGAGCGTAAGAAGACTATTAGAGGTCCACAGCTTCCCGGCAAGCTTGTTGACTGTACTTCAACTGATCCAAGCGTAGGTGAGCTCTTTATCGTTGAGGGCGACTCTGCCGGCGGTTCTGCCCGTCAGGCCCGCGATTCAAGTTTTCAGGCGATCTTGCCTTTGCGCGGTAAGATTTTAAATACTTGGGAAGTCGGAGGACGCACTGCTCTTAATTCTGAGGAAATCCGCGCTATTACTGTCGCTATGGGTATTGAGCCTGATAGTGAGGATCTGTCGAATTTAAGATATGACAAGATCTGTATCTTAGCTGATGCTGATGCTGACGGTCTGCATATCGGTACGCTTTTATGTGCCTTATTTGTCCGTCACTTTACACCTCTTGTCCGTGAGGGCCATGTCTATGTAGCCTGTCCGCCTCTATATCGTATCGACTGCGGTAAATTTAAGGAATATGCCTTAGATGACGCCGAATTAGCGCAAAAGCAGAGTAAATACGTGCGTAAGGGCTTTAAGCGCGAGAATATCAAGATTCAGCGCTTTAAAGGCTTAGGTGAAATGAATCCTGAGCAATTGCGTGAAACTACCTTAGCTCCTAAGTCTCGCCGCTTAATGCAATTGACCTTAGATGCCGAATTTGAGGAAGAAACCTTTGCGCTTTTAGACATGCTGTTATCAAAAAAACGTGCCGCTGATCGCCGTCAATGGCTCGAAAACAATGGTGATAAAGCTGAGTTTTTAGACTAGCAGATCAATGAGATAAGGTGGTTTTTAGAAATATTAAATGAGCATAAAATTTTTATGAAATTGAATAATACTAAAAACGTTACATCTTTTCTTTTTTTTAAAACTGATTAAATAAAGGTAAAATTGGGGAGAATGTGATTTTAATCACGTTCTCTTTTTTTTGACGCGTCTTCCATACTGTTATAAAATACGTACGAATGTCTTAATTGGATATATCGACAGAAAACGATTTGAGAATTTATAACAATCGAGGATATTTTATAATGGCAGTAAGAAAATCAGCGTCAGCCAAAAATGCAAATGGCGCTAAAGTTACCGCACAGCAGAGCGCTCATGCTCAGGCTGTTGAGGACTTTAAGACTGATATTGTTAGACATTTACGTCGCACCATTGGTACATCCCCAGAAAAGGCTTCTAATTTAGCTTGGTGGCAAGCTTTAGTTGCAACTGCCAATGAGAAGATTTTTGAGCGCTTAACTGATACTCAGTTCACTCACGCTCAGCAGGATACCCGCGCAGTTCACTATTTATCCGCTGAGTTCTTGATGGGTCGTCTTACCATCAACAATCTCTGCAATTTAGAGAAATTCGACATCGCTAGCGAGGCCTTAAAGGAATTAGGTCTTGATATCCATGAGATCTGCCAAGAAGAGCCGGATATGGCTTTAGGTAATGGTGGTTTAGGCCGTTTAGCTGCCTGCTATATGGATTCCTTAGCAACCTTAAATTACCCGTGTGTCGGTTATGGCCTGCATTATGAGAACGGTTTATTCCGTCAGGAAATCCGTGGTGGTAAGCAAGTTGAGCGTCCGGATAGTTGGCGTGAATATGGTTGCCCGTGGGAGGTTTGCCGTCCTGAGTCCTTACAGAACATTCCTTTAGGTGGTTATGTTGAGCATCAGCAGACTCCTGATGGTTCTACTCAGGCTGTATGGCACCCTAATCGCACCATTAAAGGTGTGCCTTGGGATATTCCGGTAGTTGGTTTCCGTGACTCTTCTGTAGCTATTTTACGTTTATGGGAGTCCCGTCCGACTGAGTCCTTCAACTGGGACGTTTTCAATGCCGGTGGTTATGTTGACGCTCAGGAAGAGAAGTCTGAGGCTGAGACTATTTCTAAGGTCTTATATCCTAATGACTCTACCGATGCCGGTAAGAAGTTACGCTTAACTCAGCAGTACTTCTTCTCCGCTTGCTCTTTACGCGATATTTTACGTCGTTACAATCGTACTCATCACCACGATTATAAGGACTTCGCTAATAAGATCGTCATTCAGCTCAATGATACTCACCCGGCTATTGCCGTAGCTGAGCTCATGCGTCTGTTAATCGACGAGGAAGGCTTAAGCTTCGATAATGCTTGGAATATTGTTTCTAAGACCTTCAATTACACCAACCACACCTTATTGCCTGAAGCTTTAGAGAAGTGGCCAGTCTGGATCTTTGAGGAGTTATTACCGCGTCATTTAGAGATCATCTACGATATCAACTATCGTTTCTTAAATGGTCCAGTTCAAGATCGTTGGCCTGACAATAACGATATCAAGGCTAAGCTCTCTATCATCGAGGAAGGTCCGGTACGTAAGGTGCGCATGGCTAACCTCTCTGTTATCGCCTCTCGTCGCGTTAACGGTGTAGCCGCTATTCACTCTGACTTAGTTAAGAGCGATCTCTTCCCTGAGTATGCTCAGTTATGGCCAGAGAAGTTCTGCAACGTCACTAACGGTGTCACCCCGAGACGCTGGTTATTAGCCTGTAACCCGGGCTTAGCTAAGCTCTACAATGAGGTTTCCGGTGATGATTGGCCTTTACACTTAGATAACTGCGAAAAGCTCAAGGCTTATGCCGACGATCCGAAGATGCAAGAGCGCTTTATGCAGATTAAGCATGACAATAAGGTTGCCTTAGCCGCTGAGATCAAGTCCTTAGTCGGTGTTGATGTTAACCCTAATGCCATGTTCGACGTTCAGGTCAAGCGCTTACACGAGTACAAGCGTCAGCATTTGAACTTACTGTATATCATGTCCCTCTATAAGAAGCTCTTAGAGAATCCGGGCATGAAGATTGTGCCGCAGGTCTTTATCTTCGGTGCTAAGGCAGCTCCTGCCTATACCTTAGCTAAGGACATCATCTACGCTATCAATGCAGTTGGCAATCGCATCAATAACGACGTCCGCATTGGCGGTCAGCTGAAGGTCGTCTTTATGCCTAACTACAGAGTAAGCTTAGCTGAGAAGATTATTCCGGCTGCGGATATTTCCGAGCAGATTTCTACTGCCGGTTATGAGGCTTCTGGTACTTCTAATATGAAGTTCTCCATCAACGGTGCCTTAACCTTAGGTACTATGGATGGTGCTAATATCGAGATCGTCGAGAAGGCCGGTATCGATAACAACTTCATCTTCGGCTTAAGCGTCGATGAGGTTAAGGCCTTAAAGAGCCGTGGTTACAATCCTTGGGATTACTACAATTCTAACCCTGAGATTAAGAGCATTCTGGATTGGTTTGATACTGATTACTTCACTCCAGGTGAGCCAGGTGTGCTCTCTTCTATCAAGCATGCCTTATTAGGTAAGGGTGATCCGTTCTTAGTCTTAGCTGACTTTGCTTCCTATCAGGATGCTCATATGCGTGCTGAGAAGATGTATGCTGATCGTGCACGTTGGGCAAAGGCTGCCATCATCAACTCTGCTTCTATGGGTAAGTTCAGCTCTGACCGTTCCATCAACGATTATGTTGCTAATATTTGGAACTTAAAGGATTGCGAGATCCCGGCAAGCGAAGACTAATATTTAATCTGTAAATGAAGAGGGAAGCTTATCAAAGCTTCCCTTTTTTGTTTTTTAGGGGCGCACTGTGCCATAGGGCCAATGTGAGATACCCCCCATATTGAGCAGATAGTTATAACCTAGACGGCGTAATTTTAAAGCCGCTTCCTGCGCTCTTTTGCCTGAAAGACAATAGACTATGATAGGTTCATTGTAATTAGGCAGATCTGCAAGTATAGAATCACCCTTAATACTATCTACCGGGATATTGATAGCACCGATAATATAACCTTGCCTATATTCATCCGCCTCGCGCACATCTACAAGCTTAACTTGACCGCTTTCTAAGAGTAAATTGGCGGTAGGATAATCGATATTATTGATACCAGGATTGATGGTGATGTTCTGTTGCGTAACATCTGGGGCCGTAGGCCAAAGAGATGGGATCATAAAATAACTCCAAGATATTGAAGCTATTTTATGATTATCCTGCCTAAAAGGCAGGATAATTGCGAAATTTTGTTAGCCCTTAATGGTGTTAACAATAGAGGTGGTAGAAAAGCCTGAGACTATCGGGAGGGTTAAAACTTGACCGCCGTTAGCTAATACTTCTTGGTGACCGGCAATTTGTTCGATCTTATAATCACCACCTTTAACTAAGATATCAGGTAAAACCTCAGAGATGAGGCGTTGCGGGGTATCTTCATCAAAGGGGACGACATAATCAACACAGCCTAAGGCAGAGAGCACGGTCATGCGACCATCTTCAGGTACAATCGGGCGCGTCGGGCCTTTAAGAGCCTTAACAGAGCGATCAGAGTTGACTGCTACAATGAGAATATCGCCAAGCTTACGGGCTTGCTGTAGATAGGTGACATGGCCCTTGTGGAGCAGATCAAAGCAACCATTAGTCATAACAATGCGGCGCCCCTGTGCTTTAAGGGCGGGGACAATCTCTAAAAGACGCTCCTGACTTACCACACCTTTTTCTAAATTGATCGGGCGTGCTTTTTCTTGTAATACTTCACGTAATTCCTGAGGACTTACGGTGGAGGTACCTAATTTACCGACGACAATACCGGCGGCACGATTGGCAATTTCACAGGCCTCAACGAGATCAGTACCGGCAGCGAGGGAGGCTCCGAGGACACCGATGACAGTATCACCAGCACCGGTAACATCATAGACTTCCTGAGCGCGAGTTGGTAGATGAACGGCATTCATATGAGAACGGATGAGGGACATACCATCTTCAGAGCGGGTGACGAGCAGGCATTCTAAATCAAAGTCAGAAATGAGCTTTAGAGCTTTTTCCTCTAAGTCATGATTGTTTTTAACCTTGCCGACTACAGCTTCAAATTCTGACATATTCGGGGTGAGCATGGTGGCACCGCGATAGCGTTCAAAATCAGTACCCTTAGGATCGATGAGCACCTTCATATCGCGAGAGCGGGCTCTTTTAATCAATTCTTCAATGGCACTGAGAGAGCCCTTACCATAATCAGAGCAGATAAGCACCTTAGTATCAGTTGCGATCTTATCGAAGGCGGCAAAGAATTTATCCTTAGGGATATCATTGAGAGGATCTTCAAAATCCAAACGCAAGAGTTGCTGATTGCGGCAGAGAATGCGTAGCTTGGTGATGGTGGGGTGATTGTCTGAGAAAACAAAATTAGGCTTAATGTTTTGCTTACGCACTAAGGACTCTAATTTCTCAGCAGCCTCATCTTCACCGACTATACCTATAAGCTCACAGGGAGCTCCGAGAGAGGAGATATTTAAAGCAACGTTAGCGGCGCCACCGGCTCTATCCTCACGGGTGGTAACTCTGACTACTGGTACCGGAGCTTCAGGCGAGATACGGTTAGACTGGCCTTTCCAGTAGCGATCAAGCATGACATCACCGATGACGGCAACCTTGGCATTGGCAAATTGCGGAATATTTAAAGCGCTCATAGTTATCCTAAAGTCTGACAAGTATGCTTTATTTTACTCTAAAGGGCAGATCTAAATAATGCCTGCAGCCATAAGATCATGTAAATTAAAGGCACCGAGAGGGTGATGGGCCTCATCAATAACGATAATGCCGTTGATCTTCTTATTTTGCATGACAACTAAAGCGTCAGCTGCGAGGGTCTGTGGATAAGCTAAGCCCTTGATATTTTTCGACATTACCTCTGAAATCGGTACATTGATAGAGATATTTTTCTCTAAGAGGCGGCGTAAATCACCGTCGGTGAAAATACCCTGTACAATATTAGCCGCATCGACCACTACTACCATGCCTAAACCTTTTTGCGACATTTCCAGTAAGGCCTCTTTGACGGTGCAATCATCGTAAACAAGGGGCAGATCTTTATGGGAGTGCATCAGATCTTCACAGCGTACTAAAAGCTTACGGCCTAAAGCACCACCAGGATGGGAGAGGGCAAAGTCACGCTCAGTAAAGCCACGGGCTTCGATCAGGGCTACAGCAATAGCATCACCGATAGCAAGTTCGGCGGTTGAAGAAGAAGTTGGGGCTAAGTTTAAAGGGCAGGCCTCTTTTTTAACATGGGCGCTGAGAGCTACGGTAGCTTCTTTAGCTAAGGAGGACTGCAGATTGCCGGTAATGGCGATGAGCGGAATCTGACGGCGCACTAAGATCGGAATTAAGATCTTAAGCTCTGAGCCTTCACCTGAATTGGAGATGGCGATGACGCAGTCATCCTTACCGATCATGCCAAGATCGCCATGGGCAGCTTCACCTGCTTGTACGAAAAATGATTGCGTGCCGGTACTAGCTAAAGTTGAGGCAATCTTAGTGGCAATATGACCTGATTTACCGACACCGGTTAAAATTACCTTACCTTTGGTATTAACGATAATTTCACACGCACGTGCGAAATTCTCATCAATGGTGGGGATTAGATCTAATAGGCATTGCGCTTCTTCTTGTAAAACGCGAATACCGGCTTGGATGCAGGACTTAGCGAACATGTACAACTCCATTTTCAGTAAAAATAGTGGCCTTGATTTTAACACAGTATCGCTTGTGCATTCGCTGTGCAATTTGCGCATTTGTGTTAATGCTTAATTATTCAAGGCTTGAGAAAATTCTTTTAATTGTATATAGATCTTACAAATATTGTTAAAATAAAAGTATAAAAAAGAGCACAATGGAGAGCGTGAGGAAAATATTTTTTCTCACGGCAAAGTTAAAAAGATAAGCATATGCCAATTCACCAAAATTCCCTGCGCGCAAAATTGCATCCTTTTGCCTATGTAATTCTATGTGCGCTGATGTCTTTATTTTTTGGCTTTAATATAGGTCAGATTTATGCCTGTAAGCTTGACCTTATGAACCGCTTTTTGCTCGACTCTCAGGAGTTCGACACTATCTTTTTGACCTTTCTTCTAGGTTCTATTGTCGGCATTTTTTTAGGCGGACGTGTCACTTATGACGTCGGTAGGCGCCTACCTATGGTCGGAAGCTTTTTATTAGGTGCTATTGCTCAATGCTCGCTCTTAGTCGCCCCCGCCTTTAGCTCCTATTTAATCTCCGAATTTGTGGTAGGCGGAGCTTATGGTATCTTTTTAATTTCAGCTTTAATCTATGTTGCGGAAATTGCCTCAATTAGAAAACGCGGTAAAGCTACCATTACTATCTTCCTAGCTCAGGTCATAGGTATTTATATAGCAATTTTCTGTGGTCGGGCTTTATATCTCAATGCCTATACCACCATTGTCTTTTTCCTCATCTGCGCTTTTATGTTAGCGCTCATAAGCTTTTTGCGTCTGCCGGAAAGTCCGCGCTGGTTGTCAATTTCTGGCTTTAATGATGCCGCCCTCTCAGAGCTTTTTGTTCTGCGTCATAATGCTGCCGCTGCCGCCCGTGAGCTTGCTGATATCAATGAATGCGGCCGTGGTGAGGATCGCGGTATTGAGCTCTTTTTGCATAGCGGTAGTTATCGGCGTACCATTTGGTTTTTGGCTATTTTAACCGTACTTATCCACCTCTCAGGTTTTGCCTTTTTTCCTTATATGTCAGTAAAAGTGGTCTCTGAGTATCAGATGCGCTTTTATGCAATGGGGGAGGAGCTAATTTATGGCACTGATTTTATCAATGCTGGCATTACTGTCTTCCTTCTTGCGGCCATTGCCGCTACCTTGACTGTAGATACCATAGGTCGCAAAAAGCTGATGTTAGGTAGTATTTTTACCACTGAGCTGGTTTTGGTTTTAATGTACTTTTTAACGGTCTTTAGCTGGGATTTTGGTGTTGTCTTATTAGGAGTATTGGTTTTAATCTATATCTTTGCCGCATCCATTGGCTTATTTGTGTTCTTTGCGACGGTGGTGTCGGAATTGCTCCCAGCTCAGGGACGTGAATTAGGCGAGGCTTTAATCTTCTTTATAAGCTTTGTGGGCTTATTATCGAGCATGATGATGTTTGATATTGTCACCGATACTATAGGTCTAAGCGGCTTCTTTGCTCTCAATTTACTCTTTGGTGCGATCTTATTTGCGCTAGTCTATCATAGCCTGCCTGAACTGCGTGGTCAGTCTTTAGAGAGCTTAGAGTTAAGCTATCTGCGCGGTAATTAAAAAAGCCTCCGTTAAAGGAGGCTTATAACTGTGCTTTAAAGTTTAACGTAAATCTTTAATGGCGATATTATCCATATCGTCAAAGGCTAAGTTTTCACCAGCCATAGCCCAAATGAAGGTATAGGCACAGGTACCGCAACCGGAGTGAATGCTCCAAGACGGGCCGATCACAGCCTGTTCATTGTGCATAATAATGTGACGGGTTTCCTGTGGCTGACCCATCATGTGGAATACGGCCTGATCCTCAGGTAAATCGAAGTAGAAGTAGAGTTCCATACGTCTTTCATGAGTGTGAGCCGGCATGGTGTTCCAGACGCTACCTGGATTTAAAGCGGTCATACCCATAGATAACTGACAAGTCTGAAGTACATCCGGGTGGATGAACTGATTGATGGTGCGAGCATTAGCTAACTTCGGTTCGCCAATCGGACGGTGGTTAGCATTCTTCATCGGAATGTGGGTGGTGGTATAAGCCTTGTGAGCTGGGACAGAGGCCATGTAGAACTTAGCAGGCTTAGAGCTATCCTCGCTCTCGAAATAAACCTCACGGGTACCCATGGTGATATAGAGGCAATCCTGATATTCCATCTCATAGACGGTGCCATCAGCAGTGATGCGGCCCTTGCCACCGACGTTGAAAATACCGATCTCACGGCGCTCTAAGATGAAATCAGTACCAAAGTTATGCCAGCAATCGATGCCATCATCTAAGGCGATCTTGCGAGTTACCGGCATACAGCCAAAGCAGCACATTCTGTCGACATGAGAGTAGGTGACGTGTAATTTGTCAGCCTCAAACAGAGTCGGGATTAAAAACTCCTTGCGCATCTCTTCAGTGGTATAGCGTTTGAAGTCATTAGGATTGCAGGAGTATCTGATATCCATGGTTGTGTTCTCCAATTTGTTCTTATACTAAAACGTTTTCGCTATTCTACTCTTTTATAACTTAAATGCATGTTGTATAAATCACAATCACGATAACTTGTCTAAAAATAAAAAAGGGCGTACCTACAAGGCACACCCTTTAAGAGCATTAAAAAACTTTTTTACTTCTTTTTAAGACCGGTATTTACCTGCTCGATATCTTCAATCTTAAGCTTGCCTTGATAGTATAAAAGGTCAAGACGTGACTCGATGTACTTATAGCGAGAGTCAGCGGCTAACTGTAAAGCGTTATAGAGATTTTGAGTGGCATCTAAAACATCAGTCATAGTTCTAGTACCAACCTCATAGCCTGCACGGGTAGCCTCTAAGGCACTTGAAGCAGATTTGACGCTCTGATTGTAGGCACGTACGGAGCTGATGGCGGCATTGACGTTGTTATAGCCATTATTGACATTAGAGACTACCTTGCGGTGAGCGAGCTCTAAAGCCTCGGATTTGGCTACATAATTATGTTCAGCCTGCTCAACTTGTGAGGAGACTGCACCTCCGTGATAGATAGGTACATTGAGGTTAATACCGATGCTCTGAGTCCAGGCATTGCCATCCATGAGCGTGGTATTAGCTACCTCGTGACGATAATCGGTATAACCAGTTTGAGCTGAGGCTACGAGATCTAAGGTAGGCTCATGACCAGTTTGCGCTAAGCTAATCTGATCTTTGGCGATATCGCGATCGACAATTGCCTGCTGTAAGGCGAGGTTATTTTCCTCAGCCTGCTTGATGAGGGCTTTGAGAGAGCCGGATACTGCCGGAGTGCTGAATCTGCCATTGTCTAAACGGTCTAAATCACTTACGGGAATAATTCTACCGATAAGGACACGCATAGCCTCGTAGGAATTGGTGAGATTGTTTTCAGCGGCAATGAGCTTAGCATTAGATAAGTCATAGGCAGCCTGAGCTTCCATGCGGTCAGTCTCGGCAATTAAGCCTACCTGAAACTGACGGACAGCTTCATCTAATTGACGCTTTAAAGCAGTGGTATTGGCCTTTTGGAATTCTAAGGAATCGGCGGCATTGAGTACGTCAAAATAAGCGTAGCTGACGCGGATAATTAAATTTTGCAGGGCATCGTTATAGGCTAAGTCAGCAGCGGCAGCTTGCTTTTCAGCAATAGTCTTATTGATCCAAGAGCTATGACGCCATAAGGATTGAGATAAGGAGACACCGATGGAGGATTGGGTATTGTCGCCGCGGACACCGTAATTGGTAACATTAGTGTGGGCATAACCTAAGCTTCCGACAACATCAATCTGCGGTAAGAGGGCAGCTTGCTTTTCATCAATGGCGGCAAAGGCCTGATCGCGGGCGGCTTTAGCTTGCAGCACTACCGGATCACGTAAATAGGCTTCCTTATAGATATCTAAGAGATCTTCAGCTTGTACGGCAAAGCTTGCTGTAGCGGCACAGGCAAGTGCGACTAAGGATAATTTTAAGCGCATGGGGAACCTCTATATTCCTTAAAAATTCTCTAATTACAGCAATTGTTTTTTTTAAGTATTATAGGAAATTTAATTAGTTAACATCTCTGAATACTTAAAAAAATCTCTGCTCTAATATTTGTAGTTATAGCTTAAATTTCTGCTGTTCGTAAACTTTGAAATTCTATTTTTGTCCATACAAGATAAATTTTACGGCTGAACTTTTATCCTGATAACGACAATCCTCAAAACAAGGCTACTTTACAAATAAGTAGCTTGTTATGAAGAATAGGATATTTTTAAATAAATGATTAAAAAATCCTATGTAATACAAAATTATATCAGTTATTGTTTTTTTGCTATTTGTTAAAACTGCAAAAACTGTATGTTATTAAAATAAGCTTAATTAGCGCTATTTAGGTGTCGATATTAACTAAGACATAATAATATAAATATATATTTCAATAATTTAAAAATTTTTTAAAAAAACTTCTTGCATTTATTTAAATTTGAGCTAAAATTTACTTCGCTTTTGAACGTGGGGTTATAGCTCAGTTGGGAGAGCGCTTGCATGGCATGCAAGAGGTCAACGGTTCGATCCCGTTTAGCTCCACCACGTCAGAGTCCCTTGATGGGGGTATAGCTCAGCTGGGAGAGCACCTGCTTTGCAAGCAGGGGGTCATCGGTTCGATCCCGTTTACCTCCACCACTTTTGACAATTTAAAGGCAAATTCTTATCGTGGGGTTATAGCTCAGTTGGGAGAGCGCTTGCATGGCATGCAAGAGGTCAACGGTTCGATCCCGTTTAGCTCCACCACGTAAGATCCCATTGATGGGGGTATAGCTCAGCTGGGAGAGCACCTGCTTTGCAAGCAGGGGGTCATCGGTTCGATCCCGTTTACCTCCACCACTCAAAACTTCTCTGTGGGGTTATAGCTCAGTTGGGAGAGCGCTTGCATGGCATGCAAGAGGTCAACGGTTCGATCCCGTTTAGCTCCACCACGCAGAATTCTTAAAATCCTCTCTAATACAAAATACAAACACACTTAAGCTGTATCTGTAGTTTTGCTCAGGCAAGATCACATTAATGTCGCCTCTTTTAGAACGTTTTAATCGTGCTTGTGGAAAACTCTGATAGCTGTGGGAAAACTTATCCTTCTGTGGAAAAGCTTGTAGCTGTGGGAAACTCTCGTATTAGTTGTAAGCTTTAGCTGCTGTAGAGAAATGCTAGTTTCTTAGTTTCTGAGTGTAAGCATAGTGCTTGTGGGAAACTTTGGTATCTGTGGGAAATTCTAGTATCTGTGGGAAACTCTAATATTTGTGGGAAATTCTAGTATCTGTGGGAAATTCTAGTATTTGTGGGAAATTCTAGTATTTGTGGGAAACTTTAAAAAATAATAAAAAACTTAAAAAAAGCTTACATTAATGTCAAGGCTTCTTTAAATAATTTATATTTTTATTATTATAAATCAAATAGTTAATTGTTTTTGTATGCTTATATAAGGCATGATGTATTTTCTGATTAAATCAACATCTCTGTGGGCATGTGTAGATGAGCGAGGGGATTGTTCTTTTTTTAATATTTACGGATTTACTGATTTGGCCTTCAAGGAAGGGGATTTAGAGTGACTTTGGGTTGCTCTTGTATTTAATCTAGATTCTTGACATTAATGTGAGGATTTATTTTTGTAATCTTTTGAATATAAAGAGTTTTTATGATCGTATGTTAAAGAGATCACTAAGATCTGGCTTTATAATCATTCATAGATCGGTACTTTGACAGTTTCCCTCTAATTAACAGTCCTTCTTTTAAACTAAATTTCACGAGATTTCAAAAAGATAAGATTTAAAAAAATTGTCAAATTTCTTTTAGAAATATGTGGTAATATATGGTAATATATGATATAATCGGGATTGTTGATTTTGTACCTGTCAGGAACTCTGTTTTA
>USBR01000001.1 GCA_900552905.1 uncultured Succinatimonas sp. | reverse complement strand
TAAAAATTAGTTGTTACCAACAGAGATTTCCTTCATGTCGGACATATAAGCACGGAGCTTGCGACCAACAACCTCAATCGGGTGGTTGCGGATGCAATCATTGACGCGGATAAGCTCTAAATTATCGACGCAATTATCACCCTCTAAGCCCTTGCCGAATACGTCTAACTCGGTCTTCTCCATGAAGTCCTTTAAGAGCGGAATAGCGGCATTAGCGAAGAGGTAGTTACCGTACTCAGCAGTATCGGAAATAACTACGTTCATCTCGTATAAACGACGACGAGCGATGGTATTAGCGATAAGCGGTAACTCGTGTAAGGACTCGTAGTAAGCAGACTCAGGGTAGATACCAGACTTAGTCATGGTCTCGAAAGCTAACTCAATACCAGCCTTAGCAAAGGCAACCATTAAGATACCCTTATCGAAGTATTCCTGCTCAGTGATCTTAGTATCGCAAGCCGGGGCATTCTCAAAGGCGCACTTAGCATAATTATCACGCCAGGTGTGGAGATTGACGTCGTTATTAGCCCAGTCTTCCATCATAACACGGGAGAACTCGCCACTTTCGATGTCGTCCATGTGCTTTAAGTACAGATCCTTCATTAAGGTCTTTAACTCTTCAGCTAAGTAGAAAGCCTTAACCTTAGCCGGGTTAGAGAGACGGTCCATCATATTGGTGATACCGCCCTGCTTTAAAGCCTCGCAGACAGTTTCCCAACCGTACTGTAAGAGCTTGCAAGCATAAGCCTTGTCTAAACCTAAAGCTACAGCGCGGTCGTAGCATAAAACGGTAGCAGCCTGTAAAACACCGCACAGAATGGTCTGCTCGCCCATGAGGTCAGACTTAACCTCAGCAACGAAGGAAGAACGTAAGCAACCGGCGCGATCACCACCGATACCGGCAGCCCAAGCCTTAGCATAAGCCCAGCCCTCATTGTTAGGATCGTTCTCAGGGTGAACGGCTAACAGAGTCGGGGTACCGAAGCCACGACGATACTCTTCACGAACCTCAGTACCAGGGGACTTAGGAGCAACCATAACTACGGTTAAGTCCTTACGCACCTGCATACCTAACTCAACAATGTTGAAGCCGTGAGAATAACCGATGCAGGCACCGGCCTTCATTAAAGGCTGAATGGAATTGATAACATTCTCGTGCTGCTTATCCGGAGTTAAGTTGATAACTAAATCAGCAGTCGGGATTAACTCCTGATAGTTGCCAACCTTAAAGCCATTCTCGGTAGCACGCTTGAAAGAAGCACGCTTCTCAGCGATAGCGGCATCACGTAAAGCATAGCTGACGTCAAGACCTGAATCACGGAGGTTTAAGCCCTGGTTTAAGCCCTGAGCACCGCAACCGACGATGACGATCTTCTTGCCCTTTAAGAAATTGCAGCCATCTGCAAACTCGCTACGAGCCATGAGCTCACAGCAGCCTAACTGTGCCAGCTTCTGGCGTAAGTTCAAAGTATTAAAGTAATTGATGCCCATTTGCACACACCTTTAATCAAAAATTTTATTACTGTTTTGAAGTGCTTTTAATAATAACAGAAATTTTATAAAATGGCATATAATTTCTTGTATATTGCAATTTTTGCAATAAATCACATTTTTAGGACATTGCCGTGATCGATTTAAAAGATGCCGCTACCTTTTTAAGGCTATGCGAAACTGAAAACCTGACCCGCACTGCATCTTTATGTAATGTAAGCCCTTCTACCCTCTCGCGTACCTTAAATAAGCTTGAAAAACTGCTTCAGGCTAAATTATGCATACGCGATAAAAAAGGTATTTTCATTACCTCAGCCGGCAGAAAGTTTGAACAATTTGCCAGACAAACTCTCAATCAATATGTGTCCTTAGAGCATGAATTACATCAAGGAGCAGAGACTGTTTGTGGAAAAATAAAGATCTATTGCTCGGTAACTGCTAGCTATCTTTTTATCCCGCGCATTTTAAATGAGCTTCATCTAACGGCGCCGCATTTAGAGGTTAAGCTTGAAACAGGCGATCCTGCCGATGCTTTAGATAAGCTTGAAGAGCCGGATATCGATGTAGTGATCAGCGCCTTACCTCAGGAAATTCCTGACAATATTCAATTTTTAGATCTCGTAAATCTACCCTTAGTCTTACTAGCTCCTAAAAAGCCGCGTTTTGAACTTAATTTAAGTGCCGATCTCCAAAATGCCGATCTCAATGGCATGCCTTTTATTATTCCGGAAAAAGGTCAATTGCGCTTTGAGGTCGAAAAATGGTTTGCAGCTATGGATATTAAGCCTGAGATCTATGCTGAAATTGCCGGACATGAGGCAATTGTCAGCTTAGCTGGCTTAGGCTTTGGTTTTGCTGTGGTACCGCGCTTAGTTTATGAAATTTCGCCTTTTAAAAACGATGTCAATGTGATCCGCGAATTACCGTGGTCTAATTTCCGCGTCGCTTTATGCTGTAAAAAAGAACAAGCTGATGATCGCAAGGTACAGATTGTATTTGATCTTATCTCCCGTTTAGCTCCAAGTTTTGCGCCAGATCTCAATCGCCGCCGTAATGAAATCATCACTTAGAAAAAAATTCTTAAAAACGCGCTCTTTTGCATAAAAATGCGGGATCTAAGCGTAATAATTGCAAAAAAAAGCATTTGTTAAAAAAATTGCGGTTTTAAGCATAGGTGTAATAGGAGTATCATAACTAGCATTAACAGCTATATTTTTTTGCTGTTTATGCTAGTTTTCATTGAGGAGAGTTATTCATGTTTAACAACATCAATCCTACCACCACTGAAGCTTGGAAAAAGCTCACCGCTCATTTCGAGGCTACTAAGGGCCGCACCTTAAAAGAATTATTTGCTCAGGATCCAGAGCGCTTCAACAAATATTCTATGAGCATCGCTGGCGGGGATATCGTTGCCGATTATTCTAAGAACCTCATCGATGAAACCACTTTAGAACTCTTATTAGAATTAGCTAAAGAGACCAAGCTCACTGAGAACATCGAGGCTATGTTCACCGCTGAGAAGATCAACCGTACTGAGGATCGTGCCGTATTACACACCGCTTTACGTGATTTCTCCGGCAACAGCATTATGCTTGATGGCGTTGATGTCATGAAAGATGTCCGCGCTGTTCAAGAGAAAATGAAGAAGTTCTGTGACCGCGTTATCTCTGGCGAGTGGAAGGGTTATACCGGTAAGACCATTACCGACGTTGTCAATATCGGTATCGGTGGCTCTGACTTAGGTCCGTGCATGATCACCGCCGCTTTAACTCCTTACCACAATCACCTTCACACCCATTTCGTCTCTAATATCGACGGCACTCAGATTTGTGAAGTTTTAAAGACCTTAGATCCTGAGACCACCTTATTCCTCATCGCTTCTAAGACCTTCACCACCTTAGAGACCATGACCAATGCTCACACCGCTCGTGACTGGTTCTTAAAGTCTGCTAAGGACGTAAAGCACGTAGCTAAGCACTTCGTCGCCTTATCTACCAATGCTCAGGGCGTTGCTGAGTTCGGTATCGATACTGACAATATGTTCGAGTTCTGGGATTGGGTCGGTGGCCGTTACTCTTCTTGGTCTGCTATCGGTTTATCCATCGCCTTAGCTTGCGGTTATGACAATTTCGAGGCCTTCTTAAAGGGTGGTTATGAGTATGACTGCTACTTCAGAGAGACCCCCGCTGAGAAGAACCTCTCTGTCTTATTAGCCCTCATCGGCATTTGGTACAACAATTTCTACGGCTTTGAGACTGAGGCTATCTTACCTTACGATCAGTATATGTACCGCTTCCCGGCCTACTTCCAGCAGGGCAATATGGAGTCTAATGGTAAGTATGTCGATCGCAATGGCAATGTCTGCGATTATCAGACTGGCCCTATCATTTGGGGTGAGCCTGGTACTAACGGTCAGCACGCTTTCTATCAGTTAATCCATCAGGGCACTAAGGTCATTCCTTGTGACTTCATCGCTCCGGCAAGAACCCACAATCCAGTAGGCGATCACCACGTCAAACTCTTATCTAACTTCTTCGCTCAGACTGAAGCTTTAGCTTTCGGCAAGACCCGTGAGCAGGTCATCGCCGAGTTTGAAGCTAAGGGCAAGACCTTAGATCAGGTTAAGGACGTAGTTCCGTTCAAGGTCTTCGAGGGTAACCGTCCGACTAACTCCTTCTTAGTCAAGGAAATCACTCCAAGAACCTTAGGTATGTTAGTGGCCATGTATGAGCACAAGATCTTCACTCAGGGCTCTATCCTCAATATCTACACCTTCGATCAATGGGGTGTTGAATTAGGTAAGCAGTTAGCCTTAAAGATCATCCCTGAGCTTGTAAACCAAGACGAGATCAAGAGCCACGACAGCTCCACTAACGGCCTCATCAATGCCTACAAGAAGCTTAAATAATTAAAGCTTTTTCTTAAATTTTAAATAAAGGTCCCGCTGGGGCCTTTATTTTTTTCACTAAGGTCAACACTTAGCGCCTACAAAAGCAAAACCCTAGGCTGTTTTATGAAATAATAGACAGCGAGAAACTTTAAAAGCACCAGCTTAAATATGGATAAAACGTATGACTGTTGAAAGCCTTGCCTATATTCCCCTTCATGTCCGCTCCTGCTATTCCATCAACGATGGTCTGCAAAATGTAGGGCCTATCGTCAAGCGGGCGCAAAAGCTCGGCATCCCAGCTATAGCGGTCACTGATTTCAATAATATGGCAGGTTTCGTACGTTTTTATTCTGCCTGTAAAGCCGCTGGTATCAAACCTATCATGGGTGCTGATCTACAGGTACGTGAAAAAACTAAGCCCGGTGAAAAGGAGCGCTTTTTTACCGTCACTCTCCTCGCTATGGATCGCGTCGGCAAGCAAAATCTCTACGATATTCTCTCCGATGCTTGGGTAAATTCCGCCAATCCCGATATCGATGGCGTCGCAGCTAGCATTGAAGATCTCGCTAAATACGCAGAAGGCATTATTCTTCTCAATGGCTTTCGCGGTGATATCGCTTATTTTCTGCACACCGAGGACGAAAAGAACCTCAAAGAACGCCTTGAATTTTATAAAAAATATTATCCTGAACGCTTTTGCTTTGAAATCACCCGTACCCATCGTGAAGGTGAAAGCGAATTTGAGCAAAAGGCCTTAGATCTGTGCTTACAATACGGTTTTTATCCTGTAGCCACCAATGACACCCGCTTTTTATCAGGACCTCAGGATCTGACAGAGGATGGACTTAGCGATTATTATGTCCATGATATCCGTGTTTCCATTCAAAAAGGCTTACAAAAGGGTAATCGCGAACTGGCTAGGATCTATTCTGAGGAGCAATTTTTAAGATCCCCTCAGGAGATGGAAGAATTATTTGCCGATCTGCCTGAGGCTTTAGCTAATTCCCGCGCCATTGCTGAGCGCTGTAATGTCGAAATTGAACTTGACCATCCGCGTCTGCCGCATTATGACACTGGCGAAATGTCGACAGCCGATTATCTGCGTATGGCCTCACGTAAAGGTCTAAAAGAACGCTTAGACTTCCTCTTTCCTGATCCTAAAGTACGTGAGGAAAAACGCCCTATCTATGAGGCGCGCTTGGAGACTGAGCTTGATGTTATCATCAATATGGACTTCCCCGGCTACTTCCTCATCGTTATGGAATTTATTCAATGGTCAAAGGCCCATGGCGTGCCGGTAGGCCCCGGCCGTGGTTCAGGTGGTGGCTCACTAGTAGCTTATGCTCTCACCATTACCGACTTTGATCCCATACGCTTTGATCTGCTCTTTGAAAGATTCCTAAACCCTGAGCGTGTCTCCATGCCGGACTTTGATATCGACTTTTGTCAGCGTAAGCGTTATCTAACGTTACAGCACGTAGTCGATCATTATGGCCGTCCGGCTGTCTCGCAGATCGCCGCTTTCGGTACCCTCGCCCCGCGTGCCGCTATTCAAGGTGTAGGCCGCGCCATCGGAGTTCCGCTTGCGCAGGTGCGCCGTATCGCTAATTTAATTCCAGAAAGCCCGGGCACGAGCTTCAATGACTGCATGGGTATCGATAAAAAAGGTAAGCCCTGCCAAAGCGTCGCTCCCGACTTTTTGAATTTCTACAATCAAGCTAAGATCAATGATGATAAAGAATCAGTTGAACTTATCTCCGTATCCAGACGACTTGAAGGTGTAATTCGCAGTATCGGTAAACATGCCGCCGGTGTGGTAATTTCCCCGACCCGTATTGCTGAATTCTCCCCACTCATGCTCGATTCTGACGGCAATCCGATCACACAATTTGATAAAAAAGATGTCGAACATGCCGGCTTAGTTAAGTTCGACTTCTTAGGCTTAACCACCCTTACTATCATCGATGATGCCAAAACCATGATCGATGTTAAGCGCCAACGCGAGGGCAAGGAACCTTTAAATATCGCCGCTATTCCCTATGAGGATCCGCTCTCCTATGCCATGATTCAGCAGACTGAAACAACTGCAGTCTTCCAGCTTGAATCTACCGGTATGCGTAAGCTCATAGGCCAGATGAAACCTGACCGCTTTGACGATCTTATCGCTTTGGTGGCGCTCTATCGCCCAGGACCTATTAAGAGCGGCATGGTGGATCACTTCGTACAGCGTAAGCACGGTCGTGAAGAGGTCAGTTATCCTCTACCTGAGGCTCAGGATCTCGACCTCAAACCGATTTTGGACTCTACCTACGGCGTTATCGTCTATCAAGAGCAGGTCATGCAGATTGCGCAGGTATTAGCCGGCTACTCCCTAGGTGGCGCTGATATTTTAAGACGTGCTATGGGTAAGAAGATCCCCGCTGAAATGGCAGCACAGCGTGACGTCTTCCTCAATGGCTGTAAAAAGAAAAATAAAGACGGCGATGTCTGCATGAAGATCTTCGATCAGGTAGAGATGTTCGCCGCCTACGGCTTCAATAAGTCCCACTCAGCGGCCTATGCTCTCGTAGCCTGGTGGACCTTATGGCTTAAGGTACATTATCCAGCTGAATTTCTCGCGGCCATGATGACCGCCGACTGTCTGAAGACCGACAAACTCATCGCCTATATCGGTGAATGCCATCGCTTAGGCGTAGCTGTCAATCCACCAGATGTCAATATCGGACGCTTCCATTTCGGTGTCGATGATAAGGGAGCGGTCATCTATGGCTTTTCCGCCATTAAAGGTATCGGTAATCGCCTTATCGATAAGATGGCCGAAGAGCGCGAGGCTAATGGACCTTATACCGATCTCTTTGACTTTGTCTTGCGTATCGGCATGGATTATCTGTCAAAGGGCTCGCTTGAGGCCTTAGTGAAGAGCGGTGCTTTAGATAAACTGCATAAAAATCGCGCGAGCTTGCTTGCTAGCATTCCGACGGCTATCAAATGTGCGCAACAATTTTCTGCCGACAAATCCTCAGGACAGATGGATCTCTTCTCTGGATTAAATGATACCCGCGCTAAACCTAATCTTATAGAGCGCAAGATGTGGCCTGATAAGGTTAGATTGCATCATGAGAAAAACCTCTTAGGTCTCTACCTCTCAGGTCACCCTATTGATGCCTATCGCTCCGAGCTCTATCAATTCTGCGGTACCACTACCCTCAAAAATATGATCCCAGGTAGTCTTGATCGCCCAAATGCCGTCACTATTGCAGGCGTGGTGATCGACAGCTATAGCCGCCTCTCGGCCAAAGGTGATGGCAGTAAGTTCTATATCATCACTCTTGACGATGGTACCTCGACCTTTAGCTTCCCGGCCTTTGGCAATAATGCGGAGACCTTTGAGCATATCTATACTGAGCGTGAGCGTAGCTTCAATCAGCGCAAAAAGGCCTCGCCTAATGAGGAATTTTTACCTTCACCTTTAATTTTAGTAGTTGAGGGTTTCCTCAGCCTCTCTGAAGACGGAATGCAACGCCTTAGGACCTCACGTATTTCAAGTTTGGATATGCTACGTCAGCAAAAAGCTAAGAGCTTGACCCTCAATCTCAAAAAGTCAGCGCTTTTAGAGAATATTGAGCTTATCGACAATGTGCTCATGCACAATCGCGTCGATGTTGCCGAGATTATGCGCCTAAAGCAGACTGCCTATAATCCTAACGACGTACCCTCAGGCTGTGCGCTTAACCTAATTATCGACAATAAACTCTTAAAATTACGCTCAGATCGCTACCGCTACCTAGCCTCAGACGATCTTATCGACACCCTGCGCGATGTCCTAGGCAATGCCTGCGTTAAGGTTACTTATTGAGAGTGAATATATATTGAGGGCTAAGACTTAGCGGAGTAAAGTTTTGCCCCTCTAGACGATAAATATGTAGCTGTGGCTCCTGAGAGCTTACATAAGCACTCATGCATAAATTCTCATCAAGGCGCCAAGAGCGCACCTGACCTGAGTTTTGATGGCGATAAAAAGCCTGTTTAGTCTCAAGATTGCAATGGACAGCACTTAAGCCGCCTAAGCCCCGGCCATCAGTTTTCAATAAAGCCTCGCGTACTGTCCACAATAAGGTAAAGAGCTCCTGAGGCTTAGAAGAATTTTTCAGTGCCGTAAGCTCTTGTGGGCTTAAAACGCGCTGCCATAAGGCCTCAGAGCGCGGTTTTATCTGTTCAACATCAAGACCTAAAGTCTTAAAGCCTAAGGCTATAGCCACCATCTTACCTGTATGCGAGAGGCTAAAGAAAGGTAGGCCCTGCCCTTCTAATAAAGGTCGACCCTTAGCTTCAACACTGATAGGAGGTAAGCTTTCACAGTCAAAAAAATAATGCAGGCATTTTTTTAAAAGTAAGCGCCCGGAGAAAAAAGAACGTTGACGAACCTTTGAATAGAGAGCACCCTGAGCGCGAATAAGCTCAGGTAAATGCTCAATTTCCGTAAGCAATTGCTCTTGTGACGCTAAAACAATGATCATTTAGGCTCGATCTTAGATTTACTCTTATGCTGAGCACTCGTGAGCTGAGCGTTAGCACTTTGTGCTTTAGGCTTGACTAAGTGGGCCCTAGAGAGGAAATACAATAATGCCGATAAAAGCAATCCTACTAAAACACCTAGATAGCGCAAATCCTCACTGAGAGTTGCATCCTCAAAGCCTAAACTTTGACAAAATTCAGCAATTTTTTTAGGAAAAGCTATGGCCATAACAAAGAAAATATTGCCACAGCACATGGCAACAACGCCTAGACGAAAATGACGAGGGATAAAAAGTGTGATAAGACCTAGGACAAATAAGGTCACCCCCACACCGCCGCAAAAAGACTCGCTAGCATGTAAAGTAAAAGTAGGCATTAAATTTCTTGTGCTAAAATAAAATGATATTAAATTTTAGCAGATTTTAGGATCAACAAATGCTATTTGTTTCAAATATCGAGCCTCTTGTATTGAGCCTAGGCCCTATAAGTATCAGATGGTACGGTCTTTTATTTTCCTTTGGCTTTATCATCGGCTATTTCCTCATGCAATATATGTTCAAAAAACTGCAATACAAAACTGAGGATCTAGATAAACTTTTAGTTTTAGTCTTCTTCGGTACCGTCATCGGTGCCCGTTTAGGACATTGCTTCTTCTATGAGCCGGATTTCTATTTAAGCCATCCGCTAGAAATCTTAAAAATCTGGCATGGCGGACTTGCAAGTCATGGTGGTACTGTCGGTGTGCTCATCACCGTCTTCATCTTCTGCCGCCGCTATCAATACCGGCTCTTAGAAATGTTAGATATGCTAAGTATCCCGGTATCTCTAGTCTCCACTCTGATCCGTTGCGGCAATTTCACTAATTCCGAAATTTTAGGTATACCCACTCATGGCGATTATGGCGTAATCTTTGCAAGATTAGGTGAGACCTTCCCGCGCCATCCGGCACAACTTTACGAGGCCTGTGCCTATTTAATTACCTTTATCGTTTTAAGCCTCATCTACTTTAACTTTAAAAAACGTCCCCATGGATTGATTTTTGGCTTGTTATTTATTTTAGTCTTCGGCAGTCGCATATTGATTGAGCCCTTTAAGATGGAGCAGGCTGACTATAGTACCGGTACTATCTTTACCGTCGGTCAATATCTGAGTGTGCCCTTTATTCTTGCGGGCCTTGCCGTCATTATTTATGCCTATCACCGCCAGAAAAAGGAGCATTAGCTATGGCACTTGAAATTGTAATCTTAGCTGCCGGCAAGGGAAGCCGCATGCATTCTGATAAGCCTAAGGTTTTACACGAGGTTGCCGGCATGCCGATGCTCGGTCACGTCATCAAGACCGCCTGTGAGCTTAAGCCTGAAGCCATTCACGTAGTTATCGGTCATGGCTGTGAATTAGTTGAAGATTATTTAAAGACTTTAAGCTTAGATGCTATCAATGTAGACACCGTCTTACAAAAAGAACAATTAGGCACAGCCCATGCTGTCGCTATGGCCTTACCTAAGATTGAGCCTAAAAATGATGTCATGGTCTTATATGGCGATACCCCGCTGACCCCTAAAGAGACCCTCTTAGATCTCTATCAAAAGCTTGCACACAAGCCCTTGATGGTCCTCAGTGCCATCGCCTCAGATCCCACAGGTTACGGCCGTATCGTCCGCAATGCCCAGCACAATTTATTGAAAATTGTCGAGCAAAAGGAT
The DNA here is from genome assembly GCA_900552905.1 of uncultured Succinatimonas sp. Taxonomy (GTDB): domain Bacteria; phylum Pseudomonadota; class Gammaproteobacteria; order Enterobacterales; family Succinivibrionaceae; genus Succinivibrio. The sequence continues at coordinate 40,758 of USBR01000001.1, read as the reverse complement.
GCTGATGAGCAAACCCGTAAGATCTGTGAAATCAATACCGGGATCATTATTGCTAAAGCGCAGATCCTGCTTGACTATATTCCTAAAATTCAAAACCACAATGCTCAGGGTGAATATTATCTAACTGATTTAGCTGGCCTTTTAGCCTCTGAAGGCCAAGAGGTCGGGGTCGAGATTGCCCCTGACTTTGAGATGCTCTCAGGTGTTAATAGCAAACGTCAGTTGTCTGTTGTCGAACGTCTATATCAGTACCGTCAAGCCTTAAGACTTATGGATGAAGGCGTCTCTATGGCCGATCCTCAGCGCTTTGATCTCAGAGGTAGCCTCGAACACGGTCGCGATGACTTTATCGATATCAATGTCATTATCAAAGGCAAGGTTAAGATCGGTAATAATGTCGTCATTGGCGCAGGCTGTGTCATCTCTGATTGCACTATTGCCGATGGCGCGATCATCTCCCCTTATACCGTCATGGAGCAATCACAATTAGGTGAAGACACCACTGTTGGACCTTTCACCCGTCTACGCCCGGGCGTCACCTTAGATAAAAAGGCTCACGTCGGTAACTTTGTGGAGATCAAAAAATCCTATCTCGGTGTCGGTACTAAGGCTGGACATTTGAGCTACCTAGGTGATGCTACCATCGGTAATGAGGTCAATATCGGTGCTGGTACCATTACCTGTAATTATGATGGTGCTAATAAATTTAAGACCATCATCGGGGATGATGTCTTTGTCGGCTCAGACTCGCAGCTCGTAGCGCCGGTAACTGTACCTGAAGGCGTCACCATTGCCGCTGGTACCACCGTCACCCATAGAACTCAATTAACTAAAGGATGCTTAGTTCTAACTCGTTGTGAAAGTACGATTAAAGAAAACTATCAGCGCCCTCATAAAATTAAAGCGGAGAAATAATTATGTGCGGAATTGTCGGCGCCACAGCGCAAAGAAATGTCGCCCCCATCTTGCTTACTGGCCTGTCACGTCTTGAATACCGCGGTTATGACAGCGCCGGTATTTGTACGCTTGCTGAGCATAAATTCAATTGTCTAAAAACCACCTCTAAAGTGGCCTCTTTGACTTTAGAAGTCAAAGAGCACGGTGCTTTAGGCCATCTAGGTATTGCCCATACCCGTTGGGCTACTCATGGTGTACCTTCAGTCACTAATGCCCACCCGCATATTTATGATAATTTAGCCTTAGTGCACAATGGCATTATTGAAAACTTCAAGGAAATCAAGGCAAAGCTCCTAGCTCTTGGCTATAGCTTTAAGTCTGAGACTGATACTGAGGTTTTATTATGCCTCATTCATTCTCATCAAAAAGACAGTGCTAATCTCAAAGAAGCCTTACTTAAGGCTCTCAATGAGGTGCATGGCTCCTATGCTATTGCGCTTATCGATAAAAATGAAGAGGGAGTTTTATATGTAGCCCGTTGTGGCTCTCCGCTCGTCATCGGTTTAGGTATTGGTGAGAACTTTGTAGCCTCCGACGTCTTAGCCTTATTACCGGTAACCCGCAATTTCATCTATCTTGATGAGCGCGAGATGGCAGTGATCACCACTGAAAGCATCGAGGTCTGTGGTCTTGATGGTCAGCGTCATGAGAAAAAGGCTCAGGAAACGGAGATCGATGCCGAGAGCATTTCTAAAGGCGCTTTTGATCATTATATGCAAAAAGAGATCTATGAGCAGCCTGATGCTCTGCGCAATACCATGCTCGAACGCTTAGATGAAACTACAGTTAAAAACGACACCATTATTGGCCTTAAGGATGATAGTCTTGTAGATATCGATAATATTCAGATTGTCGCCTGTGGTACTTCTTTCCATGCCGGTCTCGTCGGTAAATATTGGTTTGAAGAGCTAACCGGAGTTCCCTGCAATATCGATATCGCCTCTGAATATCGCTATCGCCATGCTGTAGTGCGTAAAAATAGCCTCTTTATCACCATCTCACAGTCAGGTGAAACGGCTGATACCTTAGCCTCACTGCGTTTAGCTAAAGAGCAAGGCTATAAGCACTCCCTATGCATCTGTAATGTCAACGGCTCCTCCTTAGTGCGCGAGTCTGACTTTACCTTGCTCACCCGTGCTGGTGCTGAGATCGGTGTCGCCTCCACTAAGGCCTTTACCACACAGCTTTTAAGCCTGTTAATGCTCGCTTTACTCCTAGCTAAACAAAAACAGAGCTTAGATGAGGATAAACGCGCACAAATCATCACCTCCTTAAGACAATTACCGTCCTTATGCGAGAAATTCTTAGCTAAAGATCAGGAAATTTTACAATTAGCCTCGGAATTTGCTGACAAGCATCACTGCCTGTTCTTAGGCCGTGGTGTCATGTACCCTATCGCCTTAGAGGGCGCTTTAAAACTTAAGGAAATCAGCTATATCCACGCTGAAGGCTATGCTGCCGGTGAACTTAAGCACGGCCCGATTGCGCTTATCGATCGCAATATGCCCGTTGTGGTGGTGGCCCCGGATAATGCCCTTATGGGTAAATTAGTCTCTAATATTGAAGAAGTGCGTGCCCGTGGCGGTAAGCTCTATATCTTCAATTCTGAGGACAGTGCTTTAAAGGCTGATCTCAATACCCGTGTCATTTCCCTCTGTGATTGTCCGGAAATTTTACAGCCCATTCTCTTTACCATTCCGCTACAGCTTTTAGCCTATCATTGCGCTGTTATCAACGGTACTGATGTTGATCAACCTCGCAATTTAGCTAAATCTGTGACCGTGGAATAATTTTTGGCATAAGAATGTTTAAAGTTCGTGGCTCTTCCATTAATATTGTTGATTTTCCAACAAAAACTTCAATATAAAGAGAGCCACACTTAGGCAAAGAATATGCTTATCAACAATAGACCCTCATGGAGCGAAAAGCTCGGTTACGGCTTGGGGGCCGTAGGCAAAGATATGGTATATATACTGGTTTCAGTATTTTACCTATTGTACCTAGATCAGGTACTCGTGCTCCCGCTCTCCTTTATCACTACTGCCTTCTTCCTTATCAGAATTGTCGATGCTTTAGATGATGTCATCATCGGCTGGTTTTTTGATAGATTTTATTGCCGTTTTGGTAAATTCAAACCCGCCTTACTCTGTGGCGGTATAGGCGCGGCCATATTGACCGTCCTCATGTTCAATGTGCCGTCTTTAGAGGGCTTAGCTCTCTATGCCTATATTATTGTCACCTATCTCTTATGGACCTTATTTTATTCAATTCACGATATCGCCTTTTGGGGCCTCATTCCGACCTTTGGTACCGATAGTGCTACCCGTGAAAGAATGACCGCCATTCCGCGTGCTGGCGCCATAGTCGGCTCACAATTAATGCTTTTAGGAGGACTGCCGGCTTTATATTTACTGCGCACTAAATATAATTTTACGCACGATTACTTTTCGCTATTTGCCGCCATTATAGCTTGCATCTTTATCGCCTCGATAATGCTGACAATTCTTAGCATCACCGACAGAACCCGTGATCGCCCGCGCAAGAATATCAGTCTGCAAAAGCTCGGCGAGCTTGTTTGTCATAACGATCAATTGATAGTCATTGCCCTGATATCCTTCTTACAGCAATTGATTTTATTGACGATAAATAGCTCGCTTATCCTCTTTTTCTTCACTAAAAGCCCGAATATTTCACTTGCCTCAGATTTTCTCTTACCGGGCGCTATTGCCGGCTTTTTAGGTTTCTCTTTATATAGAAATTGCTGTCAGGTCTTCTCCCGGCGCTTTGTGATCATCTGCTCCTTTGTGCTTATGGCCGCAGGTTATACGCTCATGATCTTCACGAACCCGCAACAATATGGCAATTTCAATCTATTCACCATTGCCTATTGTGTCTCAGGCTTAGGTATGGCCTGGTCAATTGCCTCGACTACTGTAATGAGTTCTGACTGCGTCGATTATGGTGAATTTAGACATAATATCCGTACTGAAGGCATTGTTTTTGCCTTACAAACCGCCTCAGCTAAATTAGGTTTAGTGGTGGCTTTAATGATCTCTGACTTCTCCTTTAATATTGTCAGTGTGCTTTTAAGTCAGATTAAACAGCCTTCATACTTATTATCAGTCCGCTTTATTCTCGTCATCGGCGTGATTTTAAGCATTTTAATGCTGATCATTTATTTGACTAAATACCGTTTACATGGCGATTTTTTCCAAAATATTTTAAATACCGTTGAGCTTTTTAAAACACAAAATGACAATTTCATCAAAAAAAGTTCGACCTTCCCCTTACGTTATGCCTTAGATAATGAAGCGGTAATTTGGAATTTAAAAGCCGAAAGTGTCGATGAGGTATTATCGCAAATGGCCGATCGCCTCTATAAGGTTTCCGCTATCAGCTCTAAAAAAGATTATCTTGAAATGATAAGACTGAAAATGCAGGAAAACCCGGCAGGCATTGCCGAGGGTATTGCCATTCCGCACGCGCGCGGTCCTGGGATTCGCCGTATGGCCCTAGCGGTAGCCACACTTGAAAAAGCACTTGATTTTGGGGCCCCAGATGGTAAAAAATGTGATCTCATTTTTATGCTGGCTACCCCTGATGATCATGTCTCGCATTTAAATTTATTAGGACAGCTGTCCGTAATTTTAAATATACCAGGCTTTGCTGATAAGCTCAGATCTGCAGGCTCGAGCCTTGAAATTACTGACAGAATCTTAAAATGCGAAAAACAATTGAAAAGTTAATTTTAATCTTAAGCCTGCTGAGCCTGCAGGCTGTCGCGCAACCCTTAAAGGTCTGTGCAGTCCCACAGACCTATAGTGCCCTTGAAGCTATTGCCACCATTGCTCCTATAGACTTTAAGGCTAGCTATGCTACCGCCACCGATATCTACGCTAAGATTGCCAATCACGAGGAAAAGTGCGATCTTGTCATCGCTTATGATGAAAAATTACCCGCCCTCTTAATTCGCTCCGGCAAAGCACAAATAAACAAAAGAGCTCTAGTCCGAGCTCCACTTATTCTCTGGTCTGCCGATCCTACACTTTTAGATAAAACCGCAGCTGCTGTAAGTGCTAAACGCCTTAAATCCATAGCGCTTGCCGATCCACGTCTCACTCCGGTAGGCTTTGCTACCCATAGTATTGTCTCTAAAAATAACTTCCCTACTGATTATCTTATAGGCCATATCTATAGAGCTAATCACGAATATCAAGTCTATGCTATGGTATCCTCAGGCAATGTACAATGTGGCTTTTTATCTAAGCCCCTCATTGTCAAAGATGGTAAAGCCCAGGGCTCCTATTGGCAGGTACCGCGCGAAAATTATCAGGATTTGACCTATTATGCCATTCCCCTTAAAGACAGTAAAAATCCGCGCGATGTTGAGACTTTGATAAAATTCTTAGCCGAAGATACGCGCGCCTTAAATTACTTTATACAGGCAGGCTTTGCGCGCCTCTAGGCTTTTTTGCTCACATAGCAATCAAAATGACAGGCCTTACCGTCGACACTATAATCACAAGGGATAAGCGGTGGGGCACTATCAGGGCGCTTAATTACAGTTCTAAACTTAGGCAACTGTATGAGACTGTGCGCATAGCTTAAGCTATCCTCATCCTTACCGACAATACTGTGGAAGATCTGCATATCCTTTTTGACCTGCGCGCTTTTTTGGCGGCTAGGGAACATCGGATCATAATAGACTACCTCACAGCTAAAGTCTTGGTGAGTTCTAGCATAATCTAAATACGTACCATAGGGCATGAGGGTAGGCAAACCCTGAGGAAAGCTCGCAACAAAGGCATCATTTTGCAAAGCATTAAAGCGCGCTGCCTGTAAAAACAGCCACACTAGGGGATTGCGCTCAAACATAAAGACCTGCGCGCCGGCATTTTGCAAAACTAAAGAGTCGCGACCTAAGCCGGCGGTGGCATCGACGACTACAGGCTCTTTAAGCTTACCGATGACAGCCCGGGCTACAGCCTCAGAATGTTTGCCTGAATGCTTAAAGCGCCATTGCCACGACCCCTGCGTCCAATCTAAATAAAAGGGCTTAAGCTTAGGATCGGCAAAACGCAGTTCCAAACGCTCTTTAGCATAGAGCGTGACCTCCCTATCTACATATAAGGAGGCACAGGCATCCTGAAGAGCGAGGACATCAGCGATAAAGGGATAATTATCATCAAGCTCAAATTTAAGCATCGCGACCACAGCGTTTGACAAATTCCTGATAAGTCTTAGCTAAATCAGGTCTAACTCCACGCCACAGCTCAAAACTTAAAGCAGCTTGTCCTAAAAGCATACCAAAGCCGTCATGGCAGTGCTTGACACCTAAAGCTAAAGCTTTAGAGACAAAAGCGGTCTTGCCATCGCTCTTATACATAAGATCGTAGACAAAATCACTTGCACCTAAAACCTCATCGGCAATTGGCGGCAGCATACCTTGCAGGCTTGCTGAGGTGGCATTGATAATAATATCGTATTGTGGCTTTAAGCTTGAATATAAGACTACACGCGCCCCACTATGCTCTTTAGCAAGCTCAAAAGCCTTCATCTCATTGCGATTGACAATGTCTAAAAACTCAGGATTTTTCTCGATTAAAGGCAAGATAATGCCGCGAGCGGCACCACCTGCACCGACAATGAGAATGCGTTTACCGTGAAATTCACAACCTAAACGCTCGAGATCGGCAAGTAAACCGCGTCCGTCGGTATTATCACCTAAAATAGTGCCATCCTCTAAACGCTTAAGCGTATTTACAGCTTTAGCGGCCTTAGCATAATCAGTCAAAGTATTGGCAAAATTATAAGCATCAAGCTTACAGGGCACGGTGATATTACAGCCACACAAAGACTCACTAAACATTTTGGAGGCTAAGGAGGCAAACTCACCTTCAGGGACTAAAACGCGCTCATAGACCATATCTTGCTTACATAATTGCGCAAAATAGGTATGAATTTGCGGCGAGAGCGAGTGGGCGATGGGATTACCAAAAACTACATAGCGCGCGGTCATAAATTTTCCTTAAAGCCGGGGCCTTGGCGAATGAGTGTAGAAGTTAAAGTATCATAAATGGAGGTTGGCTGACTTTGACCACCGCATTCAAAGGCGACAACATAATCAGCGCCGATAATAATGCTGATATCGAGATCATCAAGAGTTGAGACCGCTCTTTGACCTGAAATATTCGCACTAGTCGAAATTAAAGGACGGCCAAGCTTTTTACATAAAGCAGCTAAGGGCGCAAAAGCGGTAACTCTAAAGGCTAAAGTATGATCATCGCGGATAGCCTTACTCTTAAAGCTCTCTAAAACCGGGACCACAAAGGTATGGGGGCCGGGCCAATTGTGCTCCATAAGCGCTAAAGCTTTAGGATTTAAACGCTCTGTATCTAAATGCGCATTGAGAAAATTGCGATTGCAATCGACCATGATGAGGCCTTTAGCACTATCGCGTCTTTTCAAAGCAATGATCTTAGCGATAGCCTCCTCATTAGTGGCATCACAGCTGAGGCCATAAACGCCTTCTGAAGGGCATACTATGACCGCGCCCTCACGCAGAGCACAAGCGGCGCGATCTAACTCAGTGGTAAATTGAGCGGTCATTTTAGGCCTTCAGCTTTTCCTGTAAAGCCTTGTTCTTAGCGATGACGTCCTCACGAGATTTCTGTCTATCCGCCTTAACTCTCTCATCTAAAGCCGGATCGCTTAAAGCCATGATTTGAGCGGCTAAATAAGCGGCATTCTTAGCACCAGCCTTACCTACAGCGACACAGGCCACCGGAATACCACCTGGCATCTGTACGGTAGAATATAAAGCATCAACGCCAGATAAAGGACCGCCATCACAAGGAATACCGATGACAGGACGGGTAGTACGGGCGGCAATGGCACCGGCTAAGTGAGCGGCTAAACCGGCAGCACCGATGAAAACAGCACAGCCACGCTTTTCAGCGTCGGTAACATAGGCACAGACCTCATCTGGGGTACGATGCGCAGAAGCTACGGTAACCTCATATTTGATGTCAAAGCCCTTTAAAACAGCCATGGTGTTTTCTAAAAGCGGTAAATCAGAATCAGAACCCATTAAAATCGCAACAAAAGCCATTTTATATTCCTCATAAAAAAATAAATAATGTGAATTTTATCACGTCTCACTCTTAGCTGCGGCTTTTTTACGCCGTCTAGTCACACATAAGGGATTACCGCAGACTAAAGTAAGGCCTTTTTTCGTCTTTTTTTCGTATTTAACTGGAAAACCGCAACTCTCACAGCTAGAAGCTACAGGTTTACCTGGTAAGGAAAAATCACAGCTAGGGTAGCGATTGCAGGCATAAAAGACCCGACCTTGACGGCTAGAGCGCTTTTGTAACTGCCCCTTACGGCAAATAGGACAGCTGACTGAAGCCTCCTCTTGATGATTGGCCACAAAATTACATTGCGGATAATTTGAACAACCGATAAAAATACCATAACGGCCGCGCTTCACTTGAAGCCTTTCTCCGCATTGAGGGCAGATGGCCTCTAAATCTAAAATTACCGTCACCCCGTGTGAGGTGACTATCGGTACGATAAAGTTACACGCGGGATATTCAGAGCATCCTAAAAAATCACCACGCTCAGAATGGCGTAAAACAAGGGGGGCGCCACATTGTGGACACGGATCGCCCTCACGTAATTGTGGTTCTTTGTCATCCATAAGCCTCTCTCCCTGCATGCAAATTAAAATAAGTCCGTGAAAAATGCTAAAATCAGTATAGTTTTATCCGAGGAATAATATGGCTATTCGTAACGTTGTAATCTATCCTGACGAAATTTTAAGAAAACCTAACAGTGACGTCACTGTTTTTGATGATAACTTAAAGCAATTATGCGCTGATATGTTCGACACCATGTATGAAAATGAGGGTATTGGCCTTGCCGCCCCGCAAATTGGTGTCAATAAAAAAATTGTCGTTATCGATATTCCCGGTGACGATGATGTACAGGGTAAAAATCAGCTGATTCTGATAAACCCGAAGATCCTAAAGCGCGAAGGCGAATTAGTCGAGTCGCAGGAAGGTTGCTTATCCGTTCCTGGTTATCAGGATACCGTCATGCGTTATCCTAAGGTCTCTGTAAGCTATCAAGATCTCGAAGGCAAGCCTCAGGAGATGCTCGACGTTGAAGGCTTACTTGCTATCTGCTTACAGCATGAGACAGATCATTTAGACGGTGTAGTCTTTGTCGATAAACTCTCCCGTTTAAAGCAAAGCCGTTTACAGAAAAAATACAGCAAAATCCTCAAAGATCTGCACAAGGGCAACTAATGGATAAAAACATTGTTTTTGCCGGCACTCCTGATTTTGCCGCCGTACATTTACAAGCACTCATCGATGCAAATTTAAAGCCTCAGGTAGTTTATACCCAGCCCGATCGCCCCTGCGGTCGTGGTCATAAACTGACCCCTTCTCCTGTCAAAGCTTTAGCTTTAGCGCACGGCATTGAGGTCAGAACGCCCTTAAACTTTAAAGAAGAGGCTGATAAACAAGCCTTTATCGATCTAAAACCGTCACTCTTTATCGTCGTCGCTTATGGCATCATCTTACCTGATGACATTATCAACGCTCCAACTTTTGGCAGTATCAATGTCCACGGCTCACTCTTACCTAAATACCGTGGCGCCGCTCCCATTCAAAGAGCTCTTTTAGATGGTGAGAGCGAAACTGGCGTCTCCATCATGAAGATTGCTCATGCTCTCGATGCCGGTGATGTCTACACTAAGGCGCGTTTAAAGATTGAAGATGATGATACCTCCGGAAGCTTATTTGAAAAATTAGCTACTTTAGGAGCTAAGACTCTCGTTGAGTCCGTACCGCTCATCTGTGAGGGCAAACTCAGATCTAGCTCCCAAAATGAAGCTGAGGCCACCTATGCTAAGAAGCTCTCTAAAGACGAAGCTCCTTTAAACTTTAAGGACACCGCCTCGGCTCTATGCTTAAAAATTCGCGGTCTTAATCCGTGGCCGATTGCCACTTTAAGCCATAACGGCACCACCTATAAGGTCTTTGCCGCTAAGCGCTATGATAAAAGCGGTAATTGCGGTGAGATTTTAGAGTGCAATCGTGACGGTATCATTATCGCTTGTCTTGATGGCAGTATCTGTATCGAGCAGATTCAAGCCCCGGGACACAAGCGTGTCAATGCCGCCGATTTAGCCCGTTCTCGTCCAGATCTTTTCTCTGTAGGTAGTATTTGTGACTGAAAAATTACATTTAAAGCGCCCCGCAACTGACGCCTCTAAACCTAAAAAAAGTCAGGGCTTTAAGAGATCTGACCGTCCCTTGGCCAAAAAAGCTTCAGGCTTTAAAAAACCGGCGCCAATCAAGAGTGACGGCGGCTCTAAACTCATTACCGCCGGCGCTCCTTCCCGTGCTGCCGCGGCTTTATGCATCAGCGCTATCGAGCAAGGTCGCTCCCTTGCGGATGTTTTACCTGAATACACCCGCGATCAAGATCCGCGTGATAAGGCTTTTGTGCAAGAGCTTGTTTATGGCACTTTGCGCCATCGTCGGCTGTTAAATCTAACTCTGAGTAAATACCTCAATCACTCCCTCAGCGTCCGCTTTAGTGCCGCCCGCGCCTTGTTATTGTGTGGTTTATATCAGATTGTTTTCACCCGTACCCCGCCGCATGCTGTAGTCGCCGCTACCGTCGGTGCCTGCTCTTTATGCCGTTGTCGCAGTCTTACCGGTCTTGTAAATGCCGTTTTACGTAATTTCCTGCGTCAAGGTGGCACTTTAGAGAGCAGTGAGGATTTAGCCGTTACCTATTCCTTCCCGGATTGGTTATATAAATGCTTAGAGCAAGATTATGGGGATCTTGTCAAGGATATTCTCGAGGCCTCCAATGAGCATGCGCCGCTGTGGTTACGTGTCGAAAATTCCAAAATTACTACCGCCGAATATCTAGATATACTCGATAAACACGAGATCGAGGCTAAAAAAAGCCCCCTTATTGAAGGTGCCCTCAAACTCTCTGAGCCTATGGGTGTCGATAAGATCCCGCGCTTTAGCCAAGGCCTTGTCACCGTACAAGATCTTTCCGCACAGCTAGCTGCCCCGCTTTTAGAGCTTAAACCGCATTTACGCGTTTTAGACTCTTGCTGTGCTCCTGGTGGTAAGAGTGCCCATATTCTCGATCTATGCCCGGAGGTTGATTTAACCTGTACGGATATCAGTGAAGAGCGTTTAAAAGCAACCGCGCAGACATTAAAGCGTTTAGGGCGCAAGCCTAAGCTTTTACAAAGCGATGCCTCAGCTAATCTTGAGGGCGTGGACGGTCAATTTGATCGCATCTTAGCCGATGTGCCATGCTCAGGTACCGGTGTTATCCGCCGCCATCCTGATATCAAATGGTTGCGCCGCCACAAGGATATTGAGGTCTTAAATAAGACTCAGGATAATATTCTTGAAAGCTTATTTGCCCGCTTAAAGGTAGGCGGTATCCTCGTTTATACCACCTGCTCTATTTTAAAATCAGAAAACTCTGAGCGTATCGAAGCTTTCTTAAAGCGCCACCCTGACGCTGAACTCTTAGCTTTTGAGATGAAGGGACAGAGCGTCGGTATGTATCAAAAATTGCCCGGCGAGGATGATGGTGACGGCTTCTTCTATGCCCGCCTCACCAAAAAAGCTCTATGAAGATCATTATCTTAGGATCTGGTAATGTCGGCATTGAATTGGCTAAATACCTAGTCAATGCCGGACATGCGGTAACCTTAGTGGATAATGCCTCCGAGGACCTCTCGCAGGCTGCTAACCGCTTAGATCTGCGTGTTGTCAGTGGTAATCCCGCCTCGCCGGCTATTTTGCGCAATGCCGGCGCGGAAAACACCGAACTTCTAGTAGCGGCCACTCCTGATGATGAGGTCAATATCACCGCCTGCAGTGTCGGCGCTTTTTTATTCCGTATTCCAAGAAAGATCGCCCGTATTCGCGCTATCGATTATCTCAGTGAAGCTGAGAGCTTATTTGGCCCAAATGCGGTACCTATCGATCATGTGATTTCACCTGAACACATTATTACTGAGGATATCTGCGATCTTATCGAGCTTCCAGGTACCTCCGCAGTAGGCTCATGCTTTAACGGAAGAGTGCTCGTCGCCTCTGCTAAAGTTGCTGTCGGCGGTAAACTTACCGGCTCTCCGGTGGAGCGCTTTGAGCGCTATGATGGTAAAGCTACGGCTTTAGCACTCTATCGTCGCGGTAAATACGTCAAAGACTTCAAAAAGGATGTCTTTAAACCCGGCGATACCCTCTATTTTTGCTGTGAGCGTGAGCGCGCCCTCAGTCAATTAGGCGCTATTGTGCCCCTAAAGACCGCGCTTTCAAATATCACCATTGCCGGTGGCACCCATATTGCCGATACCTTAGCGCGCGCCCTCTCCGATCGCTATCGCGTCAAACTCATCGAGGAAGATGCACAAAGAGCTAAACGCTCAGCGGCCGCTCTCCATGACACCGCCGTCGAGGTCTATCACGGTAATCCTATCGATATCGACTTCTTGCATGAGGAACATATCGATAAAAGTGATCTCTTTATTGCCGCCGCGCCTGCAGATGAAAAGAATATTATGTCATCCTTGATCTTGCGCCGCATGCATCAAGTACGTACTCTCGCGGTGATCCGCAATGCCGGTTATTATGATTTAGCCCGCGGTGAGAAATCGGAAATCGATACCATTATCTCGCCTAAAGAAGCCACGATTTCGGCTTTATTATCTAATATCCGCCAAGAAGGTGTAGAAAATACCACCCTCTTTCGCCAAGGTAATAGCGAGGCCATCGAATTGACCTTAGAAGGCTCTAAACTTGGCAGTCACGTTATCGGTCGCCGTTTAGAGACCATTAATTTTCCTCAGGGCGTCACCTTAGGTCTTATTCTAAGAGGTCGTAAGCTCCTAATGCCTACGCCTGAGCTCATTTTTGAAGATGGCGATCATCTCTTAGCCTATCTTGCCGATCATAGGCAGATGCGTGCCTTAGTGAAGCTGTGTCGACCTCATTCCTTCTGGATCCCCAAATGGTAGTAGATCTGCGACTTATCACCAAGCTTCTAGGCTCCTCGCTCTTTTGGTTAGGTATTATTGCAACAGTACCGGCGCTCTATGCGCTCATCACTAAAACCCCTGGGCTATGGGAATTTGCCATTACCGCAGCCGTCGGTACCGCAATTGGTGCCCTATTGCATCTTATCGGACGCAATGCCGGTAAAAACGCCACCTTGCGCGAATTATTTCTCTTTACCGGTGTCTTATGGTTGTGCATGACGCTTTTAGGCATCATCCCCTTCTATACCATTTTGCCCGATCTCAATTTTGCCTCCGCCTTCTTTGAAAGCGCCTCGGCATTATCTACTACCGGCAGTACCGTCATCACCGCTCTCGACACCCGGCCGCCGGCAATCTTACTGTGGCGCTCGATCTTACAATATCTCGGTGGTATCGGCTTCGTGGTCATAGGCGTAGCAATTTTGCCTAATATCGCCATGGGCGGTATGGCGCTCTTTAAGACCGAATCTACCTCCTTTGATGGCAGTTCTAAAAACACCCCGCATATTAAGACCATGGCTTTAGGTCTATTGTCGTGGTATGTCCTCAATGCCGTACTCTGCAGTTTCTTCTATTATCTAGGCGGTTTTGAGCCCTTTTTAGCTATCAATAGTGCCCTGTGTACGGTCTCAACTGGCGGTATGATGCCTATTGACGCCTCTATGAATGAAGCAAGTCCCTTCATTCACTATACGGCCATGGTCTTTATGTTCTTAGGTAGCTGTCCCTTCTTATTGATTTTGCGCGCTTTAGCTGATGATTTCTTTGATTTCTTCCGCGATGAACAGGTACGCTATTACCTTATCTTTATTGTCGTCATCTCCATCAGCATCGCCATTACCCTCATTCAGATCAACCATTATGATATCGAAAAGGCCTTCCGCGTTGCCTTTTTTAACGTAATTGCGGTTTTATCTTCAACCTGTTTTGGTCTTGACGATTTCTCACAATGGAATCCCTTTGCTACCATTGTCTTTACTATTATCTTAGGTATTGGTGGCTGTTCAGGTTCAACTGCTGGTGGGATTAAGGTCTTTAGACTGGCGGTCTGTTTTTCTTTATTTAAGACCGAGATTGTGAAAAGTCTCCACCCGCATGCAATGGTGGAGCCGCGCTATAACAATAGAATTATCGATAGCAATACCATGAGAGCTATCATCACCTATCTTGTAGCCTATATCATGGTCACCGTAGCTTCCTCAGTAATTGCCGCAAGCTACGGCTTAGAACCAGGTGATGCCTTTACCTTTACCGTATCTTCCTTATCGAATATCGGTCAAGGCATGGGCCCTACCATCAACCCGTCTATAAGCTCAGTCGATCTTAGAGATGAACTCTATTATCTTTTTGGCTTAGATATGCTATTAGGACGTTTAGAAGTTCTACCCGTCCTCTTATGCTTTACACGAAGCTTCTGGAGACGCTAGGCATAGACCCAATAATCAAGGCTCAATACTACCATCCAGGACATATGGTGAATGGCACAGCCTAAGGCGGTATATTTAAGCTCACGCGCGACCTTTTCAGGAGTGCTGATATGTCTTACGGTTCTAAAAGCTGAAGCTAAAAGCGGTACAAGCGCAAAAACAATGATAATAAGCTCCCAAGCTTTATGCGACAGCACACAGGCGATAACTGAAGAGAAAATAGTGCCTAGAAGCAATAAGATAAGATAGACTGCGGATAACTTAAAGCCTAAGCGTGAGGCTAAGGTATGCTTACCATTAGCTCTATCCTCTAAAATATCGCGGGTTGAGGCTACATGTAAAACCATGACCGAGCCAAAACCTGAACTTAAACCTAAGAGGAAGGTATCTGGATACATATCAAGGCCGTTAGCACTAGCTGCGGTAATTAAAATCTGCGCACCGATGACAGCTAGCAGGCCAAAGAAGATGAAGACGGCAATATCACCAAAGCCCTTATAACCATAAGCCATACCGATGGTATAAAAGAGCGCCGCTAAAATCGAAATCACCCCTAAAAAGATAAACCACGATAAAACCTGCAGATTATTGCCTACAGCTAAAATTACCGCGGCGACACCGCAGATTGTAGCTAATATGGTCACCACCGCCATACCCTTACGCAATTGCGTGAGAGAAATCGCGCCCACCATGACCGCACGGATCGGCCCCTTACGATTTTTACCATCGGCCTTACGATAAGCATCGCCATAATCGTTAGCGAAATTACATAAAATCTGTAGCATGACGCCGGTGAGAACAATACAGATCGCGGTGATGACGGTATAGCAGGAAACATCACCATAATAAAAACCTAAGGCACAACCTAAAGCACAATTAGTAAAACCTAAAAGTAGCGTCCGCGGACGCATTTCATTAATCCAATCTGACAGCATGATCTTCTCTTAAACAATATAAGCCACAATGGAGATAGTATTCTATCAAAAAAGCTTACAAAAAGGCCTTTTAACGCAAAAACGCTGTCAGTTAAAGCGTCTTGTGCCGATACAAATTACCTTTAGCATGCAAAATTTAGTTATAATCATCATTTATTTTTGACAATCAGCTTTAGCCTTTTTTCTTGCTTTAAGCGGCGTCTGTCTTGGCGATTGCTATAATCGTAGCGTTACAAAATTTGGAGAAAATATGTTATTTAACGATCCTGCTTTACGTGCACTCAAACAAAAGTTTGATCGCGAAAAGGTCAAAAAAGAAGGCTGCGTCAAAGCTACTGATCGCGGTTTTGGTTTTTTAGAGGTTGACCGTGATCAATCCTATTTCATCGCCCCTAATGACATGCGCAATGTCATGCACGGCGACCGTATCAGCGCCCTCATTGAAGATGACGGCAATGGCCGCAAGCACGCCATCCCGCAAAGCCTCATCGAAGCTTATTTAAAGCGCTTTGTGGCCCGTGTGCTCTTTGCTAATGGCAAACTCAATATTATTCCCGATCACCCCAATATTAAAACCCGCATTGTTGCTATTGATAAAAGAGAAAACACTAAGACCGCGTTAAAAAACGGCGATTATGTTATCTGCACCCTTTACTCCCATGCCCTCAAAGGTCATGGCTTTAAGGCTGATATCAACGAGCTCATCTGCCGACAAGATGATCCTAAAGCCCCGTGGAGCGTCTCTTTACGCCGCTATGATCTGCCTTTAACTGAGCCTTGTGATCAGGAATTTAGCTTCTTAGAGAGCGCTTATGATAGATGCGATCTCACAAATTTAGACTTCGTCACCATCGACAGTGAGCACACTGAGGATATGGACGATGCTCTCTATATCGAAAAAAATGAACAGGGCTTTGTGCTCTATGTCGCTATTGCCGATCCTACAGGTTATATCAGCGAAGACTCTGAGCTCAATACTAAAGCTGCCAATCGCGCTTTCTCCATCTATCTGCCCGGCCGCGATATTCCGATGTTACCGCGCGTCTTATCCGATGATTTATGCTCTCTGCGCGAAGGTAAGAGCCGTCCGACCATTGTCGGCGCCATCCACTGTGATTTAGAAGGTAAGATTGATTTTAGCGCCACTAAATTCATGCTTGCGAATATAGTCTCTAAGGGTAAGCTCGTTTATAACGAGGTTTCCGATTATTTAGAGGGTAAGGATGGCGCTAAAGAGCCCTCTGAGAATATCGCTAAGATCTTAAAGACTCTCGTGGAATTTACCCACGCTCGCGATCATTATCGGGCTACCCATGCAGCTACCTTTAGAAACCGTCCGGATTATGAATTCATCCTCAATGAACAAGGCGCTCTTGATCATATCGAGGTCAATCACCGCCGTATTGCCAATCAGATTGTCGAGGAGGCCATGATTGCCGCTAATATCAGCGCCGGTGAAATGCTCAAGGACAAGCTCAACTGCGGTATTTTCAATGTGCATGCCGGCTTTGATATGGATAAGAAAAACGATATCTTAGCCTTACTTGAACAGGAGCACTGCCCGCTCCCTGAAAGCGGTATCGACTCGCTTCAGGGTTATAACGAGATTAGACGTTTTGCTAATGCTAAAGACGACAATTATATGGATTGCCGTATCCGCCGCCTGCAGGCTTTCTCACAGATGAGCATTGCGCCTGCCCCGCACTTTGCCCTCGGCGTTGATAATTATGCCACTTGGACCTCACCTATCCGTAAGTATGGCGATATGGTCAACCACCGTCTGCTTAAGGCCATCATCGTCAATGCCGCACATCCGACCTTACCTGATGATGAGCTCTTACAGAAGATGAATCTCGCCCGTCGCACTAACCGTATGGCTGAGCGCGATGTCCGCGATTGGTTATATATGGATTATTTAGAGCCGGATATTGCTAAGGGTACCGTCTTTGAAGCTGAAGTCTTCGATCTCAGCCGTGGTGGCTTGCGCGTTATTCTTGAAGAAAACGGCGCCATGGTCTTTGTACCGTCAGTCTTTATCAGCGACAATCGCGATGCTTTTATCCTAGATGGTGATTTAGGCATTCTCACCGTCGCCGGCGCGACTAAGCTCCGCTTAGGCGATAAGGTTTATGTGAAGATTGTGGAGATCAATCGCACTACCCGCTCGATCACCGCCATGATTGCCCAAAGTGTCGGTGGTCTGCTCTTACCTGATCCTAAAAAAATCGAAACTAAGAACACTAAGCGCTAATTAAATCGAAGCCTCTAAAACTAGAGGCTTCGTTATTTAAAGACTAGCTCTTATTTATAGCTAATACCGCTTTGCTCTAAAAGCGCCTCTACCTGCGGCTCACGACCTCTGAACTTTACAAAGTTCGCCATCGGATCGCATGCACCACCGCAAGATAAGATGAGATCAGCAAAATCACCACCGGCCTTACGATCGAAAATACCATCCTCAATAAAGCGTCCAAAAGCGTCGGCAGCTAAGACCTCAGCCCACTTATAGCTATAATAGCCTGCGGCATAACCACCAGCGAAGATATGGGTAAAACCGTTTGCAAAGCGATTATTAGGGCTTACCGGTACTACCGTAACTAGGGATCTAACTTCATCTAAAATCTTTTGAACCTGCCCCTTTACACCCTCTTGATACTCTAAATGCAATCTAAAATCAAAGAGAGCAAATTCAAGCTGACGGAGCATAGCCATAGCGGAATGGAAGTTCTTAGCATTTAATAAAGCCTGAATCTTCTCCTCAGGTAAGCTCTCATGAGAGCTAATATGGCTTGATAATAAAGGTAAAGCTTCCTTCTGCCAGGCAAAGTTTTCATTAAACTGTGACGGCAACTCTACCGCATCCCACGGCACACCATTGATACCGGAAACATCAGCCACATCGATACGAGTTAACAGCTGATTGAGACCATGACCGAATTCATGGAATAAAGTTACCACCTCATCGTGAGTAAGCTGTGACTGAGCTGAGCCTACAGGACGGGTGAAGTTGCAGACTAAATAGGTAACCGGCAACTGTAAGGTTCCATCCTGACGATAGCGACGGGTCAGACATTCATCCATCCACGCACCGCCCTGCTTACCTTGACGAGCATAAAGATCCATGTAGAAAGTGCCGATAACACTACCAAACTTATCTTCATAGATATCATAAGTGCGAACATATTCATTCCAGACATCTTCCCCCTGACGCTCCTTAAAGGACACCCCGTAGAGACGATGAGCACACTCAAATAAACCGGAGATAACCTTGTCAACCGGGAAATACGGACGTAATTCCTCGGCATTATAGGCATAGCGCTCCTGACGCAATTTCTCAGACCAATAAGCAATATCCCACGGTTCTAATTCATAATCAGCGCCATGTTCACGGGCATAGGTGCGCAGCTCTGCCATCTCCTTTTGGCCCTGAGCATAGGATTTTTTAGCTAAATTTGTTAAAAAGTCCACGACGGTCTCAGGATTAGGGGCCATCTTAGTCTCTAAAGAGAGATGGGCATAGGACTTAAAGCCTAAAAGCTTAGCTAATTCATGACGGAGTTTTAAGATCTCCTCCATAACCTCAGTATTGTCCCACTGACCTGCATTCGGGCCAATTTCGGAGGCCCGGCTAGTATAGGCCTCATAGAGCTTTTGTCTTAATTCACGCTTGTCAGCATAGGTTAAGAACGGCACATAGGAAGGCATATCTAAAGTAATGATCCACCCTTCTTTACCCTGAGACTCAGCCTCACTCTTAGCTAGACGAATAGCTCCAGAGGGCAGGCCTTTGAGATCCTCAAAATCGCTGATCTCTAAGACAAAGCCATGAGTGGCATCGAGGACATTATTCGCAAATTGCGATTGTAGCTGTGACAGGCGGGTGGAAATTTCGGTATAGCGCTGTTGCTTTTCCTCATCTAAATTGACACCGCTTAAACGGAAATCGCGTAAGGAGTTCTCACAAGCCTTGCGCTTAGGCAGAGGTAAAGATTCAAAGTCAGGGCTGTTTTTTAAAGCCTGCTCAGCCTCATATAGGGGACGATATTGGCCAATCCAGGAGGAATACTCGGAGATAAGCGGTAGACACTCTTCATAGGCCTTGCGGAATTCTTCGGTATTGCAGACATTATTAAGGTGGCTTGCCACTGACCATACTCTAGATAATTCATCATCAGCTTCATTAAGAGGAGCTAAGAGATTTTCATAGCTAGGATTGTGACCATATTTTTCACATAAGGATATAACCTTTTCACGGCAATTGTTAATGCACTGCTCTAAGGCTTCTTTTAAATGCTCAGGCTTAACCTCAGAGAACTTAGGGAATCCTGAAAAGTTCAATAAGGGATTGGTGGCTTTGATATCGGACATGCTTAAACCTTATAAATACAAACTATAGGTGTTTTGATAGACAAAGGGTTGATGTGCTAAAATACTAGCGCACTCTTGTTGTCAAGATAAACTCCTTTTTTTCTTTATCTATTATATGCACATGGGGGAGTTTCTAAACTTTTTCGATATGCCTGAACAAAATAATCCTCTTTATCGTCAACGCCTGTTAACACTAGAAAAAGCCATGAAGGCTCAGGACCTTGACGCCGTGCTTATTTATCATGATGACGAATACCTATCCTATGAGCTTACTGATGATTGTCAGCGTATCCGTTATATCAGTGGCTTTACCGGCAGTGCCGGTTGTGTCGCCGTAGCTGCCCATGTCAATGAAGATTTTACCGCCCATAAGGCTAAGATTGTCACCTCTCACGGTAGCTTTAAGATTAAACGTGCTGCCTGCGTGCTTACCGATGGTCGTTATTCCGTACAGGTTTTAGAGCAGATCAATGAAGATTGCTTTGATGCTTTTGACAGCTCTAAAGTCTCCCCACAGCTGTGGCTTGGCGCCGTCTTAGAAAAACATTCTCGTGTCGGCATCGATCTTAGATGCATAAGCTATAAAACCTATCAGCAGTTAAAGCACGATCTCGACAGTCTCGATCTGCAGATCGTACCTTTAAAGCAAAATATCATCGATAATATTTGGGAAAATCGTCCCGAGAGCGATTATTCGAAGATCATGATCTTCCCCGATGAATTCAACGGCTGCCCATCCCCGCAAAAGCGCATGAATTTAGCGCAGACTCTCCGCGATCGCGATTTAGATGCAACCGTCATCTGCGATCCTGAAAGTATCTGCTGGCTTTTAAATATTCGCGGCAATGATCGTAAATATCTGCCGGTAGTCAATTGCAAAATGGTGGCCTATTCTAATTCCACCCTCGAATGGTATATCGACGATCGCCATTTAGATGAAGAAATGTCTGCCGATCTCGAAGCTCACTTTGGCCATATCGATATCTTCCCTGAATCAAGCTTTGATGATGCCTTAGAGCGTTTATGCTCTTCAAGTTGCGCGGTCTTTGTCGATCCTGATAGCGTCAATGCTTATGTGCTCAATAAGCTCTATGAAGGCGGTGCGCGCGTCACCTGTGGCTTAGGTCTATGTCAATTACCCAAAGCTTGCAAAAATCAATTAGAAATTGCCGGTGAATATAAGGCTCATATTAAAGACGGCATCGCTATGTGCCGCTTCTTAGCCTGGCTTGACGATCTCACTTTAGTCGAGAAGATCTCCGATACCGACGCCTTCAAGCGCAGTGTCGAGGATATCGATGAGGCCGTGCTCGCCGAGCGCGCTGAATCCTTCCGCAAAGTCGAGCAAGGTTATGTCGAGCCTTCCTTTGCCACCATTTCCGCTTTAGGTCCTAATGCGGCCATGTGCCATTACAATCACGAGGAAGTCGCAACTCCGCGTACTTTAGGAGAGGATCCGCTATATCTTATCGACAGCGGTGCCCATTATTTTGACGGTACTACCGATATCACCCGTACTGTGCTCGTAGGCCCGGGTTTGAGCGATGATATTAAAAATATGTTTACCTTAGTGCTTAAGGGACATATTGCCCTCTCGACTTTGATCTTTCCTAAAGGCACCTCAGGTCAACAGCTCGATGCTATTGCCCGCCGGCCGCTGTGGGATTATGGTCTCGATTATGCCCATGGTACCGGTCACGGTGTCGGCCATCTATTATCTGTACATGAAGGCCCGCAGCAGATTTCCTTACATCGCTCCGATGTCCCCTTAGAGCCGGGTATGGTAGTCTCTAATGAACCGGGCTTTTATAAAGAAAATGCCTATGGTATCCGCTTAGAGAATCTTTTAGTGGTGCAAAACTGTTCACAGCCGGGACTTTCGCATATGCTTTGCTTTAGCCCCTTAACCTTAGTGCCTTTTGATAAGCGCATTATCAATGTCGATTTACTGTCAGATAGTGAAATTGAGTGGCTTAACGATTATCATCAGAATGTAAGAAACGTCATTCAAAATGCCGCCACTACGCTTACAGATACTGAAATCAGCTGGCTTCAAGCAGCTACGGCTAAGATTTAGTAAAGGAAAATACAATGTTATTTTTTAAAAAGGCTCTGCCTACTTCATTTTATTGCCAAACGCGTCTGCAGCAATTACCCTGCATTCCGGTAGCCGCTAATGCCTATAATATTTTAGAGACCCCGACTCGCTGTCATCATCGTCTGCTTGAGCTCATTTCTCAGGCTAAAAACCGTATTTTAATCACCGCGCTCTATCTGCAAGATGATGAAGTCGGCCGTGAGGTTTTAAACGCGCTCTATGCCGCTAAAGCCCAAAATCCTAAGCTCTATATCCGCGTCTATGTCGATTTTCACCGCGCCCAAAGAGGTCTTATCGGTAAGGGCCCGTCACTTGGCAATAGTGAGCTTTATTACAATATGGCCGCTAATTGCGAGGCCCCGCCGGCTATCTATGGAGTGCCGGTAAAGCGTCGTGAGATTTTTGGCGTGATGCATCTTAAAGGCTTTGTCTTTGATGATACTGTCCTCTATTCAGGCGCTAGCATCAACAATGTCTATATGGATTATGCTGATCGCTATCGTCTCGATCGCTATCATGAAATTCACAGTCCAGATCTCGCCGATGCGATGTGCGCCTTTGCCACAGAGGCCTTCCACTCTAATTTTGCAGTGCAGGATTTCTCACAAGGTAAGGTTAAGCCGGCAAAAGAAATGCGCGATGAAATCAAGCAATTGCGTCGCCATCTCACCGAGGTGCAATATTCCTTTAAAAGCGGCAGGATCCACAAAGGCGAAATCGGTATTACCCCAGTTGCGGGTTTAGGTAAACGCCATAATCTTCTCAATCGCGATCTCTTATGGCTAATTGGTGCCGCTAAGGAGCAACTCTTTATCTGCACTCCTTATTTCAATCCGCCTAAGCTCATCTTACAGGCTTTAAATGAAGCTTTAGAGCGCGGTATTCGCCTCACCTTAGTGGTAGGCGATAAAAAGGCCAATGACTTCTTTATCCATGAGGGTGAAGAATTCTCTACTGTCGGCGCTGTTCCCTATATCTATGAGCTAAATCTGCGTGAATTCGTGCTGACGCATAAGAAATATATTGAAAAAAATCAATTAGATATTCGTCTATGGGCCGATGGTACTAATACCTATCACGTCAAAGGCCTATTTGTCGATCAAAACCTCGCGCTCATGACAGGCAATAATCTCAATCCGCGCGCCTGGGCTTTAGATTTAGAAAATGGTCTTATCATCCACGATCCTAATCATCTGCTCAAAGAAAAGTTTATGCATGAACAGCAATATCTGCTCAAGCACACCACTAAGATTACCTCAGAAAATTGTCTTGAGGACTTTGAGAACTACCCTGACGAGGTCAAACGGATCTTACGCAAAGTCAAACGCCTGAAGGCCTCGATTTTTATCAAGCAATTATTGTAAGGAAGCAATCTTGCCGACCGATAGCGACAACTATTATCAAAGCAATGCCCTCGCCTCCTTACCTGGTGTGGGCAAGCGCTATGCGCAAATTTTAAAAGAGCAGGGCTTTAATACTCTTTTTGATCTGCTCTTTGATATACCCTTTCGTTATCTTGATAAAACTAAGCTCACCCCGATAGCAGCTGTCAGGGATGATGACAATTACTATTTAATTAAGGCTCAGGTTAAAAGCACCCATACCTTCAAAGGCAAAGTTTTAAAGGTAAACCTTGTCGATGACAGTGGGCGTCTTGATGCTATTTTCTTTAATTCACTGCCTTACTTTACAAATAAATTTGTTTTAAATCAGTATGTAATGCTCTTTGGCATGGCCAAAAGGGATTATTCGGGCCTTTTATGTCTACAGCATCCGCAGGTGACTTTTTTAGATAATGGCGTCGAGCTCATCCCCGATAAAACTCTCACTCCGGTCTATCACCTCAAAGAGACGCTCTCACAGCAAAATTTACGCAAAATTATCGCGACGATCACCTCTCGGCTTAAAGCTCTGCCCCTTGAAGAACTTTTAAACGCTAAAGAAAATCCCTTTGCCTTAAGTTTAACCGAGGCTATCTTAGAAGTTCATGCCCCAGCCCCGCCACCGCCTGGTCAAAACTTCAATCTCTTTAGCACTAAAGCCTTTAAGCGCATCTGCTTTGAAGAGCTTTTAGCCTATCAATTAGCGCTCTTGCGCCTTAAGGATTTAAACCTCACCCATAAAGCGCAGAAATTAGCTATAGATAAAGAAATTGAGGAAAAATTACTCAAAGCTCTGCCCTTTACCCCGACAGCTGGGCAAATGCAGGCTTATGCCGATATCTGTACAGATCTCGGCCATAGCGTCCCGATGCTTAGACTTTTACAAGGTGATGTCGGCTCTGGTAAAACCCTAGTGGCGATCATGGCCTGCCTGCAAGTCTGCCGCAATGGCTGTCAATGCGCGCTCTTAGCGCCAACTGAGCTTTTAGCCACTCAGCACTATCAGAGTTTGCAGAAATTTTTAAAAGACTTTGCGGTCAATATTGTCCTCTTAAAGTCATCGCTAACGAAAAAGGCCCGCGACAGTGCCCTCAGCGCTATCGCCGATGGCCGCGCTCATATCATTGTCGGTACTCACAGCATCTTTCAAGACGAGGTCAAATATCATAATTTAGCCCTCGCTATTATCGATGAACAGCATCGCTTTGGTTTAGATCAGAGAACAGCTTTATTAAAAAAAGCTCCTTCAGGCTTAACCGTACATCAATTAGTGATGACCGCCACCCCTATTCCGCGCACCTTGCAATTGGCTACCTATTCAAACTTAGATGTAAGTTCCATCTATGACAAACCGCCGGGGCGCAAAAGCATTATCACTGCTAAAGTTTCAAGTGAAAGACGCTCTGAAGTCATCGCCCATCTGCGCAATGTCTGCGCTAAGGGACAGCAGATCTATTGGGTATGTCCGCTGATAGGCGAAAATGAAGATGATAATGCTGCGGCTATGAGTGTCTATAACGATATTTCACAAGCCCTGCCTGATCTCAGCTGTGGCCTATTGCACGGTCAACTTAAGACCAATCAAAAGCAACAGATCATGGAAGATTTTGTTAATAATAAAATCCAAATTCTTGTCGCCACCACCATTGTCGAGGTCGGTGTCGATGTGCCTAATGCCACCGTAATCATTATCGACGGCGCACAGCGTTTGGGATTGGCCCAACTGCATCAGCTCCGTGGCCGTGTCGGCCGTGGTGATATTCAAGGCTCCTGTGTACTCTTATATACAGCTCCCGAAGATCCTAAAGCCTGTGAGCTGATGCATGAGCGCCTCGATGTCATTAAAAATTCCGATGACGGCTTTAAAATCGCGGAGGCCGATCTGAAACTTAGAGGACCTGGCGGCATTACCGGTACCGATCAAAGCGGCTTTAATTTTACCCGCGTAGCGGATTTAAATCGTGATCATGAGCTTTTAAGCTTAGCTTATCAAAAAGCCTCTATACTAAAGCAAGAGGATCCAAAGCGGGCCTTACAGCTTATCGACAGGTGGTTTAAGAAATTAGGATAGATCATGACTTCAGCTACAAGCTCTTTTTTAAGCCCTTTATTTAAAATTCTCTTAGCTCTTGGCTTATTAGTGCTCACCGCTATCGCCGTCATCATCATTATCTTCAATGGCAATAATGTCAAAAGTCCATTTTTAAAGCTCATTGCCACCCATACTAGCCTCAATGTCGATTTTAAGGAAATTGAATTCTCCCCTCTCTATCCAAATGTTTTTAAAATCAAAGACTTAAAAATAGGGGAACTGACTGTTGCTGAACTTTATTGCGAATATGAGCTCACAAGCCTCGTCGCTAAAGAGCATTTAGTCATAAGCGATCTCTATGCTAAGGGCCTCAATCTTGATGAAAAAAAAGCCGCTATGCTCACTGCCGATAACTTTGGTTTTAAAAATATAGAGGTTAAAAATTTAAGCCTAGTTGACGCAAGCCTTGAAAATCAGGATTTTGCCTTACAAAATTGTCAGGCTAATTTTAAAAATCTCAGCCTTAAAGGATCTCAGCTTAGTATTGAAAAGGCAGAAATCAGCGCTCCTCAGGGCCGCTTTTTAGATCTGCCCTTCAATAATGCCACTCTCATCACCGCTATTACACCCGAGCGCTTTGACTTTGAGCATGTAGCCTTAAAGCTTTTAGGTGGCACATTACAAGGTCAAGGCTATTTTGAGCGCAAAGATGCACATCTGCACTTTGATAATTTCCGCGCCCAAAAACTGATTTTAAAAAATAAGCTTAATCATTTAAGTATCAGCGCTGATACAGGCAAGCTTGAAGATCTCAGTGTCCCTCTAGATCAGGATCTCTATTTAGGTGAGCTTTCAGGGGATATTGCTGAGCTTAAACTTAATGACAAAAGCTTTGAAGGTATCTATAAAGGCCATATTGGCGAAATTTCCTATCTGGCATTAAATTTAAGCTTAGATGCTAACGAGGTTGAAGCAAACTTTCAGCACAATATAAGCTTTAAAGCAAAAGGGGGCTATCTTGACGGCCATTATGCTCTCTCAGGAAACTTCGATAAAGACAAAAATCACTTAGTTCTCAATAACTTAGATTTAGATGGTGTTTTATTTGAGCCTCAGGACGAGCTTTTTGAGAAAGCTAAAACTTGGCTTAAAAACTTCAGCTATAACATACAAAATCTCAATTTAAACAATATCGCCCTCATCTCGCATCTGCACAAACTCCCGCTCTCTGTAAAAAAGATAGATGGCAGTATTGCTGATTTAAGCTTTGATAAAAATGGATTACTTGAAACTAACAAGACGCTCATGCTCGATCTGAAAGTTTTAGATGCGACCTATAGCGATCTCTATATCCATAAACTTAGCGTCTTAGCTAATCTCAGCGCTGAAATCTTCAATCTCACTATCCCGGACTTGACGCTGCGTAAATCACAAGCTCATGGCGCTCTTGCCTATAATCGCCACACGCATAGCTTCTATCTTTTAGCTACCACGCAGGATTTTGAATTATCCTCCTTAAACTCCTCCCTCATTCCGCATATCTTAGGCGGTAAGGTCGATGTCGATATCGATCTTAAAGGCACTTATAATCAAGGTGAATTTTTACAAGGATTACAGGGGCACCTGAAAGCTCAGGGCGATAATCTTTTAGTCTCAAATTTAGGCTTAGATCTGCTCAATGGTGGCGACAAGCGCGATTATAGCCTCAGCGCCACGCAATTAGAGAGTGCCTTGCGCGATGATGACAGTATGTTAGTTGCCCCTAAATTAAAATTAGACTTTAATGGTAAAAAAGGTTTTTTAAACTTTAATTGTGAAACTATTGTCAATAAAATCAAGGCCCTTGCTACTTTAGATTTAGAGACACAAGAGCTTAAAGGACAGGCAAAACTTATAAGTATCGCTGAGGATAGTCAAAGTATATTGTCAGTTGAGGGTAAACTTTTAGAGCCTCAATTTAATCTTAAGGCTCTAGAACGCGGGGAAAAACGCCCAGGCATTACGCCTAATCTAAATCGTTAGCGGCGCTCGGAGATTTTTATTTTAATCTTGCTTTTAGCACGGCGCTTGTCGCTGATGGAATCTGAACCTAAGGTAGAGCCCGTCATATTAGCAAGCATCAGCATAAAGCTTGGTACCTTTTCACTCATACCCGATCTGATGACACCTAAAGTAGCGGTAAATTCAGCTCCTAAGAGCACGAGCCACCAATTGATATAGATCCAGATCATCAATACCGGTAAGGCGGCTAAGGCCCCATAAAGCGCTTCATAATTTGAAAAATTTAAGACAAAGGTACTGAAAACTTTTTTAGAAATTTCAAAGGCTACTGTCACTAAGACTGCACCTAAAAAGGCATCTTGAAGCTTAACGCTAACTGCAGGCACAATGGTAAATAAAGCTGTGATCACGGCAATTTCAATCACGATGGGGAAGACGAAATAAGCCATCAAGATCGGAATTTCAATGCCTGGAGCTTTAGTAAAGGCATAGGATAAAACCTTAGTGAAGATCCAGATAATCAGACCTAAAGCGATGGGGCCTAGGGTCAATAAGGTCCAATAGATAGCCATCTTACTGCCTAAACGGCGCTTTCCGCCACGCCAAATACGATTGAGGGAATTATCGATAGAGCGTACGAGCATAAAGGCGATGACGAATAAAAAGACGGTACTCGTAATAGTCAAACTGCCGGCATGCTCAACTAAGGTGGCAACATAGGAATTGATAGCATCGGAAAAGACCGGCATGAAATTAGTAGCCGCAAAATTCTTTAAAGCCTCACGGGCATCGGCAAAGGACGGAACCACGGCAAAGACCGATAAGACCACACTTAAAGCCGGAATCAGGGCTAAAATTGAAGTAAAGGCTAAAGCGGCGGCTTCTAGGCCCACACTGTCACGTTTAACGCGACGCAAAAAATAAATTATAAGTTCTTTCACAATACATCCATTTGCGACTAAATATCTATCTATTTTAATAGATTAAAGCGCTTTTTCACGAGATTTTTCTGCCAAAATTCCCGCCCCTCTTCTGAGCATTTACCAGTTTCTTCTTAAAAAAAATGTAACCAAGCTCAAAAATAAGCTAAAATATCGCAAATATTTCTATCTTCTAATCCGCTTTGTTATCCAACAAGCACTTTAAGAATCACACAGGGCATAAACATGGATGTTCAGCAAATCCGCAACATCGCTATCATTGCGCATGTTGATCACGGCAAGACCACTCTGGTAGATAAACTTCTGCGCCAGTCAGGCACCCTTGATCGTAACGAATTAGGTCAAGAGCGTGTTATGGACTCTAACGATATCGAAAAAGAACGCGGTATTACCATTCTCTCTAAAAACACTGCAATTAACTGGAATGGCTATCGCATCAATATCGTAGATACCCCAGGCCACGCCGACTTCGGTGGTGAGGTAGAGCGTGTCATGTCAATGGTTGACTCCGTGTTATTACTAGTCGACGCTGTTGACGGCCCGATGCCGCAGACCCGTTTCGTGACCCAAAAGGCTTTCGCCGCTGGTTTAAAGCCTATTGTTGTTATCAATAAGTGCGACCGTGAAGGTGCACGCCCAGATTGGGTAATCGATCAGGTTTTTGACCTCTTTGATAATCTCGGCGCTACCGATGAGCAATTAGACTTCCCAGTAGTCTATGCCTCAGCCTTCCAAGGTTGGGCCTCTCTTGATGCTTCAGAGCATGGCGACACTATGGAGCCTTTATTCAATACCATTATTGAGAAAGTTAGCGCTCCTGATGCTGACGCTGAAGGCCCGCTGCAGATGCAGATTTCTTCCTTAGACTTCACCTCCTATGTCGGTGTTATCGGTGTTGGTCGTATTAAGCGCGGTGTTGCTCGTGCTAATCAGACAGTTACCATCATCGATCGTGAAGGCAAGACCCGTCAGGGCAAGATAGGTCAGGTTTTAGGCTATTTAGGTCTGCACCGTACTCCCGTAGAATCCGCACAGGCAGGTGACATTATTGCCGTTACCGGTTTAGGCGAGCTTAAGATTTCCGATACCATCTGCGATAACAGCAAGGTTGAGGCGCTGCCGCCTTTATCTGTTGATGAGCCTACCGTTTCCATGAACTTCTGTGTCAATACCTCTCCTTTTGCCGGTCGCGAAGGTAAGTTCATTACCTCTCGTAATATCGAAGACCGTCTGCGCGAGGAATTAGTCCACAACGTCGCTTTACGTGTGGAAAAGACTGAAGACGCTGATCGCTTCAAGGTTTCTGGTCGTGGCGAGCTCCACTTATCCGTTCTCATCGAAGAGATGCGTCGTGAAGGCTATGAATTAGGCGTTTCCCGTCCTGAGGTAATTTTACACAAGGAAGGTGGCCGCACCTTAGAGCCGTATGAGGTTTTAACCTTAGATTTAGCTGAGGAAAATCAAGGCCCGGTTATGGAAGAATTAGGCCTGCGTAAGGGCGAGCTTAAGAACATGGTTCCGGATGGCAAGGGTCGTGTCCGTTTAGATTACCGTATCCCAGCTCGTGGTCTTATCGGTTTTCAGACTCTCTATATGACCTTAACCTCAGGTTCAGGCCTCATGTATCATACCTTTGATAGCTATGATGAGTATGTAGGCGGCACCATCGGTGAGCGTCAAAACGGTGTTTTAATCTCTAACGATACCGGTAAGGCTGTTCCTTATGCCTTATGGTTCTTACAGGAGCGTGGCCGTCTGTTCGTAGCCCCAGGTGAGGAAGTTTACGAAGGTGAGGTCATCGGCTTACACGTACGTAGCAACGATCTGACCGTTAACCCGCTGAAGACTAAGAAGCTCACTAACGTGCGTGCTGCTGGTTCTGACGATAATATTCTCTTAACCCCGCCGGTACGTATGTCCTTAGAGCAGTCCTTAGAATTCATCAATGAGGATGAATTAGTTGAGGTTACCCCGGTAAGCATCCGTATCCGTAAGAAGAACCTCTCCGAAATGGATCGTGTACGTGCATTCAGAGCCGCTGGTGGAAAAAAAGCTGAATAATCTGCACCATTAAAGAACATTAATAAAAGACCTAAAAGTTATTTCTTTTAGGTCTTTTTGTTTGTTTGTTATTTATTTTCAAACAGTTATTTCTATAAAAATTCCTTTTCTACATAAAACCAGCACTAAAACCTGCACTAAAAAGTGTAAAACAGTGCACAAATTTGTGGTAAAGTGCTTTCCATAAAGATTTCGCACTAAAAAGATACACAAAGAGGCCGTGGCTTATGCATTGTGACACCAAAACAATTGTCGAAAGCCTTAATACTGCTGTACTAATTACCGATAATTCCTTAAAAATAGCCTTTGCTAATGCGGCAGCTGAACAGCTGTTAGGAATGTCGCGCACCCGTCTTTATACTCTTAAATTCAATGAGCTTATCGATAAACAAGAGTCCACCATTCTCAATGCTCTCAATGACACTAATTTAAAGCAGAGTTTCTCAGGCTTTATTGCCTCAGGCATCATGCTCTCGCCTGAACCCGGTCACTCCGTAAAAGTATCATTAAGCATCAGTGCCTACCCCGCAAAACGCGGAGGCCTTATCATTGAATTATCCTCCTTACCGCATCAAGAGCGCCTGATAGCCGAGCAAAGCTTACGCGATCAGCATGATGCCGCGCGCAGTCTCATCCGCGCGCTTGCCCACGAAATTAAAAATCCCCTCGGCGGGATCCGCGGTGCAGCACAATTATTAGAGATGAGTTATGGCCATCTTGAAGGCTTTAAGGACTACACTAAGGTCATTATTGAGCAGACTGACCGCCTTAAAGAATTAGTAGACCGTTTATTAGGTCCGCAACGCCCTAATCCGCTTACTGAGGCTAATATCCACTTTGTGATCGAAAAAGTCTTATCCTTAGTGAAGATGCAACCCTTAGGCGATATCCGTATACATAAGGATTATGATCCGTCCTTACCTGAATTGCCCTTAGATATCGACTCCATGCAACAAGTCTTGCTGAATATAGTCAATAATGCCATTCAAGCGATGCAACAGGCACAGACGCCCTATCCTCTGATTAAAATTCAAACGCGTGCTGGTATCCATACTATTATCAATAACATCCGTTATTCGACAGCCGTGATAATTTCAATCAGCAATAACGGTCCGCAGATCCCCGAAAATCTGCGCCATCGTATTTTCTATCCGATGGTTACCACCAAAAATGACGGCAACGGCTTAGGTCTATCCATTGCCCAGAGCATTGTTGAGCGTCATGGAGGTGTATTGCAATGTACCTCCACCTCCCAACAAACCTGTTTTAAAATTATTCTCCCGCTAACGACGGCGAAAAAAACCCGTGAGGAACAATAATATGGATCCGATGATTTGGGTTGTCGACGATGACAACAGTATCCGCTTTGTTTTTGAAAAAGCACTGACCGTCAATCATATTCATTTTCGTATTTTCGAAAGTGGCGATGCGGCCTTAGAGGCTTTAAAAGAAGAACATCCTGATGTCATCATCTCCGATATCCGTATGCCAGGTACTGATGGCTTACATCTCATCAAAGAAGTACATAAGATCGATAAAAATATCCCGGTCATTATTATGACTGCCCATAGCGATCTGACGGCGGCTATCGATTCTTATGAATCCGGTACCTTTGAATATTTACCTAAGCCTTTTGATGTCGATCAGGCCATTGCCGTAATCCGCCGCGCTGCAGTGCATAGAGTCAATATGTTGCGCTTAGCTGAGGAAAAGAACAATCAGCAACAGCAACCGAAGATTCTCACCGATGAAGCTGAGATCATAGGTAAGTCTCCGGCTATGCAGGAAGTCTTCAAATGCATCGGGCGTATTTCTAAAACCCACCTACCGGTACTTATACACGGTGAGGTAGGTACTGGTCGCTCCCTCGTTGCCGCTACCTTACACAATCACAGCGATCGCAGTTCTAATCGCTTTATTTCCCTGAATATGTCCTCTATGCCTCAGGAAAATATTAAAACTGAGCTCTTTGGTGATTCTCGTCAAGATATCAGCAATTGTGCCCTCATGCAGGCTCAGGGCGGTACCCTCTTTATCAATGAAATCTGCGATATGCCGATGGATGCCCAGATCCGCCTATTACAGGTTTTAGAGCATCAGGAATTCTTACCGGTAGGCGCTACCACTCCTATCAAGGTCGATGTGCGTATTCTCGCCGCTACTTCCTTAGATTTAGAGCGCAAGATTAACGAAGGCACCTTTGTCTCCGATCTCTTCTATCGCCTCAATGTCATCAATATCAATATGCCGCCTTTACGCGATCGCAATAATGATATTCCGATGCTCGCTAAACACTTCTTAGCCCAAAGCGCCATTGAAAATCGTACTGAGCCTAAGAAATTGACCTCTGAGGTTTTAGTCTTCCTCTGCCGTCAAGCCTGGCCTGGTAATGTCAGACAGCTTAAAAATTTATGTAAATATCTCACCATCATGGTCACCGGTCGCGATATTCAATTAGTCGACTTACCGACTGAGTTTTTACATGCCGGCAACAATCAGGTCAAAACCGCTACCGCTATCAATGGCTCTTCCCGCGAAAATACTTCTTGGCAGGAATTATTGCGCAATTGGGTAGATGGTCGCCTGAAGGCTGGTGAGCACGATATTTTAGCTGAGGCTGTGCCTGAGTTTGAACGTGTCATGCTCGAGGCAACCTTAGCCTTTACCGGCAATCACAAACAAGAATCAGCCCGCCTTTTAGGCTGGGGCCGTAATACCCTTACCCGTAAGATTAAGGATTTGAATCTTAAATAGAATTAGCTTTATTTAAGAAAAAGCTCCTATTTCTTGATAAAATGACGGTATCAAACCGTCATTTTTTTTGGGAATTAGTTGGGTCCTGAAGCTAAGAGCGCATCTTAGCTACATTCTAGCGCCATATTTATTTTGCACTTCCTTATTAAAGCGCTGACACTTATGTGAGATCTAACCTTAAAAATGACCTTTTTTATGGACAAGAGAGATGACAGATAAGCTTGAAGCCAAACCTTTAGATTTTCGTAAAACCCATTTTGTCACCAGTGCCGCGAAACTCTCGCAGTTACCTGAGGATATAGGCTCTGAAATTGCCTTTATCGGTCGTTCTAATTCCGGTAAATCCTCATCCCTAAACGCCATCTGTGATCAAAAGACCTTAGCTAAGACTAGTCGTACCCCCGGTCGTACCCGCCTTATCAACCTCTTTGAGGTGGCCCCGGGCAAAACTCTCGTCGACTTGCCAGGTTATGGCTATGCCGCGGTACCTGAGACGATGAAAAAGCAATGGCAGGATTCTTTAACCCAATATCTGCAAAAGCGTAAAGCCCTGCGCGGTATCGTTATCACCATGGATATCCGTACCCCGCTACGCGATCACGATCGCCTCATTATCGATTGGTCAGTAGCCGCTAATTTACAGGCCCTGATTTTATTGACTAAGGCCGATAAATTTGGCATCAACAAGCGCCGTGAGGTTATGGGCGAGCTTAAGGTACAGCTGAGCGAATTTGGCGGTAATTTCACTGTAATTCCGTTCTCAGCTCTAAGAAAGATCGGTGTTCCTGAGGCCCGTACCGTCCTCAATCGCTGGTTCTCAATGTTCCCGGATCTGCCGGTAAGTGCTGAGGAGGCAAACCATGACTAAAGGCACTTTATTTATTATTTCAGCTCCAAGCGGTGCTGGTAAATCATCCCTAATTAGCGCTTTATTAGAGCGTTTTAATTTAGACGATAAGCTCAGACTCTCGGTCTCTCACACCACCCGCGCTATGCGCCCAGGTGAAACTGATCATGTCAGCTATCACTTTGTCTCTCAGGCCGAGTTTGACGCACTTGTCGCCCGCAATGCCTTCTATGAGTACGCTAAGGTTTTTGAAAATTCCTATGGCACCTCACGCGAAATCGTCGAGCAGTGGCTCAATGCAGGTCATGATGTGCTTTTAGATATCGACTGGCAGGGTGCCCGTCAGATCAGAAAGCAAACTCCCGACGCTCAGGGTATCTTTATTGTGCCGCCGTCTTTAGAGGAATTAGAGCGCCGCCTTGTCAATCGCGGTACCGATAGCGAGGAAGTTATTGCCAAACGCATGCTTAAAGCTACTAATGAGATTTCTCATGCCGATGAATACGAGCACATTATCATCAATGATAATTTCGAGGATAGTCTATTAACCTTACGCTCTATCATCTTAGCTAAGCGCGCCTCCCGCGAGACTATCTTGCCTGAGGTTTTAACCATGTTTCCTAAGCCTTTAGAAGCCTAGGTTTATACAAAGCCGGAGCTATCATGTATAATTACAGGATCTATATCCTGTTTTTATGACTTAATGAAAGTTTTTAATACAGATTTTTTTATTTTCGGTGCAGTCTCAGAACTTTACCAGATAAAGTCCTACAATATAAATATTGATGCTATAAGCCTAGACTAGGCTGCATCCTTACACAGGTAGAAAAAATGGCCAGAGTTACCGTTGAAGATGCCGTAAACAAAGTCGGCAATCGTTTTGATTTAGTTTTACTCGCTGCAAGACGCGCCCGCCAGATCTCTATGGGTAGCAAGCCCTTAGTTGACGAGGAAAAGGACAAGCCTACCGTTATTGCCTTACGCGAGATCGAAGAGGGTTTAATCACCCGTGAATTCTTAGACAAGCAGGATCGTAAGGAGCATCTGCGTGACAGCTCTGCCCATCCTAGCGACAATGAATTCGCTCCTATCGACGGCGTTGAAATGTTTAACTAAACGAAGGTATGAAATATGGGAGAGAGCATTTACCAGGTTTTAGAACAAGGTCAAAGTCCGACCGCACTGGCTCTAGCCTCTCCTAACTTTCATTACTACGCCCATCTGCGCGAGATAGTTGCAAGCTATCTTAGCGCAGACAAATTAGCCGAAGTCGACAAAGCCTTTGTCGTTGCCGATTTCGCCCATGCCCCACAACGCCGTGCCTCCGGCGAACCCTATATCATCCATCCTATCGCTGTTGCTACCATCATTGCCCAAATGCATTTGGACACAGAGTCACTGCAATCGGCACTATTACACGATGTAGTTGAAGATACCAGCATTGTCGATGATGATTTAGAGCGTTTATTTGGCAATACGGTTAAAGAATTAGTTGAGGGCGTAACTAAGCTTGATAAATTACGCTTCCACGATTATAAAGAAGCGCAGGCGGAAAACTTCCGCAAGATGATCTTAGCTATGACTAAAGACATCCGCGTCATCCTCATCAAGCTTGCCGACCGTACCCACAATATGCGTACCTTAGGCGCCTTACGTCCTGACAAGCGCAAGCGTATTGCTCAGGAAACCTTAGATGTCTTTACCCCTATAGCTAACCGCTTAGGCATCTCCGATGTCAAAGCTGAGCTTGAAGAATTGGGTATGGCCTCACTCTATCCTATGCGTTATCGCGTCTTAAAATCCGCCGTCATGCGCGCTCGCAATAATCGCAAGGAAGTGGTCAATTCCATTTTAGAAGCCATCAGATCGCGCCTTAAAGAAGCCGGTATCGAAGCGCGGGTTTTAGGTCGTGAAAAGCGTCTTTTATCCATCTATCGCAAGATGGTCAATAAAGAACTGCAATTTCGCGAGATTATGGACGTCTATGCCTTTAGAATTATTTTAAAGGATGTCGATACTTGCTATCGCGTCTTAGGACAGATGCATAATCTCTTCAAGCCCCGTCCTAATGGCTTTAAGGATTATATTGCCATCCCTAAGATTAACGGTTATCAATCCCTGCATACCTCCCTTATCGGACCTCATGGTGTGCCGCTTGAAATTCAGATCCGTACTGAATTTATGGATCAAATGGCCGCTCGCGGTGTCGCCGCGCACTGGGCCTATAAGGAATCAGGCTCAAAGCCGGTCTCTACTGCCTCGCAGAAAAACGCTCAGGTATGGATTAAAAATCTTATCGATCTGCAACAAAGTGCCGGCAGTTCCATGGAATTTGTCGAAGATGTTAAAAAAGACCTCTTCCCAGATTCGATCTTCGTATTTAGCCCTGAAGGCAAGATCTATAACCTGCCTACAGGCTCAACCCCGGTTGATTTTGCCTTTGCTGTCCATACTGATATTGGTCTGCACTGTATCGGCGCTACCGTCAACCACCATATGTATCCGCTCTCCCGTCCCTTAGAGTCAGGTCAAAGCGTGGAGATCATGCTCTCCCCTAAT
Organism: uncultured Succinatimonas sp.; assembly: GCA_900552905.1. GTDB lineage: Bacteria > Pseudomonadota > Gammaproteobacteria > Enterobacterales > Succinivibrionaceae > Succinivibrio. Next base: position 4,302 of record USBR01000001.1, on the reverse strand, counting down.
GCCACCCCTAATGCCATTTGGTTATCAAGCGTGGTTACCTCTCGTGCCCGTTCTAAGATCAGACAATATCTAAAGAGCTTAAGAAGCCAAGAATGCGAGCTTATCGGTCGCCGCCTAGTCCAAAACGCCTTGCGTGCTATCAAGCTTGCCACTCTCAGTGACGAGCAGATTAAGGCCTTATTAGAGAACTTCCATCAAAGCGATATGAAAGAACTCTATGGCAATGTCGCTATCGGTAATATTCTGCCGGTAGCCATTACTAAATTCCTCGATCCGCAACAGCATCATCAAAACAATCTGCCGATTAAAGGTACCGGTGGTGTGCCTTATACTATCGCTCAATGTTGTCTGCCGATCCCCGGTGACGATATTATCGCCCATCTTGCTCAAGGCCGAGGCCTCGTTATTCACAATGTCAACTGTCGCAATTTACGCGATTCTGACAAAGACCCGACAAAATCCCTTAAAGTACGTTGGGATCTCTCTGTTACCGCTAATATGGAGTTTAAGACCGGCCTGCTTATTGAGCTTGAAAACCGTCAAGGTATTGTCTCTGAAATTTCCAATGCCATCGATGTTGCCGGCTCCCGTATTGAAAGCATCAATTCCGATATTAAAGATGAGAAGACCTTTATCATGAACTTAGTGGTAACTGTACGTGATCGTCTCCATCTTGCCGGTGTTATCAAACATATCAAAGCTGTACCTAACGTTATCAGCATTCATCGCCGCCGCTAAACGCCTCAGCGCCAGGAGGTCCTATGTGTGAGCGTTTCACTAAGCTTCTACTAAGCGCTACCAAATTACTCGCTTGCCAAGAGCAAATTGAAAACTTTTTTGACAAGCAGATTTTAAAACATAGCTTTATTCATCCCAATGGCCTGACGCTCTCAGCTTTTGAGCTTCCCGGTAATCCTGACGATTGCCTTGTCATCATTCCCGGGCGCGGTGAAATTGCGCATAAATATGCCGAATTTCTCTATAGCCTGCGCTCTTTAAATAAGCGCATTGTGATCCTATTTGCTCGCGGTCAAGGCGCCTCCACTAGGCTTTTAGCCGATCATGAGCGCTGTCATATCGATAACTTTGCGTATTTCCGCGAAGATATTCAATTTTTATTAGCTAAACTTAAGATAGATAACTATAAGCTTTTAGCCTTTTCCCTAGGCTCGCTCATAAGTCTCGATCTCATCGTTAAAGGTCATCATCTACCTCAGCGTGCGGCCTTAATGGCCCCCTATGTCTATCCCTATTTCCCGCTCCCAAGACCGCTATTAGGCGCTTTGATTTTGACCCTAGGGGCATTACCTATAACTAAAATTGCCTATACTCCGCATGGTCAAGGCTATAAACGCAAACCCTTTTTAGGTAATGATCACTCTCACTGTGAGATCCGTTATAAGCTCTATCACGATTATTATGCCTCTCACCCCGATCTCACTATCGGCGGCCCGACTTGGGGCTTTTTGCGTCAGGCCTATCTCACGCAAAGTCGCCTGCTTCAGGGTGATTTTCAATTTAAAATCCCTATAATGACCATACTTGCAGGCCATGATAAGGTAGTCTCCACTAAGATAGCTTATGACTTCTTTAAACAGCATGAGCACGACCCTTATGGAGTAAAAATTGTCACAATTGATAATGCTTATCATGATCTGCTCAATGAAGCAGATGAATATAGGCTACAATCTCTGCCACAAGCCTTAGACTTTCTTGAAAATGGAGAAAACAATGTCCGTTGAGGAAAACACCCCTGAAGGTGAGAACTTAATTCCTATCAATATTATTACCGGTTTTTTAGGCAGCGGCAAAACTACCCTTTTAAATCATTGGGTTAATAGCACTGACTTTAAGGATACCTTAGTCCTTATCAATGAATTTGGTGATGTCGGCCTCGATCATGAGCTCGTACAATCTGTAGATGACTCTGTGGTGCTGTTACAGTCAGGCTGTATCTGTTGCTCATTGCAAGGTGCGCTCATCGACTGCCTTGTACAGAATTTTGTCAAAGCTCAGCGCGGTGACATTCCAATGTTCAAGCGCGTCCTCATTGAGACTACAGGTCTTGCAGATCCTGCCGGTGTTATCGCAACTCTCAATGGTGATGAGTTCTTACTCGATCACTTCTATTATGACGGCACTGTCACCGTTTTAGATGGCAAATATATCCGCGATCAATTACAAAAACAGTATGAAGCAGTAAAGCAGATCGCCCTAGCCGATATCATCCTTGTCAGCAAAACCGATCTTATCGATTCTGACGAATTAGATGCTATCTACGAGATTGCCCAGAAAATCAATCCGTCAGCTCATATCTACCCGCAGGTTAAAGGTAATTTCGATCCGCATGCGCTCTTTGAGATCGGACCTTATAAGACTGCCAATCAGGATTATGATGAAAAGGTTAGAAGCTGGCTTAATATCAAGAGTCAAAAGATCGCCCCGTCCTTTAGACCGGCTACCGTTTCCGGTGAAATTGGTGTCGCCAGACCGCGCATTATCGCCCACTCTGATATCGACTCCTTTGCTTTAGAGGTCAGTGAGCCTATCGACTCCTTAGCCCTCTTAGCAGCCGTTACCGGCGTGCAGGAGAACTTTGGTGATTCTATTTTACGTATTAAGGGTATTCTCAATCTTAAAGATCAGACTAAGCCTATCGTCATCCATGGCGTTCAAGGACAGCTCTACCCCTTATCTGCCCTCAATGATTGGCCTGCAGGCGAGCATAGCTCTAAGCTTGTGTTCATCTGTAGAGCCTCAGTCCTCGAGCAGGTAAGAACTATGTTTGAGTCCATGCTCAAAAACCCCGATCAAGCTGCGATGCTCTATTATGAGCAGCTCTTAGGCAATATCGATAGCCCTGAGGACAATGTCGCCACCGACGATTACGGTTTAGAGCAAAATAAATAAGCTTTAGCTATAAATATCAAAGCCCCCAAGAGCACTTAACTCTTGGGGGCTTAGTTTTAGCTATCTATAAATAGTAGCTTAGATCTGCTCAACCTTGGTGGTATCGCCAGAGACTACGATCTCAACACGACGATCCGGAGCTAAGCAGTCGATTACAGCCTGCTTGCCCTTAACGGTATCGCACTTATTGCCGGTAACCGGGTTAGCCTCACCACGGCCCTCAACAGCCTTTAAGGAGGTTACGCCAGCGGCCTGTAACTCAGCGGCAACAGCATTAGCACGCTTCTCAGAGAGCTTCTGATTGTACTCATCGCTACCGATGCGATCAGTGTAACCATAAACCTCGAACTCGCTATTGGTGAGCTTAGAAGAATCAGCTACAACCTTATCAACAGCCTGCTTGCCCTCAGCGCTTAACTCAGAACCGTCAAACGGGAATAAGGTGCTAGCATCTAAGTTGTGGCTCTCGGTAACGTGAACGTACTCAGGAGCAGGGGCCGGAGCCGGAGCTGGGCCACCGAAGGTGAACTGGAAGCCAGCATAAGCATAACCGGTGTCCATGTCGAGATCATCCTCGTCATAGGTATTGAAGTAGTAGTCATAACCTACGCGAGCGGCAAAGTTCTTAGTGAAGGCATACTGCAGACCAACGCCAACAACCGGAGCGAAGGAATCCTGAGAAGAACCATCCTTAGGATCTACGGAGAAGTAAGCAACACCGGCCTTAGCGAAGATATCAGAACCCTTGTCGTCAAAACTATAAGCAAAACGGCCATAGAGCTCAGGAGCATAGGCATCAAAATCAGTGGTAGCGCGAGTAGCAATGTCTCTAGCCTCAAAACCATCGAAATAGTTAAAGCCTACACCTAAAGCGAACCAATTGGTGAAGTTGTACTCACCATAGAGACCTACGCCATAGCCATTGTTCTCAGAAACCTCAGCGGTTTTAGCATCATCATACTGATGAGCCCAACCACCACGAATACCAACAGAAACAGACTGCTCTAAAGCAGCATTAGCAGCGAAGGAAGAGGCAGCTAAAACAGCGGCAACAGATAAAGCTAAAAATTTAGTCTTCATAGTACATATTCCAACTTTCAAAAGAATTTAAAACTAGGCTAAGCCTAGAGTCTATTCTGAATTTATAAGTTTCAGAATAAAGCCCACATTCATCCGCAATAATTATGTAATAGATCGGGAAAAACGTGATCTCACCTTAAATTCTAGCATATTAAAATCAATGCGCTTGAATACAAGTTTACAAAAACCGTAAAAAAACGAGTTTTATTTTGATTTTTCTGAAAATAATTTTCAATAAAAATTTTTAACTATATATTTTTGGTTCTAACGGATCTCTGTGGTCACTTAAAAAATCCAATGAAAAAAGTGAGT